>JAZBNW010000001.1:0-10006 GCA_036350855.1 Halieaceae bacterium
ACTGGGCGCCGAGGGACAGGTGCTGGTCCGTGGCGGCCAGATCATGACCGGCTATCTCAACGCGCCGGTGCAGGCCGCCACAGCGATAATCGAAATCAATGGCCAGCGCTGGCTGCGGACCGGCCGATGCGGAAAGCTCACCAAAGAGGGTTTCCTGATACTCAGATGATGCCCCGTCCTGGCACGATAAACACTGTAAGGATTAGCGACGGCTTTGATTGCTTGAGTTTTCCAGGTGAACATTCTGAAGTGGTGCTCAAAAGCAAATTCGGTATGCCAATGCAGAGTATAATCGGCCCGAGAATGCTTGATTGGAGCTGCAATTGGACCGATTAGAAGAGGTTCTGACTTCTCTGCGAAGGGTTATTCGCGCAACGGACTTGCATTCGCGTCAGCTGGCGAAAATCTCGGGGCTGACAGCTCCGCAGATACTCCTCCTGCAGGCCATCCGCAAGCTGGAAGGGGGGACCATTGGGGAACTGGCAAAGGACGTGAGCCTTAGTCAGGCTACAGTCACCACCATACTGGATCGGCTTGAAACAAAGGAATTGATTCAGCGCGAACGCTCTTCAGTAGACAAACGCAAGGTGCACACCTGCCTCACGGACAAAGGTATTGAGGCGCTGCGAGACGCCCCCATACCACTGCAACACCAGTTCGCCCGGCAGTTCAATAACCTGCAGGAGTGGGAGCAAACATCGATCATTGCGGCGCTGCAGCGCATTGCCTATATGATGGATGCTGAACATATCGACGCCTCACCGGTACTGGATGTCGGCACCCTGGACCGACCGTCGGATGCGGCGGGCAATCAACACGGTTTGCATCATGAGAACCCGGAGACCCCCCCGAAACCTGCAGACCCGCGAGACCTCTCCGCCACCTGATGGGTGGCATAGAAACAACGGGGACAGACCACGTTTATCAGGCTCTCGGATTTACGCATCATACAAAATGTGGTCTGTCCCCGATTATTAGAAATGTGCAATCAGCTGAAACCTGGCGGTAACTGCGCCCTACACATCCAGGTTTGCCACTGACAGCGCATTTTCCTCGATAAAAAGCCTGCGGGGTTCCACGTGGTCGCCCATCAGGGTCGTAAAGATCTGGTCGGCGCCAATGGCATCCTCGATGGTGACCTTGAGCATGCGGCGCACCTCGGGGTCCATGGTCGTCTCCCACAGTTGTTCCGGGTTCATCTCACCGAGGCCCTTGTAGCGCTGGATGCTGTAGCCCCTTCGGGCTTCCGCCATCAGCCAGTCCAGGCCCTCGGCAAAGCTGCGTGTCGCCAGGGTCTTTTCCCCCCGCTTGAAGTAACCTTCCTCCTCAATAAGGGTATTGATCGTGGCCCCCAGGGCAACGAGGCTGCGGTATTCACCGGAGGCAAAGAACTCGTGATGGTACTCGGTTTCGGACTCGACGCCATGGGCCAGGAGCTTCACCACCGGGAAGTACAGCTGGCGCTCCTGGTCCTTGCGAACGACCACGGTGTACAGGCTGCCCTTGCTCGCCACGGTTAGTAAGCGCTCACTTAACTGCTCGCTGAAACGGCTGACCGCCTGCTCATCCCGCATCTGCTCCAGGGACAGTGACTCGCCGTACACCATCTCCCACAACACCTCGGCGGTGTACAGGCGACTGAGGCGGTCGATGGTGCCCGCCACCGAACGGAACTGCGCAACCAGTTCCTCCAGGGCACTGCCGGAGATCGGCGGGGCGTCCGGGTTCACATAAATCGAAGCGCCCTCGAGGGCACCCTGTGTCAGGTACTGGTTCAGGGCCTCATCGTCCTTCAGGTACTGGTGCTGCTTGCCCTTGGCGATTTTGTACAGGGGCGGCTGGGCGATGAAGATATGCCCTCGCTCCAGCAGTTCCCGCATCTGACGGAAGAAGAAAGTAAGCAACAGGGTGCGGATGTGGGAGCCGTCCACGTCCGCGTCCGTCATGATGATAATGCTGTGGTAGCGCAGTTTGTCGGCGTTGAATTCTTCCTTGCCAATGCCACAGCCCAGTGCTGTGACGATTGTGCCGACCTCTGCGGAGCCGAGCATCTTGTCGAAGCGGGCTTTCTCCACATTGAGGATTTTACCTTTCAGCGGGAGAATCGCCTGGAATTTCCGGTTTCTACCCTGCTTGGCGGAACCACCCGCCGAGTCTCCCTCTACCAGGTATAACTCTGACAGGGCGGGGTCTTTTTCCTGACAGTCCGCCAGTTTGCCCGGCAGCCCTGCAATATCCAGGGCGCCCTTGCGGCGGGTCATCTCACGGGCCTTGCGAGCGGCTTCCCGGGCGCGCGCCGCGTCGAGCATTTTCCCGACGACCGCCTTGGCCTCACCCGGATTTTCCAGCAGGTAGTCGTTGAACTGGGCGTTCATGGTCTGCTCTACCGCGGTTTTTACCTCGGAAGAAACCAGTTTGTCCTTGGTCTGGGAAGAAAACTTGGGATCCGGCACCTTAACCGAGATGATTGCGGTCAGACCTTCCCGGGCGTCATCCCCGGTGGTATTGACCTTGGCCTTCTTTGCCAGCCCTTCTTTCTCGATATAGGAGTTCAGGCTGCGGGTAAGGGCAGCACGGAAACCCGCCAGGTGGGTACCGCCATCGCGCTGGGGGATGTTGTTGGTATAGCAGAAGATGTTTTCCTGGAAAGAATCGTTCCACTGCAGGGCCACCTCCACGCCAATTCCGTCTTCAGTGTCATATTGAAAGTGGAATGGTCGGTTGACGGGGGTCTTGTTCAGATTGAGGTAGTCGACAAAAGCTTTGAGGCCACCATCATATTGATAGGTTTCTTCTTTTGCGCTGCGCTCGTCCTTCAGCACAATGCGCACACCGGAGTTCAGGAAAGCCAGCTCCCGCAAGCGCTTCGCCAATTGGTCGAAATGGAACTTGATGTTGGTGAAAGTGGCGGGGGAGGGCTTGAAACGGACTGTTGTGCCCGTCACCTGAGTCACGCCTATCTCCGCGAGGGGTGCATCCGGTATCCCGTGACGATACACCTGCTCGTACATTTTCCCCTCCCGGCGAATCGTCAGCACAAGCTCCTCCGAGAGGGCGTTAACCACAGAAACCCCGACGCCGTGCAGGCCACCGGAAACCTTGTAGGTATTGTCGTCAAACTTACCGCCGGCGTGGAGTACGGTCATGATGACCTCTGCGGCGGAAACGCCTTCTTCATGCATTTCCGTTGGTATACCACGGCCATTGTCCGAAACAGTCACGGACTCATCCGGGTGTATGGCTATCGCGATTTCACTGCAATGTCCCGCCAGGGCCTCGTCGATCGAGTTATCTACCAACTCGAACACCATATGATGCAGGCCGGTCCCGTCATCAGTGTCCCCGATATACATACCGGGGCGCTTGCGCACCGCATCCAGGCCCTTGAGCACCTTGATACTGGAGGAATCGTAGTTGTGTTCGCCTTCACTCATAGTTTTACTCTCAATACTGCTTCTATTTATATAACTGCCCCGGAGGGTGTGGCTGCCCCGGGAGCCTTTACCGAGCCATGTTCCACGTGGAACATGGCCATATCGGAGCTATCCTCCGGCCAGACCGAAACAATATCCGCCCGGTCGACACAGGTAATAAATACCTGCGCTTTCATCGACGCCAACAACTGGCACACCAGCCGACTGTGCTCCGCGTCCAGCTCCGATGGCAGATCGTCCACCAGATAGGTACAGCTGCCTTTGCCCTGTTCCGACATCAGCTGGCCCTGGGCCAGTTTCAGCCCACAAACCACGAGCTTTTGCTGCCCGCGGGACAGGGTGTCCGCGGCCAGGCGCCCATCTAGCAATACCTTGATGTCCGCCCGCTGGGGGCCAACGTGGGTGTAGCCCTGTTCAATATCTGACGGCATACTTTCCTGTAGCGCCAGTTCATAGGTAGATTGCCGGTCCCAGCCCTGCTGATAACGCAGCTCCAGCCGGTCCCCTATGGAGGGCACCAACTGTTTCACCATATCTGTGAAGCGGGGCACCAACAGTTTGAAATAGGCCCTGCGGTAGTCTCCAATGGCGGCGCCGGCTATTGCCAGGTCCCGCGTCCAGACTGACAGTTCTTCCTCGCGAATTTTACCATGCCGGAGCAGTTTGTTGCGTTGTTTTATACACCTCTGGAAGCGCTGCCACTGTTCCAGGAAACGATGTTCCACGTGGAACACTCCCCAGTCCAGGTAACGTCGCCTGGCTCCGGGCGCCCCGGTCAACAGCTCAAAGCTGTCGGCGTTGATTACCTGTAACGGCAGGAGCTCAACAAGCCGGGCCACGGATTTGACCGGACTCCCCCCCACCTTGAGCAGAGCTTCCCCGGCCATCCCTCTCCTGACACCAAGAGTGACGCCCGCGCCTGTTGCGGCGCCCGGCGGGGTGGCCAGGCCGAAGGCGATGCAACTGGCCTGGCCGTGGGTAATAAGAGACCTGACGCTGCTCCCGCGAAAAGAGCGCGCCATCCCGAGCAGGTGAACGGCCTCGAGGATGCTGGTCTTGCCGCTGCCGTTACTGCCAAAAAAAACATTAACCCGCCCCAGCTCCCCCAGCGTTACCTGCTTCAGGTTCCTGACATTACTGATTTGAAGGCGGGTTAGCGACACGGTTGCCCGGAAGAGTCAGACCGGCGAGCGGCCCGTAATTTCGTTTTGCTGACTTTTTCGCCGCAGCTTTGCGCCTCACTAAAGGCGCATTGGCATGACAACATAGAGGGAATCGCCCGCGTCAGACTCTTCCAGCAAGGCGCTGCTATTGGGGTCGGACAGGGACAGCTTGACCTGCTCACCACTGAGCACACCCAGCACATCCAGCAGGTAGCTCACATTGAACCCGACCTCCAGCGAGTCACCCTGGTAATCCACGGGGACGGCCTCCTCGGCCTCTTCCTGCTCCGGGTTGTTGGCGACGATGTCCAGACTGTTTTTTGTCAGCTTCAGGCGCACCCCGCGATACTTTTCGTTGGACAGGATCGCCGCCCGGGTAAACGCCTGGCGCAGCTCCAGCCGGGAGCCGAGCACGATCTTGTCGGGCGAGCGGGGTAATACCCGTTGATAGTCCGGGAATTTGCCATCGACCAGCTTGGACGTGAAGGTAAAATCATTGGTGGTCGCGCGAATATGGTTACTGCCAATCACAATTGCGATGTCCGCCTCATCTTCCAGCAGCAGGCGCACGAGCTCCAGCACGCCCTTGCGAGGCAGGATTACCTGGGTGTCGTCGGTCGCCTCGATCATCCCCGGCAGGGTACAGAGCGCCAGGCGGTGACCATCCGTGGCGACGACCCGCATCAGCTTGCCCTTGATCTCCCACAGCATCCCATTAAGGTAATAGCGAACATCCTGCTGGGCCATGGCAAATGCGGTGCGGTCGATAAGGCGCTTCAGCTGCCCCTGCTTTACCGTAAACTGGTGGGTCCCCATGCTGTCTTCGACATTGGGAAACTCCCTGGCGGGCAGCGTGGCCAGGGTGAAGCGGCTACGGCCAGACTTGACTGTCACCTTGCTGTCCTGGGCGGCAAATTCGATATTGCTGCCCTCGGGCAGGGATTTGCAGATATCCACCAGCTTGCGGGCCGGGACCGTGACCTCTCCGGAGTCACCAGGGGTCGGGAGCTGAACCCGGCCCACCAGCTCCACCTCCAGATCTGTACCGGTCAGCGCAAGGCGATCCCCATCCAGCACCATCAGGACATTTGCCAGGATCGGCAGAGTCTGCCGACGCTCGACCACACCGGCCACAAGGTTCAGCGGTTTGAGTAAGGCATCCCGCGAAATAGTGAACTTCATATAACTGGTTTTCCTTCCGACAAATGGCGTTTATTGTTGTTGACCGGTACCACAGGACCAGCCTGCAGACACGGTCGATACGGGCCGCACAAACTAACAGGCAAAGATTATCAAGTTGTGAGCGATCGCAACAGGTTTTTGTAATCTTCGCTAATATCGGAGTTACTTTCGCGAAGTTCCTTGATTTTACGACATCCGTGCAGGACTGTCGTGTGGTCTCTGCCGCCAAAGCTGTCACCGATTTCCGGGAGGCTGTGATTGGTTAATTCCTTGGCCAGGGCCATCGCTACCTGGCGGGGGCGGGCCACCGACCTGCTGCGCCGGCGGGACATCAGATCCGCCACCTTTATCTTGTAATACTCCGCCACGGTGCGCTGGATATTATCCAGGCTGACCTGCTTGTCCTGCAGGGCCAGGAGATCCTTCAGACTGTCCTTGACCAGGTCCACATCGATGGGTTTACCGATGAAGTGAGCACTCGCTATCACCCTCTTAAGCGCGCCCTCGAGCTCTCTCACATTTGATCGAATGCGCTGGGCAATAAAAAAGGCCGCGTCGGGTGGCAGGTCGATGCGCGCCTGGGTGGCTTTTTTCATCAGGATGGCGACCCTCGTCTCCAGTTCGGGTGGCTCCACGGCGACAGTCAAACCCCAGCCGAAGCGCGATTTCAGCCGCTCTTCCAGACCGTCGATTTCCTTCGGGTAGCGATCGCAGGTAAGAATCATCTGCTGGCCGCCCTCCAGCAGGGCGTTAAACGTATGGAAAAACTCTTCCTGGGACCGGTCTTTCTTGGCAAAAAACTGAATGTCGTCGATGAGCAGGGCATCCACCGACCGGTAATAGCGTTTGAAATCACTGATCGCATTGAGCTGCAGCGCCTTTACCATATCCGCCACAAACCGCTCTGAGTGCAGGTAGACCACCTTGGCCTGGGGGTTTTCCAGCTTCAAGGCGTTGCCAACGGCGTGCATCAGGTGGGTCTTGCCCAGACCCACCCCGCCATAAAGAAAGAGGGGGTTGTAAGAATCCCCCGGATTCTGCGCGACCTGTTTGGCGGCTGCCAGCGCCAGCTGGTTGGATTTACCCTCGATAAAGTTCTCGAAGGTGTAGTTATCGACCAGGTGGTGCTGGTGCTGCAGGGATCCAACGACCTCGACCTTGCGCAGCTGTGCCTGATTTCCCCTGAAGGTGTGGCTGTCCGCCGACCCCTCGTTGCCATTCATCGCCTGACCTGAAATTGCCGGCTGCATACCCCGGGCAACGTCGACGGTCGTGGTCACCTGCAGCTCAACGGGAGCCTCGGCCCTTTGGCTGGCTCTTCCCGCCAGCGGAACAGTTCCCGCTCCCACCTGAACCACCACATCCATGAGTGATTCACTGCCCAGTTCCCTCACCAACTCGGAGATACGCTCGGCAAATTTGTCTGATACAAAATCCTTGATGAAGCGGTTGGGTGCCATGAGCATCAGGCTGCGACCATCCGTGCTGGCTTGCAACGGCCTTATCCAGGTATTGAACTGCTGTGAAGGTAACTCGTCTTGCAGGCGATCCACGCACTGCTGCCACACTACTTCAGGCAAAATGAACCCCTTGATGCCGGCCGCAGGGCCGATCATACCTATAAAAAGATGACTTTTTCAGATGACTTTCTTACTGGTGTTTATTGTTTCTCCAGCGGAGAAATAATACGCTGCTGGAGATGAGTTATCCACATAAATAAGCGTTTATGAGGTAAATTTATTTCCCTTTAAAATCAGCTCACTACCAATATATTGGTCGTTTATTGTACAGATAGAGAAAATAAGGTTGAGCATAGTTTCTTCTGTGTATAACCTGTGTATATCTATTGGGAAAAATGTGGGCAGACTGCCGCAAGCCAGAAGCCGTGCGGCTTTGGGATTTCACACAGGGGCGACATCGGAAGCGACTGATAAATACGCCGACGGGCCCGGTGGATATACACCGGGTAATAATACCGCCATTACGATTGAATTAGCGGCGCCGTTTCAATAGAATACCCCACCTTTTTTCCGGTCAACGTCTGCAACCAAACCCCCGGGTCCAACTGCTGCTTCTGGCCGGTCATCACTTTGGAACATTGCTATGAAAAGAACATTTCAGCCCAGCGTCCTGAAACGCGCCCGCACCCACGGATTCCGCGCTCGCATGGCCACCAAGGGCGGCAGGCAGGTCCTGAACCGTCGTCGCGCCCGCGGTCGCAAGCGTCTGGCCCTCTAAGACGGGCAGTTATGGCGGGTGGGCAGTCAGGCTTCAGGTCACAGTTTTCCCAAAGCCAGGCGCTTACTCAAGGCCAGTGACTACAGTCGGGTATTTGATAAGGCGGAAGCGAAAGCATCCCACAAGTACCTTTTACTGCTGGCGCGGTCGCGTATCGAAAACGGGCATCGCCTCGGTCTGGTGATAGCCAAAAAAAATGTCCGCCTGGCGGTTCAGCGCAATCGCATCAAACGGGTCGCCCGGGAATTTTTCCGCGCCCTGCCTGACAGTGAGCCCGCTTTGGACGTTGTGCTGCTCACTCGACGTGGCATAGACCAGTTGGATAATGCGGAACTATCCTCTATATTGCTGCAACTGTGGCAGAAACTTGGCCACAACATCCCCAGGCCAGAATCGGATACCAGCCAGGACCGCTAATGCGTCGCTTGTTCATTTTCATTATCGAATGCTACAAGGCCTGCCTGAGTCCTTTCCTCGGTAACAACTGTCGTTTTTACCCTAGTTGTTCGACCTACGCCCAGGAAGCTATCGCGACTCACGGTGTAATGAAGGGTTGCTATCTCGCCCTGCGCCGATTGGGTAAATGCCATCCATGGCATGAGGGTGGTGTTGATCCCGTCCCTCCCTGCTCGCACTCTCACTAAACCAAAGATACCACTATGGATTTGCAACGCTCACTGCTCATTGGCGCTATCGCCGTACTGTCCTTCATGCTACTCACCAAGTGGGTGGACTTTCAGGATGCCAGGACCAGTGCGTTGACCCAGGAAAACACCCGCCTGACCGCGCCGGACCAAGCTGTGCCGGACCTGCCCCCGGCCGATATCGCACAAGCCGAGGAAGATCTGCCCTCGATGGCTGATCCAGCGCCGGCCACCACACAGGCAGATCCTGTGGCCAGCAATGGCGGCCGCATCATCCAGATCCATACCGACGTCTTGCAAATAGCCATCGATCTCGAAGGCGGGGATATTATAGAACTCACCCTGCCTGCCTATCCGGCCCAACTGGATACTCCGGACGTGCCCTTTGTCCTGTTGGAGCAAAACGCCAGCCGGACCTATATCGCCCAGAGCGGCCTGATCGGGACCAATGGCATCGACAGAAACGGCCGCCCGACCTACAGCGCGGCATCTTCTATATATAAGATGCAGGACGGTCAAAACGAACTTGAGGTAGCGCTCCAGTGGCGGGATGACACTGGCGTCCAGGTCACCAAGCGCTTCACCCTGCGTCGCGGAGACTACCTGGTAAAAGTCGACTTCCTGGTGAACAACGGCAGCCAGGAGCGCTGGCAGGCCAATCTCTTCGGCCAGCTGAAGCGCGATAGCACTCCCGCTCCCACCGCCGGTTCATCCGCTGCCATGGGGCTGCATCCGTTCCTGGGGGCCGCAACCACCCAGCCGGATGACCATTTCACCAAATTCACTTTCGAAGACATGGCGGAGAATCCCTTCAAGGCAACGCTGCCTGGTGGATGGATCGGGATTATCCAGCACTACTTCCTCAGCGCATGGATTCCCGATCCCGCACAAAGCCACAATTACAGCACCAGGGTAACCAGCAGCGGCTTCAATATTGCGGGATTCACCAGCCCCCCCCTGTTACTCGACCCGGGTCAGACGGGTGAGGTTGGCGCCGACTTTTACGCCGGACCCAAGGACCAGTATCGCCTGAAAGAAATTTCACCCTACCTCGACCTGAGTGTGGACTATGGCTGGCTGTGGTGGATCGCCCAACCCCTGTTCTGGCTGTTGACCAAGATATACGGTCTTGTCGGTAACTGGGGTGTCGCGATCATCCTGTTGACCGTGCTGATCAAGGCAGCTTTCTTCAAACTGTCAGCCACCAGCTACAGGTCCATGGCGAATATGCGTCGCGTGCAGCCCAAGATGCAGGACATTCGCGAGCAGTTCGCCGATGACAAACAAAAGCAATCCCAGGCGATGATGGAGTTGTACCGCAAGGAAAAGATCAACCCGATGGGTG
>JAZBNW010000002.1:0-2204 GCA_036350855.1 Halieaceae bacterium
CGAAGTAGCCAAGCAGCAGGCGACTCTCTCCACAGAAAGGAGACGTCCAGTAGTGGTGTAGATAAAGCAAGGACATGGCGCGCGATCTCCAAGGTACTATTTGGTGACACTGACGTGTACGTTACCGGGTTAAATTGACAGCGTCAATATGCATGCCTAGACTATGCAGCTGTCTAGATTGCTGGCACGCTCGACAGCGAACTGAAAGACAGCGGACAAGCGCTAATCATGCAGGCCGGAAAATGAAAAAAAGCAAGCAATGGTTGCTCAGCCTCCTGGGCGTTGCCGTAATCCTGGGCGGCATCGCCTATATCAACCGGGTGGATATCGCACTACAACTGGTCAGCTTTGTCATGGATCAGCGGATAGAGGTTGGCCCCAACCGGGACATCAACTGGCAGACCGGCGCTGACTCCCAGGGTCGCTCGCCGGAAGAGCGGCCGCCGAACATCGTCCTGATTGTCGCAGACGATTTGGGCTGGAACGACCTGACGTTCAACGGTGGCGGCGTCGCCGGCGGCACGGTACCCACACCGAATATCGACTCCATAGCGCAGCAGGGCGTAAAATTCAGCAACGGCTACGCCGCCAACGGCACCTGTGCGCCGTCGCGGGCGGCGCTGTTGTCGGGACGCTACGGTACCCGCTTCGGCTTCGAGTTCACGCCCACTCCCCCGGGGATGATGGATCTTGCTGCCATCATGCCAACACCGGAGGGTCGCCTGCGCACCTCGATGACCTACCCCGAGGCCGAAAGCATTCCCTTTGAAGAGATGGGCATGCCCGCCTCGGAAATCACCATCGCCGAACTGTTACAGGATCAGGGCTATCACACAGTACACATCGGCAAATGGCACGTCGGGCAGGCCAACGGCATGGCGGCTCAGCACCAGGGCTTCAAAGAGAGTCTGCTCATGGCCAGCGGCCTGTACCTGCCCGAGGATCACCCGGATGTGGTGAACGCCAAGCAGGACTTCGACCCCATCGACCGCTTTCTCTGGGCATCCATGCGTTTTGCCGCGCAATTCAACACCGAAGGCGAGGACGATCCCAGCCGCTTCGCACCCGACAAGTACCTGACCGACTACTATACCGAGCAAGCCATTGAGGTCATCGAGGCGAATAAAAACCGACCTTTCTTCCTCTATCTCGCCCACTGGGCGCCGCACACGCCACTTCAGGCCACCCGCGAAGATTATGAGGCCCTGTCCCACATCGAGTTGCATCGGGAACGCGTCTACGCGGCGATGATCCGCAGCCTGGACCGCGGCGTCGGCCAGGTATTACAGGCGCTCAAGGACAACGGCCTGGAGGACAATACCCTGGTGATGTTCACCTCCGACAACGGCGGCGCCGGTTACATCGGCCTGCCGGATGTGAACAAACCCTTCCGGGGCTGGAAGATTTCGCTGTTCGAGGGTGGCATCCACGTACCCTTCTTTGCCAGGTGGCCGGCGCGCATCCCGGCCGGCAGCGTGGTGGATGACCCTGTGCATCATTTCGACCTCTACGCCACCGCAGCCGCGGCGGGCGGTGCCCCACTGCCAGGCGACCGCAAGATCGACGGCGTGGACCTGGTGCCGTTCGCCACCGGCGCGGCACGGGGTGTACCCCACGAAGCGCTGTTCTGGCGCAGTGGCGCCTCTCAATCCGCGCTGGTAAACGGCTGGAAACTCAACGTGAGCGACCCGCCCGGTCGTTACTGGCTGTTTGACATGAACGCCGACCCCGTTGAGCGGCGTGACCTTTCCAGGGAGCGTCCGGAGAAACTCGCGGAATTGCAGGCTGCCCTGGCGGCGCACAATGAAGAGCAGGCATCCCCTGCCTGGCCCGCCCGTTTGAGCAGTCCTATCAATATCGACAAGGACCTGACACAAGCTGACTCGCCGGACGACGAGTATATCTACTGGTCCAACTGACAGCCTGCCTGTCGGTGTGGCACAGTGGTCAATACCAGCAGCAATACGGAATGCATGCGGCATCCCGTACTTGGCAATATCAACAAGACGCGATAAATTGGCGCGCTGAGACCTCGAGAAACACACATGCCCAAGCAAGCAGGTTCTGAAGCAAAGAAATACCATCACGGCGACTTAAAGCCGGCGCTGCTGGATGAGACGGCCCGGATCCTTCGCGAGGAAGGGGAATCGGCGCTCTCTCTTCGCCGGCTGGCGTCCAACCTGGGTGTATCAAGAACCGCCCCC
>JAZBNW010000003.1:0-4343 GCA_036350855.1 Halieaceae bacterium
CGCTCTGGCTGGCATCCTTTGCCGTCGCACCACATAGTGTCTGCATGGAACCAGCCAGCGGGATCGCCTCCAGATCTAGCCCCGAGTAGCTTCCTCCAGGAACAGGACCTCCGGTTTCCCGACAACCCCTGCCCGTTGCATCGCTTCTTTCAGCTCCGCTGAGGAAGCAAACCTGCGGGCGTTGTCCAGGTTGTCCCACTCAAACAGGGCAAACACCTCGCTGGAGCCGTTCTCCGGGCGCAGAATCCGGTACGACTTTGCCCCATTTCTCCGGCGTAGATCACCTCCCATGTCAAAGAATGACTTCCAGGCTTCATAGTCCTGCACTTCTTGTCGAACCAACATGTATGCCATTTTCTTGTTCCTCCCATTCTGGTTAGTGTTCACGAACGTTGATCGAGGAAAAAGATGCACATTGAGATTTGCAAGGTTTCCCTTGGTCGCATCCTATTATACTACGTGCCAGCACATTTGTCAAGTTAAATTTATATTAATTATTAATATAGTCCTTGGGCATTGTGCCGAGCACTGTCGGACTGCAGGACTCCAATGGCTCCGTGGGTGTTATGGGCCGAATTAGATGATCAGGATAGGGCCGTTTTGGGCCAGAATAGATGATCAGACCTTCTGAGGATATGGCAGAAACAGAACGTCTGGTCAGACTGTTTGATTGCTGTGGAGATGGCAGTCGGACACCAGGAAGCGTACCAGGCTTGACGGAATCGACAGGGGCGAGGATAATGGCCGACACTTTGAGCAGAAAGGACGACACCTCCCGTCGCGTGTCTCTGCTTCCCAGCCGGACCACGAGGGGAGGCGTCCCCAAATCGTGGTCATTATACAGCCTTTCTTCGGTTCCGTCAAAGAATACATCGCCGCAAGCCAGGGCCAACGCCCCGTGTTCTCTCTCCCTGAGCAGTGTCCACATCCCGACTGCCGGGCCGCCGGTTCCTTGATCCAGTGGGGCACTTACACGCGCACGGCCATCACCGGCGCGGCCGACTATCGGCTGCCCATCCAGCGCGTCCGCTGCAAGGCGTGCGGGCGCACCCACTCCCTGCTGCCTGACTTTCTCCATCCCTACCGCCGCTTCGTCATCGCGCTGCTGCAGCAGGTGACCGCCCTCTACCTGCTCGTCGGCCTCGGTTGGCGGCGCCTGCTGCGCGAGCTGCCCGAGGATGGCCCCGCTCACTCCACCGTGCGCGAGTGGGTCGACTCCTTCGCCTATGGTGCCGGTCACCTGCTCTTCGACTGCCTGCTGCGCCACCTGCTCACCCTCGCACCCGGTATCGAGCTCCCCGGCGAGCCGCCGGCGCACCTGGACCGCGTCCCTGAGCAACGCAAGCGCCGGCGCCTCGGAAAAGCGCATACCTTCTGGCTCATGGCCGAGCAGCTCTACGCCCAGGTCAAGGCCCGCCTGCCGCATCTGCGCTTTGCCGCCACTCAGCTCTTCCCTTTTCTGGTCCATTGGCTGCAAAGCCTGTCCCTGCCACCCCGTTTGTTCTGGTCGCCGGTCCTGCCCACTACACCCACCTGGCCCTTTTAGACCACTTTCCGGCTTCCAACCCCCTGATCGGGCAATTCGGCCACTCCCGCACCGGCTGCCGCCCCGCCGATCTGGCGGCCCACCAACATAGTTTTGCATCTTCTCAAGCCCCTGGCCAGCGGATATACTGGTCCCAACACCCATCAGGAGGGAGAAGTATGTCCGAACATGTCGATCCCGAAGAGCGCCGCACCGCCATTGCGCTGTTTCGGTACACGATCATCTTGCCCCTGCTGCGTGACGAGTTTGAGCCCGGCGGCAAGGGCCGCCTGCGCGAGCAGATCGCCGCCAGCTACCACGAGATCCCCTACTCGACCCGCCGCTCCGTCAGTGTGCCGACGCTGGCTCGTTGGGAGCGCCAGTACAAGCAGGATGGCTTTGACGGCCTCAAGCCGAAACCACGCGATGACCGCGGCCAGCCGCGCAGCATCTCACCCGAGACCCTCGACCGTGCTGAGGCCCTCAAGCGCCAGCAGCCGCACCGCTCTTCCCGCTCCATCGTCAAAGCCCTGAGCATGGACACCACCCAGCCCATCCCAGAAGAAGCCATCGCCCCCCGTACCTTGCGCCGCCAACTGGCCCTGCGCGACGCGACGACGTCCCAGCTCCTCGCCGAACAGCGCCCCAAACCCTACCGCCGCTTCGAACGCACCCACTTCGGCGACCTGTGGCAGGCTGACGCCATGCATGGCCCCTTTCTCCCCGATCCCGCCAACCCTGGCAAGGAGCGGCAGGTTTTTCTCTTTGCCTTCCTCGACGACCACACCCGCCTGGTGCCCCACGCCCAGTTCTACTGGAACGAGCAGCTCCCCCGGCTCGAAGACTGCTTCAAACGGGCCATGCTGCGCTACGGCCGCCCGCTGTCCATCTACGTCGACCGCGCCAAGGTCCACGTCTCCAAGCAGCTCGACACCATCTGTGCCACGCTGGGCGTCCAGCGCATCCTCGGCACTCCGTACTACCCTGAAGGCAGAGGCAAGATCGAGCGCTTCTTCCAGTTCGTCCAGTCCGACTTTCTCCCCGAGCTGGCTGCCTCGTCCGTCGAAACGCTGCCCCTACTCAACGAGTCGCTCATGGCCTGGCTGGAGGTCGTCTACCACTGCAAAGTCCACTCTGAAACCGGGCAAGCGCCCCTGGAGCGCATGCGCCAGGATGAAACCCCGACCACCCGGCCCGTGGACCCCACTGAGCTGCGCCAGGCCTTCGCCCATCGCGACCAGCGCAAGGTCACCAAAACCGCCACCTTTGATTTCAAAAGCAACCGCTACCGCGTCGCCGACTACCTGCGCGGCCGGTCCATCGAGCTCTGCTACGATCCCTTCGACCTCAGCCACATCGAGATCTGGTTCGACGGTACCTTTCTCCAGGTGGCAGAACTCGACCGGCTCGTCACCACTGTTCACCCCGATGTCGAGCCCGACCCGGTCCCCGTCGTCCCGCCTGATGAAGGGCTCGACTATCTCGCTCTGCTGCGCACCGAGCGCGAGCGCCTGCTGCGGGAGAAGCTCCAGGGTATCCAATTCAATCAGTTCACCCGATCGCCTGAAACACCCGGCCAGGACCAGGAGAAATCAGATGACGAGCCTCGATGAATTCTATGGCTTCCAGCACACGCCTTTCACCAAATCCGTCGCCGCCAAGCACCTCTACCCTTCACGCGGCCACCGCGAAGCCCAGGGCCGTCTTCACTTCGCCCTCTCCAGCCGAACTCCTGCGCTGCTCACCGGGGACGTCGGAACCGGCAAATCGACAGCAGCTCGCGCCTTCGCCCAGTCCCTCGACCCCAGCATCTACGCGGTGATCTACCTGCCCAACCCCTACCTCAGCGTGGCCGCTCTCTACCGCGAGATCCTGCTCGCCCTGCAGGTGGAACCGGCCTACGGCTTTATGCGCCTCCCGCCTCAGCTCCGCGCCACGCTCCACGATCTCGCCCGCAGGGGCCGCTACGTACTGCTCGTCGTCGACGAGGCCCATCTGCTGCCCTCGGAATTGCTCGACCAGCTGCGCTTCCTGCTCAACGACGAGATGGACTCCGTCTCCCTTATCACCCTGGTCTTGCTCGGTCAGCCTGGCCTGGCCCACAAGCTCCGCTTCGCGCCGTACGAGGCGCTCTACCAGCGCATCTCAGTCCGTTTTCACCTCAAGCCCTTCGACCTGGAGGAGACGGCGGGCTATATCAAGCACCACCTACACATCGCCGGGTATCGCGATCAGCTCTTCAGCGACAGCTTTGTGTCTGGCGTCTACGACCACACCAAGGGTGTGGCCCGCAAGATCAACAACCTCTGCCACAACGCCTTGCTCCTCGGCGCCACCGAAAACAAGCGCGTCCTCGACGACGGCCATCTCAAACGGGTCATCCTCGACCTGGAAGGTCAGGTCGGATGACGCCGGTCGCTGCCCAATGCAAGAGGCTCTTCGGGGCCTCTTTTTGTTGCCCAGATCCCCGCTTCATTCAATCTGGCCAACCATCGATCAAACAATCTGGCCGCTAACACTATGCTTGTGCTCACCCCGGACAGGTTGGCTGGCAGATGGGGCGAGCCGAATCCCTGCCCTTTGCGCATAACAGCTTTGACTTGACTTTCTCGGTGGATGTCATCCATCACGTGGTCGACAAGCCTGCCTTCCTGTGTGAGGCTGCCCGCACACTCAAACCCGGTGGCCAGATCTGTACTGTCACCGACTCGGCAGAGATCATCCGGCGCCGGGAAATCCTGTCTGGCTACTTCCCCGAGACCGTAGAGTATGAGTTGCTGCGGTATCCGCGGCTGGCACTTCTCGAACGCCGGATGGC
>JAZBNW010000004.1:0-16285 GCA_036350855.1 Halieaceae bacterium
CACGTGGCTGAAGAGTTGGGAGACGTGTTATTCCAGGTGGTGTTTTACGCCCAGCTGGGCAGCGAGCGGGGCCTGTTTTCGTTTCAGATGATTGTCGACACCCTGGTACGCAAGCTCCTGCGGCGTCACCCGCACGTGTTTGCAGGCGGCGACATCGAGGGCGTGGTGTCCGCTCGCGCCAGCGTCGAATCGGTCAAGGAAACCTGGGAGACCATCAAGCAGGCGGAGCGCAGCGCCAGATCCCAGGGCGCTATCCTCGCCGATGTCCCGGTGGCGCTGCCGGCCCTGCCAAGAGCACAAAAACTGCAGAAACGCGCGGCGAGGGTCGGTTTCGACTGGCCCGATGCCGGCGGCGTGCTGGCAAAGCTCGAGGAGGAGATCGCTGAACTGCGCCGGGCACTGGCCTGCGGCACAAAGACTGCCGTGGAAGAGGAAGTGGGCGACGTCCTGTTCAGCGCAGTGAATCTCGCGCGTCACCTGGAACTGGACGCCGAGGCGACACTGCGGCGTGCCAGCAGCAAGTTTGAGCAGCGTTTTGCCGCCATGGAAACGCTGGCGTCGGCGGCGGGCAAGTCTCTGCAGGAGCTGTCTGCGGGGGAGCTGGATCAGCTCTGGGAAGCGGCCAAGCGGGCGGGCGGGGATACGCCGTAGGGCTTGTACATTTTCCGGGCGCTGTGTATGGTTACTGCCCTTCACAGCATGGCCTGCGGTTGCGGTCCCCGGCGACTCGACCCAGGCAGTCGCGTCCACTGGCACGACCATCCCGGCAGGCACAATTGAGGAATATCACCAATGCGATTAATTTTGTTGGGCGCTCCCGGCGCCGGGAAGGGTACGCAGGCACAGTTCATTACCCAGAAGTACGGTATTCCCCAAATATCCACCGGCGACATGCTGCGTGCGGCTGTCAAGGCGAAGACTGAACTGGGATTGAAAGCCAAGAGCGTCATGGATGCGGGCGGGCTCGTGTCCGATGACATTATTATAGGCCTGGTAAAGCAGCGTATCCGCGAGCCCGATTGCGCCAACGGCTTTCTGTTCGATGGCTTTCCCCGCACGATTCCCCAGGCCGAAGCAATGGTTGAGGCCGGCGTGGACCTGGACCATGTGGTTGAGATAGCCGTCGACGACGACGCGATCGTGGCCCGTCTGAGCGGTCGTCGTGTTCACCCCGGATCCGGTCGTGTCTACCATGTCCGGCACAACCCGCCGAAACGCGAGGGCCTCGATGATGAAACCGGGGAGCCGTTGGTACAGCGCGACGATGACCGGGAAGAAACGGTGCGCAAGCGCCTGGAGATCTACCACTCCCAGACCAGCCCGCTGGTGAGGTTCTACAGCTCGATGACCGGCCCCGGGGCGCCTGCCTGCCACCGGGTAGAAGGCATCGGCACCGTGGAGGAAATCCGCGACAAGGTATTCGCAGTTCTGGAAAGTTGATCCAGCGCAAAAAACGGGGAGCGAGAGCTCCCTTTTTTTTTGGCAAAAAGTAACTGTTTTGCAGGGGTAAACGCCCTGTGCATTTATCGCCCCGCTGTTCAGTTATTGCGATCCCGACATTAGCTGAGCAGAAAAACGCTATAAAACCAGTGTTTTTCAAGGTTTGAACGGTTCTTGTCCTGCCCTCGCCAGAGAGTAACAGGCCATCGCGGGTGGTAGCAGACTCGCCGCGCGCATTTGTCCGGGCTGTTGTATCGTTTTGTTTTTGTTGCTATTTTCCATGCGACGCTCGACGTCAATAATCTTTGGAGAGAATTGAAATGGCTACAGCAAAGAAAAAAGCACCTGCGAAGCGAGCTGCGGCAGCTCCTAAAAAAGCGGCGGCGAAGAAGTCACCTGCCAGGAAAAAGTCCACCGTCCAGAAACAACCCGCCAAGGGCAACTTCCTGACCAATGCCCTTCACGAGGCCAGCGATTGGGTGGAGGATATGGTGGATTCCGCCAAGCTCAAGGCCAAGGAAATGGCGGCCAAAGAGAAGTTGATGGAAAAGAAAGCCGAGCTGGCAGCCAAGGCAGAGGTAGACAAGGCGAAGCACCTGGCAGCACAGGCCGAGAAGTGGATGAAGGCGCGAATCAAGTCCGACACCAGGAAGATCAATGCCCTTGAAAGGAAACTGAAGAAGCAGCTGCGCGACGCCGAGCGCAAACTGAAGGCCCAGGCCAGGGCTGCCGAGAAGAAGGCGAACAGGCAGGGCAAGGCATTGAAGAAGCAGGTCGAGACCACTGCCAGGAAATTGGCCGGCAAGGCGCCCGCCAAGGCGAAGGCCAAAGTAGCCGCCGCCAGCAAAAAAGCCGCGGCGCCGAAGAAGAAAACCGCGGCACCGAAGAAGAAAGCCGCTGCACGCAAGGCGACGCCCCGCGCAAAGAAATGAGCGCGTGACCAGGCCTGACCGATACCCGCCAGGAGCTGTCCCGGCGGGTTTTTTTATGGTGGCTTATCGAGCTGGTTGTAATTTGCGAAGCAGCCTGCCTCCCCGGAAAAATCAACGACTGCGCAGCGGTGTCGGCTGTACCAGCGGTGTACGGCGCGCTGTCCCTCGTCCAGGAAGGGCGTCAGGGATGGCAGGACCGACGCGCGAAGAGCGGCGCACAGGTACTGGCTGCGCTCTCCGTCGTGGGCGTAACTGATATCCGCGCCGGTGCCGGCGGCGCATAACAGCGGGTCCAGCAAGCGCGACACCAGGTCGAGGGGCAGCAGGGGGGTGTCACAGGGCACGACGATCAGGTACTCGCCGGTAAGGTGGGGTATCGCCGCCTCCAGTCCCGCCAGCGGACCCTGGAAATCCCGGCGACTGTCCACGACAGTGGCATCGGCCAGCGGTGCATAGACATCACGGTTGCGATTACAACTGATCAGCAGGCGGCTTACCTGCGGGCGCAGTCGCTGTGCAACCCGGGCCGCCATCGGCTCGTCGCCCCAGGGCAGCAGGCCCTTGTCTGCGCCGCCAACACGCCGCCCGGCGCCACCGGCCAGAATCAGTCCTGTCGTGTCCTGCGAATGGCTCATGCAGTGTCCCCTGTCTGTTTTACACCGGTCTGATTCGGGTGCTGCCAGTGCTGCAGGCGCTGGTTGGAGTGTTTACCTGCCATCGCCTGTGGGATAATCCGTCACCGCTAGCGACAGCGCCAGGAAAAACCGCCGCCATAGCGGACGGCCACAGAGCAGGGAGCCCGATGACAGGAATACTGGCAATAGACACCGCTACCGAGGCCTGCTCGGTCGCCCTGTACATGGACGGCGACTACCGTGAAGTATACGAGGTCATTCCGCGCCGGCACAGTCAGCGCCTGTTTGCCATGCTGCAGGGCCTGTTGCCAGACGGCCGCCTGCGCGACCACGGCATCGACGCCATCGCCTACAGCTGTGGTCCCGGCTCATTCACCGGCCTGCGCATCGGCGCCAGCGCCGTCCAGGGCCTGGCCTATACCAGCGGCTTGCCGGCAATCCCGGTTTCCACCCTGGCACTGCAGGCCCAGACCGCGTTGCGGCTGGGGCTGGTGACTGCGGATGATGCTGTGCTGAGTATCCTCGATGCACGTATCAACGAAGTTTACTACGCCCTGTGCCGGTTCGCGGATGGCGTCGCCAGGGTTGTTACAGGGCCTGTGGCCTGTGGCGCTGGCAGCGTCGCGGTCGACGCCGGCATTACCTCGCTGGCGGCGGTGGGAAGCGGCTGCCGCTTTGCTGAGGAATTCAGCCCCCAATTGCGCTCGCGGCTGCTCGCCACCGCGCCGGACCTGCTCCCCGCGGCGCGGGACCTGGTGCCTGGCGCACTGGCCGCCCTGGCGCGCGGCGAGCTGCAACTGCCGCAGGAGGTGCAGCCGGTGTACGTGCGGGACGAAATCAACTGGAAGAAACTGGCGGAGCAGGGCAGGGGGCGATGATAGAAACCTACCAGGCGATATTGCTGGCGATTTTACAGGGCCTGACGGAGTTCCTGCCGATTTCGAGCTCGGCGCACCTGGTGATTCCCTCCCTGGTGCTGGGCTGGCCGGACCAGGGCCTGGCCTTTGACGTCGCGGTGCATGTGGGCACTCTGTCGGCGGTGCTGTTTTATTACCGCGCCGACCTCGCCCGTATGGCCGGGAGCTGGTTCGGCTCCCTCGCGGGGGCCCCTCCCGACGACGACAGCCGCCTGGTCTGGTACCTGGCGCTGGCAACACTGCCCGCGGTCGCCGTTGGTTTTTTTGCCGGGGATTACATCGAATCCGATTTGCGCAGCCTGCCGGTGATAGCCACGACAACACTGGTGTTCGGGCTGCTGCTGGGGATCGCTGACCGGCGGGTAGCGAAGCCCGGCGGCGAGCAGGTCACCCTGTCGCTGGCACTGCTGATCGGCCTGGCCCAGGCCATCGCGCCCATCCCCGGGGTGTCGCGCTCCGGCGTGACCATGACTGCCGCGCTGCTGCTGGGCATGAGCCGCCACGCCGCGGCGCGCTTCTCCTTTTTACTGTCCATCCCCGTGATCGCCGGCGCCGGTGTTCTCAAGGGCTGGGAGCTGGCGAACTCCGGTGCCAGCGTGGACTGGCTGGTGCTTGCCATGGGAGCCCTGGTCTCCGGCATCACGGCCTATCTCTGTATCGCGCTCTTCCTGCGCCTGCTCGACCGGGTCGGGCTGATGCCTTTTGTCTATTACCGTGTTGTGCTGGCCGCCGCGCTGTACGCCTTGTGGCTGGCCTGACACCTTTTTTCTGCCAATGGATGACTTATGAACCAACAGCAATTCAACCAACAGCTATGCGAATTTATCGCTGCGGCCACCACCCCGTTTCACGCGGTCAGGGAGATGGTGCTGCAACTGCAGGGCGCGGGTTTTGTCGAACTCGACGAGGCGTCCGCGCGTGAGCTGCAGCCCGGCGGGCGCTACTACATCACCCGCAATGGCAGTTCCATGGTGGCCTTCGTCTGCGGCCGCGAGTCGCCGCCCCGCGAAGGCCTGCGCATGGTCGGCGCGCATACCGACAGCCCCTGCCTCATGGTGAAGCCCAATCCGGAAAAGCTGCGCAACGGCTGTTTCCAGCTGGGAGTGCAGGTTTATGGCGGCGCGCTGTTGAACCCCTGGTTCGACCGCGATCTGTCCCTGGCGGGAAGGGTCAGCTTCCAGTCTGCCGACGGGCAGCTGCGCACGGCTCTGATTGATTACCGCAAGGCGCTGGCGACGATTCCCAGCCTGGCCATTCACCTGGACCGGGGGGTGAACGACAGCCGCAGCATCAATCCCCAGACCGATATCCTGCCGATCCTGTTCCAGCAGTCCGGGGAGGATCCCGCTGACTTTCGCGCGCTGCTGAAGGCGCGCCTGCTGGAGGAGCACCCGGACTGCGCGGTGCAGCAGGTACTGGACTTCGAGCTGGCTTTTTATGACACCCAGGCGCCGGCGGTGATAGGCCTGAAGCAGGAGTTCATCGCCTCGGCGCGACTCGACAACCTCCTCAGTTGCCATGTCGGCCTGCAGGCTCTGCTGGGCAGTGACGGCGCGGCCAGCGGCCTGCTGGTGTGCAACGACCACGAGGAGGTGGGCAGCCTGTCCGCCGCCGGGGCCCAGGGACCGATGTTGCGTTCACTGTTGCAGCGGATAGCGGGCAGTGAGCACGCCTATGCGGAACTCGCCGAGCGCTCCCTGATGATTTCCGCCGACAATGCCCACGCTATCCACCCGAATTTCGCCGACAAGCACGACGACAATCACGGTCCACAGATGAACCTGGGCCCGGTGATCAAGGTCAACGCCAGCCAGCGCTACGCATCCAACAGCGAGACCGCCGGTTTTTTTCGCATGCTGGCGGCCGCCGAGGATGTGCCCGTGCAGGCCTTCGTGGTGCGCAATGATATGGGCTGCGGCAGCACCATAGGGCCAATCACCGCGGGTATCACCGGCATTCGCACCATCGATATCGGTGTGCCCACCCTGGGCATGCACTCGATCAGGGAAACAGCCGGCACCCATGATGCCTGGAACCTGTGCCGCATACTCGGCCGTTTCTACAAGCACCGGGGCCCGCTGGCGGCCGGCTAGCGCTGTGAGAGTCCTGCTGCTGTCCGCGTACGCGGCGCGCAGCCATGAGCACTGGCAACGCGCCCTGCTGCGCATGTGTCCCGACTGGCAGTGGCAGGTGCTGAGCCTGCCTCCCCGCCATTTCAGCTGGCGGGTGCGGGGCAACCCCCTGTACTGGTCGCTGGCACAGCGCGCAAGCCTGGAGCGGGGCTACGACCTGCTGGTCGCCACCTCCATGGTCGACCTGGCGACCCTGCGCGGGCTGGTGCCTGCGCTGGGTGGTATTCCAGCGCTGTTGTACTTTCACGAGAACCAGTTCGATTACCCGCAACAAGCCGGCCAGGCGAGTTTACTGGAGGCGCAGATGGTCAGCCTCTACTCGGCTCTGGCGGCGGATGTGCTGGCCTTCAACTCGGCCTATAACCGCGATACCTTCCTGGCGGGGCTGGGGTCCCTGCTGCGCCGGCTTCCCGACCATGTACCACCGGGGGTGGTGGCGGCGCTGGCGGCGAAGGCCCGGGTGTTGCCGGTACCGATCGATCCCGGCGAGGCGGCGGCTGCGGACGGCCACTGGCCCGGCAGCGCCGGCGACTATCCGCGGCGGCCCCTGCGTCTGCTGTGGACAGGCCGATTCGAATACGACAAGGGCGGGGACACCCTGTGGCATGCGCTGGCGGAGCTTGAGCGGGCGGGCCTGTCTTACGAGCTGGCATTGTGCGGCCAGCGTTTTCGCAATTCAC
Source organism: Halieaceae bacterium (assembly GCA_036350855.1). GTDB lineage: Bacteria > Pseudomonadota > Gammaproteobacteria > Pseudomonadales > Halieaceae > JARRPM01. The sequence goes on from JAZBNW010000004.1 coordinate 6,737, forward strand.
CGGAGATATTTGCGCGTATCGAGGAGCAGTTTTCCCCGCGGCTCGTACACGTCGGTTACCTGCCCTCGGTCCCGGACTACCGGGCCCTGCTGCGCAGTGCAGACGTGGTCCTTTCCACTGCGCGACACGAGTTCCAGGGGCTGGCGGTCATGGAGGCGGTGGCCAGTGGCTGCCTGCCCGCGGTACCCGACCGGCTCGCCTACCCGGAGCTCTATCCGGATGAATTTCGCTACCGCTCCGAGCCCGGGAATCCCGCCGGGGAGGGCATTGCCGCCGCAGGCCTGGTCTGCCGGCTCGCCGGGCGACTGGAGGCGGGAGCCCGGGCGCGCCCCGACATGGCGCCGTTCGAACTCGCGCGGATGGCACCGGCCTACCGCGAGCTGTTGCTGGCCCTGGCGGGCGCGACGGCCTTGTCAGGATAGCCTCCGCTGGCCAATGACAGTATCATTGGCGGCTTTTTGTGACAGGCGGATTTTCATGGGCAGGCAGCGTGTTCTGACAGGCATCACCACAACGGGTACCCCGCACCTGGGGAACTACGTCGGCGCGATCCGTCCCGCCATCGCGGCGTCCAGGGATTCTTCCCTGGATTCATTTTTTTTCCTGGCGGACTACCACGCCCTGATCAAGTGCCATGACCCGGAACTGGTGCGCCAGTCCAGCAGGGAAATCGCCGCCACCTGGCTGGCACTCGGGCTCGATACCGACAACGCCCTGTTTTACCGCCAGTCCGATATTCCCGAAATTCCCGAACTCACCTGGGTATTGTGCTGCAACGCGGCCAAGGGCCTGATGAACCGGGCCCATGCCTACAAGGCTGCCGTGCAGGCGAATGAGGAGGCCGGGGAGGACCCTGATTTCGGCATCACCATGGGACTGTTCAATTACCCGGTGCTGATGTCGGCGGACATCCTGATGTTCAATGCCAGCCATGTGCCGGTGGGTCGCGACCAGATCCAGCACCTGGAAATGGCCCGGGACATCGCCCAGCGTTTCAACCACAACTTCGCCGAGCTGTTTACCCTGCCAGAGGCGGTGGTGGATGACAACGTCGCGGTGCTGCAGGGCCTCGACGGCCGCAAGATGAGCAAGAGCTATAACAATACGATTCCCCTGTTCCAGGGGGAGAAACAACTGCGCAAGAGCATCAACCGGATCAAGACCAACCTGCTCGAGCCCGGGGAGCCGAAGGACCCGGATGACTCCACCGTGTTCCAGGTGTGGGCCGCCTTTGCCTCGGCGGACGAGACCCGGCGCATGCGCCGGGAATTCGAAAACGGTATCGCCTGGGGCGAGGCCAAGAAGCAACTGTTCGAGCTGGTCAACGGCGAACTCGCGGCAGCCCGGGAGCGTTACACGCGCCTGATGGACGATCCGGGCCACATCGAGTCGGTACTCAAAAGAGGCGCGGAGCGGGCCCGGGAGTACAGCGTGCCACTGATGCAGAAGGTGCGCGCGGCGGTCGGTATCAGCGCCATGGGCTAGTCAGGTGGTGCGCGGGTTCAGGAGCCGAACTGGTAACTGATCTCCAGGTAGGCGCCGCGGGGCTGGCCGACAAAATAGCGGTACTCGCCAAAGCCGAAATCCGCACGTTCGGCATAGTCCTCGTCCAGCAGGTTGGTGACGCGCAGGGTGCCGCGCCAGTTCTGGTTGACCATTCCCGACAATCTCAGGTTGAACACTGAGTGGCCGTCGTACTGGTGCTGGTTTTCCGGCTCCAGATAGTAGGAGTCCATGTAGACCCACTCCAGTTCCAGGGTGCCGTCGGCGGCGTCGATGGCGGGAAAATCCCAGCCTATCCTGGCGCTGCCAAAGGACTCGGGCGCCCCGTCGATGGTGTTGCCATTGAGATTGCCGTCGCTTCCCAGCAGATTGATTTCACTATCGTAGGTGTGGCTGGCCCAGGTGCCGTCGAGGCGGAAATACCAGTCGCTGGCAAAGCGGTAGTCCAGGCTGAGCTCGGCGCCGTAGTGCCGGGTTTTCGCACCGCTGACATTGTAGCGGTTGTCATCCTGGAAGATCACGTTGTCCTTGTGCATCAGGTAGACCGACAGGTCGTACTCCAGTTGCTCCCGCCAGATGCCGCGCAGGCCCAACTCGACATTGCTGAGCTCCTCGGAGTCGAGGTCGGCGACCTGCTGGTCGGCCTGTAGCCGGTAGAGTTCGGCGGTCTGTGGCGCCCGGAAACCCGTTGCCAGGCGCAGGTAGGCGATGGTGTCGCGGGTCAGGCTGTAGCTGGCGCCGCCGTTGGCGCTCCAGTCGGTGAAGTCGTCGTCGCGGTCGGCGGGGCGGTAAAAGCGACAGGCGCTGGCCTCGGGGCCGCAGGCGGGACCGTCACCCGTCCTGTTGTCATAGTCGTAGTAGGTGTACTCGAGCCTCAGGCCGGCGCTCAGCTCCCAGGCGCTCCCCAGGGCGGCGCGCCACTGGCTGAACGCGGCCGCCACGGCGGCGTCCACCCGATAGTCGTAGTGCACGCCCGCCGGCTGGTTGGGGCTGAAGTCCTCCTGCTGGTACTCGCGCAGGCGACCCTCCGTGTATTCCAGTTCCAGGCCGTTGGCCCAGCTGCTGTTGTCCAGGTCTGTGTTCAGCGCGGCCCGCAGGCCAAGGCTGCTGTGGTCGTTCTTTTCCACCGGCTGCCAGGGCACGAAGTGCTGCAGGAACTCCATCTCGTTGTCACGCAGGTAGGGGGTCACGGTCAGGGTGTTGGCCGCGTCGAGGGTGCGGCTGATGGCACTGTGAAAACGCAGGGAGCTGGCATCGCGGTAGGCCTCAGGATTCGGGTTGTCGCGCCTTGCCGCATCGTCCCTGTAGACCTTGTAGCCCTGGATATAGCCGGCGGTTTCCTGGTTCAGGTTGGTGTAATCGAACACGCTGCTGACCCGCCACACCTCGTTTTCGTAGTCATGCCGCACGGTGGCTTTCTGCTGGTCATAGCCCGCGTCGTCGAGGTAACCGCCGTCGCTGGTACCGTTGACGCGCACGCTCAATCCGTGGGCGCCCCAGGTATTGCCGTAGCGGTACCTGGCGCGGTAGTAGTCGTAGGGGCCGGCCTCGATGGCGATGTTCTGGTCCGGTTGCTCGCTGGGTGCGGCGCTGATCACGTTGATCAGGCCGTGCATCGCGTTGGACCAGTACGCCGCGGTCGCCGGACCCTTGATGACCTCGATGCGCCCGGCCTGCTCGGTGTTGGCGTCGAACAGCTGGTTGACGTTACAGAATCCGGGGGCCCTCAGGCTGATGCCGTCGCCGGCTACCAGGAAGGCGCCGCAACTGCCTGCGCCGGTGAGCACCGGCGAGCGCAGGGATATGAGGCTTTCCTGGCCATTGCCCCTGGCGATCCAGGCCCCCGGCACCTGTTGCATGACCTCGCTGATATGGGTGTGGCCGATGAGTTCGAGATCCTCCTGGCTGATGCTGGACCAGCTGAGCGGCAGTTTCATAGCATCTTCAGGTACCCGCGTGGCAGTGACCAGTATCTGTTCCGGTGAGACAGTCTCGGCTGCGGCCAGCGAGGCGAGGGCAAGCAGGGTAAACCCTGTCAGCAGGGAGTAATGACGCATTTTCCGCTCAGCCCGCCGCGATGATGTTGGGGTCGGTGGCGGCCGCGCTGGGCCCCTCCCGGTTGCGCACCGCATCGGCGATACGGTATAGCGGCAGCTTTAGCATGGCCACCACCTCCTCGCTCGCCCCGGTGCGCTCCAGGGCGCGGTCCATGCACAGCAGCCACTGGTCGCGCTCCTCGGGCCCGATATGGTAGGGCTCGTGGGGCGTGGTCATGCACACCGTACCGTATTTGTCGGCGTACAGGGGAGGACCGCCCATCCAGCCGATCAGGTAGAGTGCCAGCTTTTCCTTTATCGGGCCCAGCTCAGCGGCATGCATGGCCCGTATCCCGGCCGCTTCGGGCAGGGTGTCCATGATGTCGTAAAAGGCGTCGCAGAGCTCCCGAATACCCTGCTCACCGAGCAGTTGGTAGGGTGTCTGTGGCTCATTCATCGTGCTGATTCCTTGTTTGATCCCGGGATTGCGGCGAGGATGGCACCATTTTATGCTTTCCGGGGCGGGATGTCCTGATCCAGGTGGCAAGTCGGGTAAAACAGGCCATTTTCAGCTGGCAGGCAGTAGCTGCCTGGAGCTGATCTGGCCGGGCAGGATGCGTCAGTCGAGGATGCCAGCAGCCCCGGGCTCTGCTAATATTGGCGCCCTCGCGGCAGCGCGTCCAGGTCGTACCGGCTAGCCGACTGATCTTCCGCTGCCTCCAAAGCTCGCAGTAACACACACAGGACCACAGCCCATGAGTCTTGCCGACAAGGTATTAGCTGTTAACAACGACCTGCCAATCCGCACTCAAGCACCCGTGCACAGCGGCAAGGTGCGCTCGGTCTACTGGCTGACCGCAGCCGACAGCGCACGCCTGGTGGCGGCGCGGGGATACGATGTGGCCGCCGATGCGCCGCTGGCCATCATGGTGATCAGTGACCGTATCTCCGCCTTCGACTGCGTCTGGCACGGCGAGGGCGGCATGCGCGGCGTGCCCGGCAAGGGCGCCGCCCTGAACGCCATTTCAAATCACTGGTTCGGCCTGTTCCGGGAGCAGGGGCTGGCGGATAGCCATATCCTGGAAATTCCCCATCCCCTGGTCTGGATCGTGCAGAAAGCCCGCCCGGTGATGATAGAGGCCATCGCCCGTCAGTACATCACCGGCTCGATGTGGCGCGCCTATGCGAAGGGCGAGCGGGAGTTCTGTGGTATCGAAATCCCCGACGGATTACAGCGTGACCAGAAACTGCCCGAGTTACTGATCACCCCCTCCACCAAGGGTATTCTCACCGGCATACCCGGAGTGCCCGCAGCGGACGACGTCAATATCACCCGTGCGGACATCCTGAACAACTACGCCGCCTTCAACTTTCTCAGCACGGCCGATGTGGACCGCTACGAGACCCTGTTGCGGGAGGGTTTCGACCTGATCAGTGCCGAGTTGGCGAAGCTGGACCAGATCTTTGTCGATACCAAGTTTGAATTCGGCTATGTCACCGACCGTGCGGGGCGGGACAAGCTCATTTACATGGACGAAGTCGGTACACCGGACTCCTCCCGCATCTGGGACGGTCCGGCCTGGCGTGAGGGCAAGGTGGTGGAAAACTCCAAGGAGGGGTTCCGCCAGCTGCTGCTGCAGCACTTCCCCGACCCCGACATCCTGCTGAACAAGGACAGGATGCCCGAGCGCTCGGCGCTGGCCAGGGACAATGCCCTGCCCACCGAGGTGTTGATGGCGGTGTCAGATACCTATGTGGGTATTGCCGAGAAAATCATCGGCTCGACACTGCACATCCCGGAACACCCGAAAGCGGAAATCATCGACATCCTGGGCGCGGACTTCGGCCTGATAGACTGAGGCCACGCCCGCGCGGCGGCTGTCAACGTTTCCCCAGCTTGCGGATATTGCTCGGGGAGAAATAGGCGGGCCCTTTTACCGGGTTGACGTCGTACATCATGGGGGCGCTGTCGTTGACCAGGCGTTCGGCGATATAGGCCCCTGCGCGCAGGTCGTGGTACATCTGGGCGCGGCGGGCGTAACCCTGCCCGCCGTAGTCGTAGATGTTGTTGGTGAGAACCACTTTCCACAGCTCCCCATGGCCGTCGTAGTTTTCCGTGATGACCGTAAACCCGGTGTCCTCGTCGATATAGATCCGGCGCTTGCCGTAGATATGGCGCTCGCCCTCGCGCAGGGTGCCCTCCGCCACCCAGACACGCTTCAGCTCGTAACGCATGTGCTCCGGGTTGGCGTGAAACTTCGTCAGCAGCTCATCGTAGCCCAGGGCCGGGTTGTCAAAGCGGTAGTTGTGGTAGGGCACGAAAATTTCCTGGCGCCCCAGTAACTGCCAGTCGAAGCGCTCCATGGAACCGTTGAAACCCCGCACCTCATCCACCGTTTTCAGGCCCCCCGGGCCGTCGGGCGTGTCAAAGCCCACTGTCGGGGCGCGCCGCACCCGGCGGGAGCCGGGCAGGTAGCGCCATACCTCGCGGTCGTTTATCGAGTAGTCGTAGGGCTCCAGGACGGCGGTAATGAGGCCTTTATCCCGCGCGGGTTCGGTCACGTAGGTCATGATATAGCCGCCGAATACGCCCAGGTTCGGGTACTCGTACTGCGGGGTGATCGGGTTGCTGCGACTGGCGTACGGCGACTCCTGGATAAACCTGGAGCGACGGGTCGAGCGGGTGCCGTTGGGGAATACCGCGATGTCGCTGTACTCGCCGTCCATGGTTTCGTAGGCGCCGGTGGTCCGGGTGAACCAGACGGCCTCGGGGCCGGTGGACGGCACGGGAAACGCCGCCCCCCCGACAAAGCCCTTGATGCCCTCGTTGTCGTTGATCAGTTCACTGTGTTCGGCGTTATACCGTACTTTCTGGTAGAACTCGGGGTAGAAGGCGAACTCCCGGTGCCCCGGGTATACCGGCATGCGAAAGGTCTCCGGGTAGGTCTCGAACATGGCGATCTGGCCGGGGCTGAGGCGCTCACGGTACTGGTCCATGTTGTCACTGCTGATGACGAACAGTGGCTGTTCATCGGGCCAGGGGTCGGGGTATGGGGTGCCCGGGCCGTCCCATTTCAGCCCCGGGGGCAGGCCGACTATCTTGCCGGTCCACTCGGGCAGCAAGCCGTCCGCGCTCCCGGCCCTGATGCCCCCGATGGGGTTGAGATCCTTGCCTAGGCGGGCGACATCCTCCGGCGACATCTTCGCCATCGCGGCGCCTGCCATCAGTGACAGCGCCACCGCCGCGGCCGTTAGGGGGTTTCTGCTTGCGCGCATTGTCCTGTCCTCGTCTCGTCTCAAAAGCTGTAGGAAAAGTTAAGCGACACGTTGTCACGGTCGTTGATATAGGTGTTTTCACCACCGTCGAAAAAATTCGAATAGCCCAGCGCTGTGGTGAAGTTGTTCAGGTAGACAAACTGCAGGGTAATGTTCACCGCGGAAGAGTCTTCCACCATCTCGGTCTCCAGGATGTTCCCGTCGAGGCCACGGCGCAGGAAGATGGGCACCTTGAGGTCCAGCCCGGGCATCAGGTTGAGGTAGGACAATTCCAGGCGCAGGTTGATCACGGAGCCGTGGTCGTCGTAGAGAAGCTCGTCGCTGTCATGCGAGGTGATGTAGGCGCCGGCCAGTTCGAAGGTCAGGCTGGCATCGTCCCAGAGCGCAGTGGGTTCAAACACATAGGAACCGCCGATCTGGTAGGCGGCCAGGTCGCCGTCAACGGGTTCACCGCTTTCCAGAACCACCGGCACGTCTGTCTTGTAGGATAGTTCGCCCTGTACGTTGGTGTCGGCGACCACCGTGGTAAAGCTCGCTGCATAGCCCTGTATATCCTCGAAGTACACGATGGTGTAGTCCTCGGGAATCAGGCCGTTATAGTTCAGGCGATAGGCCGGTGACTTGTTATGGGCATTGATATAGTAGAATCCCAGGTCCGTATCGCCGAACACGATCCAGTGCAGCGCCGCACCCCACTGACCGCTGTCAGATGCCCCTTCGTCCGGGGTTCTCGGCGCCACCAGGATGTTGTCGGGGCCCAGGCTGATCAGGAAATTCTCGGCCCCCGGCCCGAGGAAGTCCCTGTCGCTGAAAAAGCTGCCGACCCCGTTCAGCTCGGTTTTCTTCCACTCGTACTGGTAGTAGGCCTCGAAAGTGACATCCGGGATCACGTCCACCTGGCCATACAGGGCGCCGGTGGGCAACAGAATCTCTTTCACCTCGACCCCGGGGGTGTTGCGGGCAATCAGGTCGGCCCGGTTCTGCAGGCCGTTGATCCCGGAGGTGAAGGTCGCCTCACCCCAGTTGATCACCTGGCTGCCCAGCCTCACGTTATACAGCCGATCACCGGGCAGTTCGCCACTGGCGTAGGCAAAGTAGTCCAGCATTTCCAGCCGGTCCCGGTGCTCGTCCCTGGTGCCGTCGGGAAAACGCCGGAAAGGGGTGGTGCCGCCGATGGCGGGTGAGTTGCCGGAGTTGTAGGTAAGGAAATCCTCCCGGGTGTGGTCGGTGTGCTGGTTGTAGACGTCGTCGTAATAGCCACGGGCCCTGGCGAACAGGCCGTAGCTGTCACGTTTGAGATCGATCTCGGTCACGAAGGACACCTTGTTCTGCACCAGGCTGCGATTGAAGTTGTTGTCGCCGTCATTGGCGTTGATCAGAACCGTATGCCGTCGCAGGGAGGCCACCGGGTCGTCTCCCCCCAGGTCCTTGTACTCGAACTGGTCGTCATCCTGTTTCGCCACCCGCCACTGGGCGGTGTAAGCGACATTGGTGTCCCAGTCGAGTTGCCATTCGCCGTCATCCCCCAGATCAAACGAGAGCGCCTGAATACCCGGGGCGGCAGCCATAAGGCTTGCCGCGGCAACGGATCGCGCCACCGCGCCGCCACGCCTTGTCCATTTCTGACCCATATTTCCTCCCGCCTGCCTGTTATCGCTTGAAAGTATTCTCACCCTGTGAACCGCTCAGCTCGAGGTCGTGGCCTTCGCCACCTGTTCACGCTCCCCGCCGGAGAGTGTTTCCGGTTTGACCAGAAAGTGCGCCAGCGCCGGCAGCAACCACAGGGCGCCCACCATGTTCCACAGGAACATGAAAGTCAGCAGCAAGCCCATGTCCGCCTGGAACTTGATCGGCGACCAGATCCAGGTTGCCACCCCCACGGCGAGCATCGCACCCGTCAGGCTGACAGCCTCCCCGGTGGTTGTCAGTGTATTGTAGTAGGCCTCCTGAATGCCCATGCCACGCCGCAGGAAGTAGGCCAGCCGGCTGTAGATATAAATACCGTAGTCGACGCCCACCCCCACCCCCAGGGCGATCACCGGGAGCGTCGCGACCTTGACGCCTATATTGAGCCAGGCCATCAGGGCCTGGGCCAGGAACGAGGTGAGGGCCAGTGGCACCATGATGCAGATCACGGCGCGCCAGGACGCGAAGCTCAGAAACACCAGTGCGCCCACCACGCCGTAGATCAGCAGAATCATGCGCGTTCGCGCAGTCGCGATTTCCTGGTTGGTGGCCGCCTCGATTCCCGCGTTGCCCGCTGCCAGGGCGAAGTTGATACCCTCCTGCGGATTTGCGGCGGCGAAGGCCTCTGCCGCGTCGACCACGCGCTGCAGGGTCTCTGCCCTGTGGTCGGACAGGAACAGGACAACCGGCAGCAGGCTGCAATTGGTGTTCATCAGCGCTGCGGGCATCTGGTCAAAGGTAGAGCCCAGCAGGCGCTGGTCGCGGTTGATGGTCGCCCACTTGAGGTTTCCCTCGTTGTAGCCCGCGGCGAACAGTCTGGAGACCTCTGCTGCGCTCATGACCGAACTGACGCCCGGGACGTTGCGCATGTGCCAGCCAAAGCGGTCGACGAGTTCGATATTGCGGTACTGCGCGCACTGTTCCTGCCCGGTTTCCACCATGACCACCAGGATGTCGGAGCTGGTGGCGTAATTGTCCGTAATATATTTATTGTCGAGGTTGTAGCGGGAATCCGGGTGCAGCTCGGGGGCGCCGGGGTCCAGGTCGC
>JAZBNW010000005.1:0-3021 GCA_036350855.1 Halieaceae bacterium
CCAAAGTCCGGAATTCGCGCTGGATAGACGTGAGGACCAGGTCACCGGTGGCGGCAGCTGCATCGGCTCCAGGGGTACCATGGGCATTGGCATGCTGGGTAATCGAAGCAGAACTGAGGTCATGAAGGGGGAAAAGCGACTTGGGCAGGGGTTGATAGCTCAGGGCAAGGGTTTGGCGGCCTGTTGAAACGAAGCAGAAGGAACTGGTGAGCCGGGAGGGAGGATGCGGGCATCGTTTTAGGGTATACGAAAGCGCATGAGAGGCTTGTGAGACGACTGTCCGGCCTGGGAGTTGTTGCGGAATACCAGGAAAGTGTTGAGCAAGCAGGGGGCAGTACACCACGCGGAGAGGCGCCTACGAGGCGTGTCATAGGACGGGCAGACTGCGTTCAGGCGGTGGCGAAGGTCGCCTCGCGCACCAGACGGGCGAGGGTCGTCAAGGTCGTCCAGGTATCGGCCAGGTAGACAAGGGCTTTGGCCCGCAGTCCGCCATACACCGGCAGGCGCTTGAGGTGCCAGCGCTCGAAGGTGGCATTGCGGGCCTCCGAAGCGTTCCGAGCTCGATGATAGAGACGTTTCCAGGCGGCAGAGCCCACAGGTAAGTCGCGCGCCAAGCGGAGGGAGCCATTGGCGAACCGTTCCCCCAGGTTGAGGATTCTGCCATAGGGATGAGTCGGCGCTTGGTAGGGACACTCGGTGGGCGGGTAGTGGATGCCAGGCATTGAGACCCGGGGCTCGGCGTCGTGGAGACAAGCCTGAGCACAGAACCACTTGTATCGTTGGCGGCGGGCATCGAAGCCATTGGCGGTGAAGGCATAGCCGAAGGGACAAACGGGACGGCCCCGGTCGTCATAGCCACGTAGGGGCCACTCTGCTTTGTTTCTGTCAGTGGAATGAGCCCGGAGGTCGACCACGCGTTTGGCACCGAGGGTGTAGACGGCGTGCAAGAACACCTCGTAGCCAAAGCCCGCATCGCCTGCGACCGCATCCAGACGCAGAGCCTGCCCTGAGCCTGGCGAAGGGTCGGGATAGAAACGGGCTAGCAGCAGAAGGAGGGCCGTGCCGGGCACCTCTTCCCGCTCGTTGGCGGCAAGGAAATCTGCGAGCAAGGGCAGGTGGAAGCGGCGGGTGGGATCGGCCAAGAGCAAAGGCAGACTGCGATAGCCGTAGCAAGGCTCTCCGTCTTTCTTCGGGTCCTTGTGCGCGGCGTCGGTGGACCGATTAGGACTGGACTGTGGTTGATTGGAGCCCGTGTACCAGACAAAACGAGCCCCGGCATCCCGGGGTGTGGCGTAGCGGCAGGCTTCGGCGCAAGCCAGGGTGTCACAATCACAACCCTGGCGGTCTTTCCGCTTGGCCGGACAGGGGCGCGGGTTGTCGGAGCTGGTAGGTTGGTAGCAGCTCTCCTGCACCGAGGCACAGCGCAGGCGGGAAGCAGCATGCAGGAGCATGCCATCCGGACAGACCTGGGCTCGGTTCCAGGCCTCAGCACTGAGCAGACCGGCTTCACGGATGAGGGTCACGGCGCCGGCGAGGAGTTGGTTGAGGTACTGGATGGCTACCTCGACTGGCTCCTCTCCGTCTCGTTCGACGAGAACGGTGTCCCCCTCAACTTCGGAGTGGCGCCCCAAGGCGGTGAGGAAATGGCGCAGGCCGCCCTCGGTGGGATAGACACCCTCTTCAAAGCCGAAGCGCTCAGCGTAGTCGGCATGGCGAGGGTCAGGCAGGTTGTCCAGGGTCTGGGTCCGGTTCCAACCGTTGACGATTTGCCAGCCCTGGAGCAAGAAGATGGAGACGGGGTCAAAGGGACACCAGCCCCGAGCTGAGGTCCAGCCGAGCCGCTGGGCCAGGATGGGACGTAGCCCCGAAAAGTCAATCAGGCGCAGCACCAAGTCAAAGTCGGAAAGGTGCGCCCAGGCGGCCGGATCCAGGAGGTCATCCCCACCTTGATAAACGTAGTGAGAACGGTAGCGCACCTTGGGCGAAGGGGGGACGTTGGGCGGGGTGGACCAGCGGAGGGGCAAGCGCCCTCGCAGACCCCAGAGGCTGCACTGGTCCACGAAGTCTGCGTCTCGAGCACGGGCTCCGACAGCCGTTAGGTCAGCCATGTCGCCCTCCTCGCCACTGGAGCCAGCGTTGGGTCTCTGCCTCGACCGTCTCGTAGTCGGCCAGGGTGTGGCATCCCAGAAGGGTACGCAATTGCTGGGAGTGGGCCGGTTGCCGCAGCCAGATCAGCGCTTCGGTATGCAGTTGGCGCGCCCGCTCGCCACTGACACCCAACCCAGCCCCAATCTCAGAGTAGAAGATTTGCGGCTGCCCGGTCAACTCATAGCGAGCCAAGACTACGATTCGCAGTCGCTCTGGCAAGCGGGCGATGAGGTCCCACAAGGCCCCGTAGACGACCCGGGCTGCCCAGGCGTGTGCTGGATCCCCATCTTCACCCATACGGGTGGCAGCCTCGCCGAGAGGGAGATATTGGCCTGTCTGACCCTGGGCACGCTCGGCCAACTTGACCTCGCGCCAGACCCGATGCATAATACAGGTCCAGGCGTAGGTGGAGAAGGCCGTCCCGCGCTGGGGGTCAAAGTGAAGAATGGCGCGCCACAGGCCGATGCGACCGGCTTGTACGGCCTCGGCGAACGGTAGGTGGCCCAACACTTGCTGCCGCACGACGGCATGGACCAATCCGTCGTGCGCTGCCATCAATCGCGCCAGACTGTCGCGGCATCCCGCTTGTGCCTGGCTGAAAAGGACGGCCCCGGTGGGCGTGCCGGGGCCGTCTGTCGCTTGACTTCTTCCGTTCATGGGATACCTCCAAGGTGAGATGTCCCATTATCCCATGAGAAGGCTCAGCTCGCGGGGCTCACGCGGGAAACCTTTGGGGTTGATGGCAAGCTGCTCTTCTGCTTCGAATGCCCGTCGTTCCGCGGGCTTGCACCAGTAGGCACAACATGCTAGAATATTGTTTAATTGTTGCATCTGGCACAGGAAGGGTGGGACTTTGCAGGTCCACGGAGAGGA
>JAZBNW010000006.1:0-3772 GCA_036350855.1 Halieaceae bacterium
AGCCTCGCTGGTGTAAACCACCGGGCCCGCGGTTAAAAACCGCTATCCTTCGCCCCGCACTTGAGGTGATGGGAACTTCTGGTTAGTCTGCAGCATCCATTCCACATTCCTGGTAAGGACTTCACTATGCCGCGGCTGTCCCGCCGGGTTTGTCTCGCTGCTGCGGTTCTGGCCGGGTCCTGCCTGGGCCGGGCCGTGGCCGCACCCCCGTCGGAACAACTGACCCCCGCCGACTGGTCCGCCATGCTTGGCATCGGCGTCGAATACGACAGAAACGTGTCGGTCGAGGAAGTGGACGCCACCACCAATGAGGGCGACTACGCCATGACGCTGGACGCCGGGCTGGGGGTCAAAAAGCAACTCTCCACCCGCACGCAGGCGGCGCTCACCTACGATTTCAGCCAGAGCATCTATGACAAGTTCTCCCAGGTGGACCGCCAGACCCACATGGTCGGCGCCGACCTGGGGCTCGAACTGGGAAGACTGGACCCATCGGTTTCCGTGTATTACATCAACTCGCACCTGGACGGTTCCAAATTTCTCGAGCTGGTCCGGGTTTCACCCGCCGTGTCGGGCTTCCTCGCGCAAAAATGGTTCGCCCGGGGCGCTTACGTCTACTCCGATAAAACCATCCACCAGCGCGCGGGCCGCGACGCCAGTACCAACGCCGCCGAGGCGGATGTCTATTTCTTTGTGCGGGGACTGCGCCAGTATTTCAACCTGGGCTACCGCTTCCGCCACGAAAATGCCGACGCGGACCAGTACGACTACGAATCAAACGGCGTCAAATTGCGTTTCATCCAGCGCTTCGAGCTGTTCTCCCGCCTGACCAAGCTCGAGCTGGCCGTGCGCTACGAGGACCGCAGCTACCGCTCGGACACCCCCGCGATCGGCGAAAAACGCGATGACGAGCGCACCCGCCTGCGGCTGGACTACGAGGTGCCGATTATTGCGGGGGCGGCGGTGCAGTTCTTTGCCGGCTACGCCGACTACGAATCAAACTATGAGCCCGCCAACTACGACCAGACGATCGTGGGCACACGGTTTCTGTACAACTGGTAATCGGCTGGCGGCCGCGAGGCCGCCGATGGGATGCCGCGTATCAGGAACTGGCGGGGCGCAGCAGGCCGAATCCGTAAATACTGTCCCGCCCGGGAGGGCCCAGGTCTTCCGCCGTACGGCACAGCAACTCCAGCGCATCATCGCCCGGCTGCAACTGTCGCAGGCGGGCCACGGCGGTGGCCGCGAACGGCACCGCAAACGAGGTGCCGGAAGATGACGCGTAACCGCCGCCGGACCTGGCGTGGCGAACCCCCACGCCGGGGGCGGCGATATCCAGGTAATCACCGCGGTTGGCCAGGCGGAATACCTGGCCGCGGGAATCCACCGCGGTAACTGCCACGACGGAGGCGTAGGCGGCGGGGTACATCGGCGCCGCCACCGGCCCGCCATTGCCTGCGGCAGCCAGTATCGTCACATTGCTTTGCGCGGCCCGCTGCAGCGCGGTCTCCAGCAGACGGTTGGGCGGCCCGGCGAGGCTGATATTGACCACGTCGACGCCGGAGGAGATCAGCCAGTCCAGGGCCCTCACCAGGCTCACGGTGCTGGCAATCTGGCCGCGCTCGGCATCCTGCTCGAACACACCGGCCGCATACAACTCGGCACGGGGCGCTATGCCGAGATAACCCGCGCCGTTACCGGCGATGATGGAGGCGATGGCCGTGCCGTGGAAGGTCGGCAGCTCCGCGCCTTCCGAGGTGAACGCGCGCGTCTGGATCCTGGCGTCATGCAACGCCGGGTGAGTGACATCCACCTGGCTGTCGATCATGCCGATACGCAGGGACATCTCGTCCGTGCCGGCGGGAAACTCTACCGCGGAGCGGGGCAGCATACCCTCACCGGTCTCTTCCGACAGCGGGTCACCGGCCGTATAAATGTGGTTCAAATCGACTTCCGCCCGGTCGCTACCCACGACATCGATGACGCCCTGGCGCACCTGGGTAATATCAAAACTGGCCGGTGCCGCCACCTCGGCCAGGCGCAGGCCCATGCCGGGGAGCTCGGTCACCGTGGCGAACAGGTAACCCTCATCCGCGAGCTGCTCGAAGACCTCGGGGGCCGCCATCACCAGCCACTGTCCTTTCCGGATGCGGCTCTCGTCGATTTCCATCTGCTCGATGATCTGGTCGATCTCGTCCTCGATGCGCTCCTCCACCACCGAGGCCACCTGCACGTCCACCGCGCTCTCGACACCCGCCTCGACACTGGCTTCTACGCTCTCCTCTACTGTTGCCTCGACAGTCGCCTCGACGCCCTGCTCTACCGCCGCGGTCATCTCCTCCTCGACCGCCACCTCGATTGACTCCTCGACGTCCTGGGACACGCTCTCGGCAATACTGTCCTCGATACGGTCCTCGACAGAGCCCTCCACCGACTCCTCGACGATCGCCTCGATGGTTTCCTCCACGTCCTGCTCGATCTCGTCCTCGATATTCCCTTCGACGGTGGTCTCGATAGTGTCGGTGACAGTCTCCTCGACCGCGTTTTCTATGTTCTCCTGGACCTGTTCCTCCACCGCGGCTTCGATCGCAGCTTCCGCACCGGCATCTCCCAGGGTCAGGACGCGCTCTTCGATCGCGTCCTCGACAGCCTCCTGGACACTCTCCTCAACCTGCTCGCCGACGATCTCTTCTACCGCATCCTCCACGAACTCATCCGGCGGCCCCCCCAGGGACAGGCCCTGGGCTTCGACCCGCATGGCGCCGCCCAAAAACACCGCAAACAGGCAAAGCAAACAGGCAACATACCGCCATGCTGCCAATTCCGGCAGCGTGGGGCATGCGTTAATCTGGTTAATTCTCAACAGCTTGGATGTGAACATAGCGGACGAACCCACCGGGCCTGAAATGCCCTCAATCATCTGGTTGACGTTTATCGACAGGTATAATTCCCCCGGATGGAATAGAATCCACCCTTGAAACGTCACCCATAATAGCAGGAATAGGATGTCGATGCTCAGCGATCTACAACGCGAGGGGCTGCTCGCTGAGCTGGGTGGTCTGCGCAAGTTCTGCATCTCCCTTACCGGGACCGTCGCCGATGGTGACGATTTGCTGCAGGCCACGGTAGAGCGCGTGCTGGAAAAAGGCATGCCCGACGACGCCCATGTCGCCAAGTGGGCCTACCGGGTGTGCAAGAACGCCTGGATCGACGAGATCCGGGCACGGGATGTCAGGCAGAAGTACCCTCACCTGGTGACAGATGAGGACCATGACTCGCCCTCCGCAGAGCAGTCTGCCAGTGGTGAGAGAGAGCTGGAATCCGTCAATGCCGCCCTGGGCGACCTGCCACTGGAGCAGCGACTGGCGTTGACCCTGGTGGCGATCGACGGCAAGACCTATGCCGAGGCCGCAGAGATACTGGAAGTACCGGTTGGAACGATAATGAGCCGAATCGCTCGGGCCAGGCGCCAGCTGGTAGAGCAGCGCGGCCCCGCAGACCAGAACTGAGATGAGCATGAACATAACAGAGCAGGAATACGAATTACTGTCGCAGTACCTCGACCGGGAACTCCCCGTGGAAGCGCTGGAACAGCTGGAGCGGCGGCTGGCCGCCGAACCCCGACTGCAGGCCGGCCTCGAGCGCCTGCAGGCACTGCAGCAGCAATTGAAAGCCACCTACGGCCAGCTGGCCGATGGCCCGGTGCCCGAGCGGACCCTGGCGCTGCTGCGAGGCGCATCCGCACAGGCGACACCGGGACAGCTGCCCGAGG
>JAZBNW010000007.1:0-4190 GCA_036350855.1 Halieaceae bacterium
ATTCGGGGAGCGGTGCTAGGGCTCTGTCCCGGCAGGTGTCCCGAAAAAATCAGACCACGTTTAGCTCCGTCGACAAACTCGGGGCTTTCTGCGAGCACTGTCCGAGTCCCAATTTTTTTGCGCAGCAAAAAAATGGTCGAGTTGCGCAGCAGCCGAGTTTGTCGACGAAGCTGTGGTCTTTTCGGGCGGCCTGGTGGGACAGAGACCGGGGCTTGAGGAAGCAGTGGTCTTTTCGGGAGGCCAGACTGGACAGAGACCGGGGCTTGAGGAAGCATTCTTCTTTTCGGGCGGCCTGCCGGGACAGAGCCCGGCGAATCAAGAAGCCACCAAGACTAGGCGGCGCCTGCAGCAATCAGTATCTCGGCGTACTCAACCCCATGCCGATGCGTTTTCACGATGTCGAGCACCGAGCGCCCGTCGCGCCCGGTGGCGTTCACGTCGCGGCCCTCGGCTGTGAAAAACCCGACGAACAGCTCGAAATCATCCGCCCGCATACTCTGGTAGGCCTTCAGCAGCATGTGGAAATTCTCGTCGGTACCGTCGTGGGGACGGACCTGCAGGAAGCTGCGGACATGATCCTCCGTCCACACCTCGTCCAGCACTTTTTCCTTGTCTTTTCTCATCACGCGATCCCTAAACCAGCTTCTTTGCCAGCAATTGATTGACCATCTGCGGATTCGCCTGGCCTTTGGATAACTTCATCACCTGGCCGACGAAAAAGCCGACCAGTTTCTTGCGCCGGTCCTCATCGGCGGCGAGGTACTGCTCCACCTGGCCGGCATTGGCGGCGATAACCTGGTCCACCAGGGCCTCGAGTTCGCCGCTGTCGCTGACCTGCTTCAGTCCGCGGGCCTCGATGATGTCGTCCGCGCTGCCTTCACCCTGCCACATGGCCTCGAACACCTGCTTGGCAATTTTTCCCGAGATACTGTTATCGAGGATGCGCGCGATCAGGCCGCCCAGTGCCGGGGCGGATACGGGGCAGTCGGCGAGAGTCAGTTCACCGCGATTGAGCTGGCCCAGCAGTTCCACCTGCACCCAGTTGGCGGCGATCTTGGGGTCGCCACAGGCGCTGGCCACGGCTTCAAAATAATCCGCCAGCTCGCGCGAGTCCGCCAATACGTTGGCGTCGTAACTGCCCAGGCCGTACTGTTCCACGAAGCGGTGGCGTTTCTGGGTCGGCAGTTCCGGCAGTTCGGCCCGGATCTCCTCGATGTAGGCGTCGTCTATGACCACCGGCAGCAGGTCGGGCTCGGGAAAGTAGCGGTAGTCATTGGCCACTTCCTTGCTGCGCATGGGCCGGGTTTCGTCCAGGTCGGCATCGTACAGCCGGGTTTCCTGGATTACCCTGCCGCCGTCCTCGAGGATGTCCGCCTGGCGCTCGATCTCGTGGCGAATGGCTTTTTCGACGAAACGGAAGGAGTTGACGTTCTTGATCTCGGCCCGGGTGCCGAGGGTTTGCGAACCCATCGGGCGCAGGGAAATGTTGACATCGCAACGCATGGAGCCCTCTGCCATGTTGCCGTCGGAGATGCCCAGGTAGGTCACCAGGCTGTGCAGGGCCTTGAGGTAGGCCACCGCCTCGGCGGCGTTGCGCAGGTCCGGTTCGGAGACGATCTCCAGCAGGGGGGTGCCGGCCCGGTTCAGGTCGATGCCGGTCTGGCCGTGAAAGTCCTCGTGCAGGGACTTGCCGGCGTCCTCTTCCAGGTGGGCGCGGGTGATCCCGATAGGCCGGGTGCTGCCGTCCTCCAGCTGTATTTCGAACTCGCCGCGCCCGACGATGGGCGCCTCGAACTGGCTGATCTGGTAACCCTTGGGCAGGTCGGGGTAGAAATAATTCTTGCGGTCGAATACCGAGCGGTGGGCTATTTCCGCATCGATGCCCAGGCCGAACATGACGGCATAGCGCACCGCCCGGGCGTTCAGTACGGGCAGCATGCCGGGCATTGCCAGGTCGACGGCGCTCGCCTGGGTGTTGGGCTCGGCGCCGAAGGTGGTGGCGGAGCCCGAGAAAATCTTGGAGCGGGTGGCCAGTTGCAGGTGCACTTCCAGCCCTATGACGGTCTCCCATTGCATTACGCCACCTCCCCGGCCGGCGGCCGCTGCAGGTGCCAGTCGGTCGCCTGTTGCAGGCGGTGTGCGACGTTCAGCAGGCGCGCCTCGCCAAAATGCCGGCCGATGAGTTGCAGGCCGACCGGCTTGCCGCCCACCAGGCCAGCGGGTACGGACATGCCCGGCAGCCCGGCCAGGTTAACCGCCAGGGTATAGATATCCTCCAGGTACATGGCCAGGGGATCGTCGGACTTGGCACCCAGGGCGAAGGCGGGGCCGGGCGTGGTGGGCCCTGCGATCACATCCACCTGTTCGAAACAGTCGATAAAATCCTGCTTGATGAGGCGCCGCACCTGCTGTGCCTTCCTGTAATAGGCGTCGTAATAGCCCGCGGACAGGGCGTAGGTGCCCACCAGGATGCGCCGCTTGACCTCGTCGCGAAAGCCCTCCGCCCGGGTGCGGGTGTACAGGTCATGCAGGTCCACGGGATCCGCGCAGCGATGGCCGTAGCGCACACCGTCGAAGCGGGACAGGTTGGTGGAGGCCTCGGCAGGGGCAATCACATAGTATGCCGGGATCGACAGGTGGCTGTGGGGCAGGGACACCTCGACCAGGGTCGCGCCCTGGGATTCCAGTTCCCCCAGGGCAGCCTCGATGCGGCGTGCCGTCTGCCCATCCAGTCCCTCGCCGAAATATTCCCGCGGCAGGCCTATGCGCAGGCCCTGCAGGCTGTCATTGAGCCGGGCGCAGTAATCCTCGGTGGGCAGCTCCGAGGAGGTCGAGTCCAGGGGATCGTGCCCCGCCATGGTGTTGAGCAGCAGGGCGCAGTCCTCGGCGCTGCGGGCCATGGGGCCGGCCTGGTCGAGGCTGGAGGCAAAGGCGACCATGCCGAGGCGGGAGACCCGGCCATAGGTGGGCTTGATGCCGGTGATACCGCAAAAAGCCGCGGGCTGGCGGATGGAGCCGCCGGTGTCGGTTCCGGTGGCAGCCGGGGCCAGCATGGCCGCAACCGCCGCCGCCGAACCGCCGGAGGAACCGCCCGGCACCAGGTCGGTGTCCCAGGGGTTGCACACGGGACCGTAGTAGCTGCTTTCGTTGGATGAGCCCATGGCGAACTCATCCATGTTGGTTTTGCCCAGGATAACGGCGCCATCGCGGTTGAAGTGCCTGATCAGGGTGGCGTCGTAGGGCGGCACGAAATTGTCGAGCATGCGCGAGCCGCAGCTGGTGCGCATGCCGTTGGTGCAGAATATGTCCTTGTGGGCAATCGGGATGCCCGTCAGGGTGGCGGCGTCACCGGCGGCGATGCGCCGGTCGGCTGCGGCGGCAAGAGCCAGCACCGCCGTCTCATCGACGCTGATAAAACTGTTGTATTTGCTGTCCAGCCTGGCAATCCGCTCCAGAAAACAACGGCTTAGCTCGACGCTGGAAAACTGCCTGTCTCGCAGTCCCGTTACCAGCTGGGCGACGGATTTGTCATGCATGTCATTTTCCTGTGGCGGGGTCGTCTATTCGACGACCCGGGGAACGAGGTAGAGCCCGTTTTCCACCGCGGGGGCTATGGCCTGGTAGGCCTCCCGGCGGTTCTCCTCGGTGACCTCGTCGGCGCGCAGTCGCTGTACCGCATCCAGCGGGTTGGCCATCGGCTCCACATCGCGGGTGTCAACGGCCTGCAACTGGTCCACCATACCAAGTATTTCGGTGATTCGCCGGGTGAGCGGGCCGATCTGGTCCGGTGCTATGCGAATACGCGCGAGCTCTGCAATCTTTTCTATTTCGTCCTGCTCAATCGCCATGGTGTTGTTGACCGGAGATGGCTGCCTCGGGCGCAGCGGGGGCGTAAAGTTATCATATTTGCGCCTTGCCCAAAATCCCCGCGGTTGATACAGTTGCTGGAAAATTACATCTCCCATAAAACAGCTGTCTCCACCGCCATCTCAGGGCTCTTTCCGGCCCATCCAGAACACCGGTAAATTGCCTGGAGGCAGCGGGTAGGGAAGCATGCAGGACTCCGCACAGGGGTTCCCCGTTGTACTCAGAAGGTAGTCACAATCAATGTTGAAGAAGCTGCGCGGAGTGTTCTCTAACGACCTCTCCATAGACTTGGGTACGGCCAATACCCTGATCTACGTGCGCGA
>JAZBNW010000008.1:0-6828 GCA_036350855.1 Halieaceae bacterium
CATCCCTGCCGATGATGTACTTCATGATCTCCGAGCTGCCCGCGAGTATCCGGTTGATACGGGCACTGGTGAACATGTAGCTGATGGGGTATTCCATCATGTAGCCCGCCCCACCGTGCAGCTGCACACCCAGGTCCAGCATGCGCCACTCGATTTCAGTGGCCTGCAGCTTGCACTTGGCGCCCATGTTCGCGGTCAGCTTGCCCTCATTGTGCAGTTCGACACAGTGGTCGATATACACCTGCATGATGTCGATTTCCGTATCCATCTCGGCCATCTTGAACTCGGTGTTCTGCATTTTCGACAGGGGCTTGCCAAATACCTTGCGCTCCATCACGAACTGGCGCGTGAGATTGAATGCCGCGCGCGCGCTGGCAATAGCGCCGGCCCCGGAAATCAGGCGCTCTTCCGCCAGGCCGTTCATCAGGTAGACGAAACCCTTGGTGGGATCTCCCAGGACATTTTCCTTGGGCACCTTGACGTTATTGAAAAACAGCTCGGCGGTGTCCTGGGCGTGCATACCCATCTTGTCCAGGTTGCGGCCGCGCTCGAAGCCCTCCATGCCGCGCTCGACGATCAACAGGGCCAGCGAGTAGGGATTGTTTTCCGGGTCGGTCTTGGCCGCGACAATCACGATATCGGCATTGATACCGTTGGAGATATAGGTCTTGGAACCGTTCAGCAGGAAGTGATCGCCCTCGTCCTTCGCGGTGGAGCGCATCCCCGACAGGTCGCTGCCCGCGTCAGGCTCTGTCATGGCAACCGCGAGGATGGTTTCACCCCTGACACAGCCCGGCAGGAAGCGCTGCTTTTGCTCTTCGGACCCGAAGTTCTCGAAATACGGGCCCACCAGGCGGCTGTGCAGGGTGTTGAACCACTCGCCGCAGCCGGCCCGGGTAGTCTCCTCCATGATGATCTGCTCGTAACGGAAATCCTTGTCACCCATGCCGCCATATTTTTCGTCGGGCCAGATCATCAGGAACCCCTGGTCCCCGGCTTTCCTGAATATCTCCCGGTCGACGATCCCCTGCTCGCGAAAACGCGGCATATGCGGCTGGACCTCGCTTTCCAGGAACTTGCGGTAGGCGTCCCTGAACATCTCCTGCTCTTCTGTGAAGCCTCTCATACGTCTATCTCCTCTCGAATGTCCGATACATGGCCAGGCGCCAGTGTGATTCCCTGCCAACTCAGGTGAACAGCTCACCCGACCTGGCGTGTTGCAGCGCAATCTGCGGCGGCTGAAAACGTTCGCCGTAAAGCGCCTCGAGCTCCCTGCAGCGATCGACAAAGCGCTGCAGGCCGTAGGTGTTTACAAACTGGATATAACCGCCCGTCCACACAGGCGCGCCAATGCCCATGATAGAGCCCACATTGCCGTCCGCGACCGACCGCAAAACGTGGGTCTCGAGGCACTTGAGGGATTCGATCACCGGGCGGAACAGCAGGCGGTCTTTCATGTCCTGCTCGCTGACCTGGACCTCCGGCTTGTAGTAGATATCAAACAGGGGGGGCCAGATACGCTTGCCGCCGTCTTCAGCGTACTCGTAAAACCCGCCGCCGTGGTGGCGTCCGCCACGACCGTGATCGACAACCATGGTGTCGATGACAGACCTGACGATGCTGCCGTCGCCCCACTTGTCCAGTACGCCCATCTCTTTCCAGGTCTCCTGGGCCTTGCGGGTCAATTCCAGACTGACCTCGTCATAGACCGCCAGCGGCCCGACCGGCATACCGATCGCCTTGCCCATGGCATCGATCTGCACCGGATGCACACCCTCGCTCAACAGCCTCACGCCCTCGTCCAGGTAGGTCCCGAAAGTGCGGGAGGTAAAGAATCCCATCGAGTCATTGACGACAATGGGCGTCTTGCGAATCTGCCGGGTGTAGTCGTAGGCCCGGGCCAGGGTCTGGTCAGAGGTTTTCTCGCCACAAATAATTTCGACCAGCGGCATTTTGTCCACCGGGGAGAAGAAGTGGATCCCGATAAAGTTCTCCGGTTTGCCGCTGGCCCGGGCCAGGCCGGTGATGGGCAGGGTTGATGTATTGGAGCCCCAGACACCATTGTCGGCCAGATAGCCCTCGGTGGCCCTGGTGATCCTGTGCTTGAGATCCATGTTCTCGAACACGGCCTCGATGATCAGGTCGCAGCCCTGTAAATCCGCATCGGTCGCGGTGGGTCTGATCAGCGCCAGTACCTGGTTTTTCGCCTCTTCCGTCATACGGCCACGGGCAACCTGCTTGTCCAGCAACTTTTCCGAGTAGGCCTTGCCCTTGTCGGCCGCCTCCATCGAAATATCCTTGAGAACCACCTCGATGCCCGCCATGGCTGATACGTAGGCAATACCCTGCCCCATCATGCCGGCACCGAGCACCCCGACTTTTTTCGTCGTACAGGGCTCGATGTCCCGGGGACGACTGGCACCGCCGTTGACCTTGTTCATACCAAAGAAAAAGGTGGAGATCATGTTCTTGGCCTGGGGCGTGACCGCCAGGCAGGTCAGCCCCCGGGACTCCACCTCGAGCGCGGAATCGAACTCAAGGCGCGCGGCCTCCACGGCGCAGTCCAGGATTCTTTCCGGGGCGGGCAACAGGCCCCGGGTTTTCTGCCGCAACATGGCCGGCGCGCCCATGATGAGTTGGGCCAGCTTGGGAGAGCTGGCATTGCCACCGGGAAGGCGAAAGCCCTTGCGATCCCAGGGCTGGACCGCCGCGTCCTCACTGTCCTTGTTCGCCAGGATCCAGGCCTTTGCCCGGGGTAGCAGTTCCGCGACGCTGGCGACTGTCTCGTGGATCATGCCTTCGGCCAGGGCCACCTGGGGTGACACACGCTTGCCCTCCAGCAGGAAGGGCAGGGCTTTCTCCAGCCCCAGCAGGTTGACCATCCGCACCACCCCGCCGCCACCGGGCAGCAGGCCGAGAGTCACTTCCGGCAAACCGAGCTGGACCGACTTGTCGTCCCAGGCAATACGGTGGTTACAGCACAGGCAGAGCTCGAAACCGCCACCCAGTGCGGCGCCGTTGATGGCCGCGACCACCGGTACCGGCAGTTTTTCCAGCCGGCGCAGGTTGTGCTTGGTCACCCGCAGCATGTCCATGAAGCCGGCTTCGTTGCCCTTTTGTGCCGCCAGCAATTCGTTCAGGTCGCCGCCGGCGAAAAACACCTTTTTGGCTGAGGCAAAAATGACCCCGGCAAGGCCTTCTTCGGCCTCCAGCCGATCCAGCGTCTCCGCCATGGCCTGCCGGTACTCCTCGTTCATCGCATTTACCGGACCGGTCATGTCCATGGTGACCGTCACAATCCCGTTCGCGTCTTTCTCGTAATTGAATACACTCATGATCTGTTCCTGATTCATCGTTTCCGTGGGGTGCCAGGGTGGTGCGCTAGACACGCTCGATAATAGTGGAGATACCCATGCCGCCGCCGACACACAGGGACAGCATGGCTCGCCTGAGGTCGCGGCGTTCCAGCTCGTCGAGCATGGTGCTGACCAGCATGGCGCCGGTCGCCCCCAGCGGGTGGCCCATGGCGATGGCGCCACCGTTGACGTTGGTCACAGCGTGCTCTATGCCCAGGTCTTTCATGTAGCGCAGGGCAACCGCCGCGAAAGCCTCGTTGATCTCCCACAGATCGATATCAGCGACCGTCAGTCCCGCCTTTGCCAGGCACTTCTTGGCCGCGGGCCCCGGGCCGATCAGCATGATGGTGGGATCGGTGGACAGGACCGCCGTCGCGACGATCCGGGCGCGCGGCGTCAGGCCCAGGTCCCTCCCCGCTTTCTCGCTGCCGATCAGCACCGCGCTGGCGCCATCGACGATGCCGGAGGAGTTGCCAGGCGTGTGCACATGATTGATTTTGTCCAGCGTCGTGTAGCGGGACAGGATTATGTCGTCGAAACCAAATTGCCCGATCAGGCCAAAGGAGGGCTTCAGGCCCGCCAGGCCTTCCATCGTTGTGCCCGGCTTGATGAAATCATCCCTTTCCAGCACCGTCAGCCCATTGTAGTCCTTCACCGGCACCACGGATTTATCGAAATAGCCGTTGTCCCGGGCGTGCGCCGCACGCTTTTGCGACTCCATGGCAAAGGCGTCCACATCCTCCCGGGTCCAGCCCTCCAGCGACGCTATGGTATCGGCGCCAATGCCCTGCGGGACAAACCCCGTCTTCAGGCTGAACGCAGGGTCGCCGCCCATGGCGCCCCCGTTGGAACCCATCGGCACCCGTGACATACACTCGACACCGCCGGCAACGACCAGGTCTTCCCAGCCAGAGGCGATCTTCTGGGCCGCGATATTCACGGCTTCCAGACCGGAGGCGCAGAAGCGATCGAGCTGCACGCCGGCGACAGATTCATCCCAGTCCGCATTCTGGACAATCATCTTGGCGACATCCGAACCCTGCTCCCCTACCGGGGTGACGCAACCCATGACCACGTCATCCACATAGGACGTGTCCAGGTCGTGTCGGGACTGCAATTCCCGCAACAAACCGGCGCCCAGGTCGATCGGCTTGACCGTGTACAGGCTGCCGCCGGGCTTGCCCTTGCTGCGGGGCGTGCGGACAGCGTCAAAAATATAGGCTGGGTTACTCATCGGGGTCTCCGGAAAAGGGGTGGCTGTGGATCGGCTACAAATAGCGGGTTAAAAAAAGCAGGGGGGATATTGCTGCCAGGCTATCGTCTATGCAATGACCCCAGCTGTTACTGAAATTGACCATTTGTTACAACCGCTGACGATGTCAGCGGCTGTCGCGAGGGCCGGGCTAGGCCGCTTTGCGGCGCTTGCGGGTTGGATGGCTGTTGCGCAGGGCCTCCTCCTCGAATGTCGCCAGGATGCCGTCAAGGGCACGACTGATATGGGTCTGCACCCGGATCATCTCCATCTTGCGCCAGGCGGCTCTCTCGCCGGATGAAACGAGGTTCATGATTTCCCGGGGTGTCAGGTGGGCAAGCAGTTTGAGCGGGTTATAAAAACGGTTGCGCGGCAGGATATTCACATCCCCGATGTAGTCCTGGTTGACCATGGACAGGGCTGTATTGGCAACTCTTGACAGGGTGCCCTCCCTGCTCAGGGGCTTGTGCATGATGGCGGCGCCGGCGTTCAGCCACTCCCGGGCGGTGCGCCGCGTCGCATTGGTCAATATGCCCAGGGTGCCGGACTGGCGGCGCCCGTCGGTGACAAAGGGCAGCACGGCAGGGTTTGCCTGGCTGACGACATAGTGGTTTACACCGTACAGCCGTGCCAGCCGCTTGGTGGGCAGGTCGTCACTCACCGAGCCGTCGACCCACTTTCTGGAGGGCAGGTAGGGCTGGCGATCACCCCATTTATCGCGTGCCTCAAGGGTGACCGGCGGAAACACCCCCGGCACCGCTGCCGAGGCCATCACGGACTTGTGGATCAGGACATTGGGTGAGGTGGTCGCGTTCAACAGGCGGGAAGTCTGGTGGGTTTCCGCGGGGGCGACGGACACGTTGAGCATACGCCCGCTGTGCTCGAAGGATTCCTGGAAGGTCATGTCGGGAATCAGCCGCTCGATCATCAGCTGGACCTCGTCGACCTGTAACATCCTGGGACGAAACCGCCCGAGGGAACTCAGCAGCCCCACCTCCTGCTCCACTTCACTGAGCAGGAATTCCGGGGTAAAGATTTTGCCCAGTTCCTTGTCATTGTGGGTACACAGCATGCTGCCGACGATGGAGCCGCCGCTGGAACCCGACATGATATCCGGCAGCAGGCGCTGCTCCCACAGGGCTTTCACCACCCCGACATGGAAATACAACAGTGTGCCGGAGCCGCTCATCAGCAGCGCGGTGCGACCGAAGCAATGGTGCGCCCGGCGGAAAAACTCCAGTTTTTCCTCGAAACTGATCTCCTCCACCGCCGGACTCGCCAGTGTTTCAAGGGCGTCGACGATCTCATCCACATAGTCGTGAATCAATTGTTTGGTGCCGAAGGCCGCCCGCTCATAGAGAGCGGACTTGCCCATACCGCCCATATTGCCGTGGATGCCCTCATTGAGAGTGAAGAGGAGCCCGCGATAGTCGTGGCGGGCGCGCATCGCCCGCAGCCGGTCCAGGCGGATGCGGATGGAGACATTATCGAACTGGGAGGACTGGTCGCGCATGCGCCAACGGTCCATGCCGGTGGCGATATCGAAGCCCCTGGCCGCTTCCGACCACTGTTCATAGCTTTCGGCCTGGTCCATGGCTCTGGCGAACTTACGCTTGTCCCGAAGTGACATCTGCTGCAACCCCAAATTCTGATTAATCGAAAAACATACTCAAAATTCAATGTACCCGCTTTGCCAGCTAATCACACTCTTGACGGGCTGTCCTTGATCTGGCACAGGCTATGGGGATATTTTGTGACGAGCGGCCATTTTAGACCTCAACATGCGCAGGGGTCGTGCCTAGTTACTGCCAGCGACTGCCAGTAGGTCGACAATTTCCCGGTATCCACGTTTGCGTGCCAGAGTTGACGCATCCATGCCCTCCTGGTCACGGGCCCGCGGGTTTGCCCCGCGAGACAGCAGCAAGCTGACCATCGCCACCTGCCCTGCTTCCGCGGCTGCCATCAAGGGGGAATAACCGAGCTGGTTGCCAGCGTTCACATTGGCCCCATGATCCAGGAGGAGCACGGCAGCGGCGGTATCGCCATTCTCGACGGCGACCAGCAGGGGCGTCATCCGGTTAGCCTCTGATACCACATCAACATCGGCACCCCGTTCAATCAGGGCGCGCAACAGCTTGAGATTATGGGTACCCACCGCGTAGAACAACGGGGAAACGCCATTGTTATCCCTCGTGTTGACATCTGCGCCGTGCTGCAACA
>JAZBNW010000009.1:0-14633 GCA_036350855.1 Halieaceae bacterium
AACAATAGGCGCGTCTTGCAGATGGCAACGGCTAACGTCGAGTACCCTCGATCTCTGGCCCACTGTCCCGATCCCATTATTCGGGTTCAGCTGTTTGTAAGTCCCGTAATCAACACCGGCCGCACAGGCGGGGTTGAGGGCCAGACACTGCGCTATCCCGCAGGGCTACCGATACACGGGTGTTCGTGATCGTATATCCCCCGAGGTGCGTCGCCGGGGGTGTTCCCGGGCAGTGTGTCGAGCTTGAAAGGGGTGGCGTCGCCAATTGAAGGCCTGTTCGGGCCGTCCAGCAGCAACGTCCACACATGTTTTCGGAATGCACCGGCGAGGGTCACGCGTCGGGCGTTTTATTATGGGAGATGTATTGTGGAGTTGTTATCTGGTGGCGAGATGATCGCCCGGGCGTTGGAAGACGAGGGAGTCGAGTACATATTCGGCTATCCGGGCGGTGCGGTTTTGCATATTTACGATGCCCTGTTCAAGGACTGCAAGGTGCCCCATGTCCTGGTCCGGCACGAGCAGGCGGCTACACACGCGGCGGACGGGTACGCCCGGGCCACCGGCAAGCCCGGGGTGGTGCTGGTGACCTCCGGCCCCGGCGCCACCAATGCCATTACCGGCATCGCCACGGCCTACATGGACTCCATTCCCATGGTTGTGTTTTCCGGCCAGGTGCAGAGCCACCTTATCGGCGAGGACGCCTTCCAGGAAACCGATATGATCGGGATTTCCCGCCCTATCGTGAAGCACAGCTTCATGGTCAAGAAGGCCGAGGATATCCCGCCGATGATCAAAAAGGCGTTTTACATCGCCTCCACCGGGCGTCCCGGGCCGGTTGTCATCGATATCCCCAAGGACATTACCCGCCCTGACGAGAAATTTGAGTACCACTATCCCGACTCGGTAAAAATGCGTTCCTATGCCCCCGCCCAGCGCGGCCATACGGGCCAGATCAAGAAAGCGGCCAAGCTGCTGCTGTCGGCCAAGCGGCCGGTCATCTATGCCGGCGGCGGTGTGGTGCAGGGGGAGGGCAGTGATCTGCTGACCCGTCTCGCGCGGGAACTGAACTACCCGGTAACCAATACCCTGATGGGCCTCGGCGCCTACCCGGCAACCGACCGGCAATTTCTCGGCATGCTGGGAATGCACGGGTTTTTCGAGGCCAACATGGCCATGCACCACAGCGATGTCATCCTGGCGGTAGGCGCCCGCTTTGACGACCGGGTGACCAATACCGTGAGCAAGTTCTGCCCCGGCGCCAAGATCATCCACGTGGATGTGGACCCGGCCTCGATTTCCAAGACCGTGACCGCTGATATCCCTATCGTCGGGCCGGTGCAGGCGGTGCTGGAGGAACTGCTCACCCAGCTCGCCGGCATTCGTGAGAAGGAGGCGGACCTGCCCGACCAGGGCGCGCTTGAGCGCTGGTGGAAACAGATCGATGAATGGCGCGGCAAGCACGGGCTGTGGACCGGGCGCCGCTACGGCCAGAGCAAGATGATAATGCCGCAACAGGTCATCGAAAGCCTGTACCGGGTGACCGACGGTGATGCCTATGTAACCTCGGACGTCGGCCAGCACCAGATGTTCGCTGCCCAGTACTACCGGTTTGACCAGCCGCGGCGCTGGATCAACTCCGGCGGGCTGGGCACCATGGGCTTTGGCCTGCCCGCTGCCATGGGGGTCCAGCTGGCGTTTCCCGATATGGCGGTGGCCTGTGTCACCGGCGAGGGCAGTATCCAGATGAACATCCAGGAGCTGTCCACCTGCACCCAGTACAACACGCCCATAAAGATCATCAACCTGCGCAACAACTACCTGGGTATGGTCAAGCAGTGGCAGGACATGCAGTACGAGGGGCGTTACGCCATGAGTACCTACGAGGACTCACTCCCCGACTTTGTCAAACTGATGGAAGCCTACGGACACGTGGGTATGCAGGTGACGGAATTGTCGGAGCTGGACGCAAAAATGGAAGAGGCCTTCGCCATGAAGGACAGGCTGGTATTCCTCGATATCATCATCGACCCCATGGAACATGTCTATCCCATGCACGTGGCGCCAAATGGCTCGATGAAGGATATGTGGCTCAGCAAGAACGAGAGGACCTGACATGCGGCGCATTATTTCTATGTTGATGGAAAACGAGCCCGGTGCCCTGTCTCGCGTGGTGGGGCTGTTTTCCCAGCGCGGCTACAATATCGAGACACTCAATGTGGCGCCCACGGACGACCCCACCCTGTCACGCCTCACCCTGACTACTGTCGGTGATGACCGGCAGATCGAACAGATCACCAAGCACCTGAACAAACTGGTGGACGTGGTGAAACTGGTCGACCTGACCGAAGGCGCCCATATCGAGCGGGACCTGATGCTGATCAAGGTGCGGGCGCAGGGTGTGCTGCGGGACGAAGTGAAGCGCACGACGGACATTTTCCGCGGGCAGATTGTCGATGTGGGACCCAACGTCTACACGATACAGCTGGCCGGTACCAGTGACAAACTGGACTCCTTTGTCGCCGCCATGGGCGATGTGGAAATACTGGAGGTGGTTCGCTCCGGGGTGGCGGGTATTTCCCGCGGAGAGAAGGTACTGAGCCTGTAGGGGCTTGCCGTTGCCGGTCGGGGGCTAGTGCCCCCGGCGGGCTTCCATACGTTTCAGCATGGTGCCCATGAAGCGGCGATAGAGGTCCATGCCCAGGTACTTGTCCTCGACCCCCTTGTCTATATTGGGGTTGTCATTCACCTCGATCACACAGCCCTTGCCATCCTTTTCCTTGAGGTCCACCCCGTAAAGGCTGTCCCCGATGGGTTTGGTTGCCCTCAATGCGGTTTCGATCACGGAGTGCGGCACATCGGCAATGGGCAGGGTTTCGAATCCCCCCGAATCCGTGCGATTACCGTGGCGATAGATCTGCCAGTGGTCCTTGACCATAAAGTACCTGCAGGCAAACAGCGGCTGGTTGTCCAGTACGCCGATGCGCCAGTCGAAGTCTGTGTACAGGAATTCCTGGGCCAGCAGCAGGGTGGAGTGGCGAAACAGTTTCTTGCAGATCTCCGCGAGCTGGGCCGGATCCATGGCCTTCTCCACACCCTTGGAAAAGGCCCCGTCGGGAATCTTGACGACGATGGGGAAGCCCAGGGTTTGTTCCAGTTCAAGCAACTGGGCCGGCTGGTCCTTGTACAGTACCACCGTACGGGGCGAGGCTACCTTGTGAATCCTGAACAGGTCCGCCAGGTAGATCTTGTTGGTGCAGCGCAGGATCGAGTTGCTGTCATCAATGGTCACCAGGCCTTCATTTTCAGCTTTCTTGGCGAAGCGATAGGTATAGTGGTCTATGTTGGTGGTGGTGCGGATGAACAGGCCGTCGTATTCCGGCAGCCGCAGGTAATCCCGCTGGCGGATGACATCGCAATCGATCCCCATCTCCTTGCCCGCCCTGATAAAGCGCTTCAGGGCGCCCCTGTCGGACGGGGGCATGGCCTCATCCGGGTCGCACAGTATCGCAAGGTCGTAGCGCGCGGCCTTTTTCTTGCGGCTCTTGCGCCAGACCTTGCGGCTGAAGATATCCAGGGCTGTGGCGAACTCGTCCGCCTGCTCTTCATTCAGCTGCCTGGGTGACCTGGGCTTGAGGCTGGCTATCTCCCAGCGTTTGCGACGGCGCAGTGTGATCTCGAGGATCGGGCAGGGAAAGGTTTCGAACAGTTTCTCCGCCAGGTCCTCAAAACGGCTCTCGCGCGTTTGCCCGAAGAAACTGTGCAGTACGATCGGTTGGGTCGGGTCGGCTTCCTGCAGGGACTTGTATACCTCCTCCCCAAAATCATCGATATGGATACGGTAAAGCGCGCGTTTGCTCAGGTCATTGAGGGTGCGCACCGAGGGTATGACATTGTGGCCGCGAGCCTCCGCCAGCAGGGAGCAATAGTATCCCTCCGACAGGTAATCGAAGTTGCGGCACAGGTTGATGATGCGGGTTCGGGGTGCGGTGTGCAGGGTGTTACTGTTCATGTAGTCGGTGAAACTGATCACCTGCTCACTGGGGAAATAGGCTGCCCAGTCCTTCATATTGTGGATAACGATGAGAGTCTGTGACATGGTGTGTATCCTGGCGTTTAGCCCTGGCGCTGGTGGGGATATGAAGGCGAAGCAAGTATTTTACACCATTGTCTGGCAGTCAATTGCGCCCCGGGATATATTTCAGGGATTGAACCTGGAGTAAGCATGGCCTCCCTTGCAACGAGCGATCGTACCACTGGCTGCCGGTTCGGTCTGTTCAGTCGTTCCATAGCGAGCAGATCGCGGATCACCTCATGAGCAGTATCCGCCAGGCACTGGCTACGGATATCGATGAACTGTTGCGACTGGCGGGCCTGGCCTTTCGGGGTGACAGGCTGAGCCGGCGCAGTTTCAGGCGTTGGCTGCGCCACTCCGGCTGCGTGTTCCTGGTGAGTGAGGAAAATGGCGCCCTGGGCGGCTATATCCTGGTTATCCTGCGCCGCGGTACCCGTCTTGCCAGGCTCTACTCCCTGGCGGTAGACCCCGCTTGCCAGGGCAAAGGTATCGCGGTCGGGCTCATGGAGCGTGCAGAGCAGGCTGCCCGGGATGCCGGGGCACTGTATATGCGCCTCGAGGTCGCCGGCAACAATACCGCGGCCATCAGTCTTTACCGGAAACTGGGCTATACCCAGTTTGGCCTGTACCAGGATTATTACGAGGACCACAGTGACGCCCTGCGGATGGAAAAGTGTATCCATCGCCTGGAGGCCACCAATGACAACCGCGCCATTCCCTGGATATCCCAGACCACACCTTTTACCTGTGGGCCCGCGTCCCTGATGATGGCGATGAACGGGCTGGATCCCGGCTACTCCCCGAGTCCGCTGGAGGAGGTGGAGATCTGGCGTGAGGCGACTACCATATTCATGACCTCGGGCCATGGTGGCTGCCACCCTGTCGGGCTTGCACTGGCCGCTGTGGCCCGGGGTTTCGACGCTGAGGTCTGGGTCAACAAGAAGGGACCACTGTTCGTCGAGGGCGTGCGGGATCCCAACAAGAAACGGGTCATGGGCCTGGTACACGAATCGTTCATCGCACAGGCAAAGAAGCAGAAATTGCCCGTGCGCTATGCGGATATTGACCAGGCCGAACTGGCGGCCCGCTATGCCAGGGGTGAGAATGTATTGATTCTGATATCCACTTACCGGCTCGATAACCGCAAAACGCCGCACTGGGTGGTACTCAGTGGCTATGACGCAAACTGCCTGTATTTTCATGACCCGGACCTGGAAGTCGGCCCCTACCTCACGATCGCAGATGAAAACCGCGACTCCATAGAGTGCCAGCATGTGCCGATCGCCCGGGCCGACTTCGCTTCCATGAGTTTATTCGGGTCCAGCCGCTTGCGCACCGCAGTGATCCTGCGCAAGCGCCGATGAGCGCTTCGGGGCGACAGCGCGGGAACAGTGACGGACAATGTCAATGACCGACAGTAACGGCAGGTACCTGGAACTCGTGCGGGAGCTTTCCGACCGTATCGTCGAGGCCCAGCGACCCATCCGCATCCTCGATGGCATCAAGTGGTGCAACGGTGTACGCAGCGATTTTTTTGCCGGTAACTGCCAGAATCTGCCACCGGTCGATACCGCCTACTACCAGCGCAAGAATCCGCTGGAGTTTGACCCCGGCGCGGTCCGCGGCGTGTTCCACCAGATCGACCGTGACATCGCCCGCAAGCTCGGGCAGTTGAACCCGCTGGCGACGATCATGCGGCGCATCTGCCGGGAGTACCAGACCGTCGTGCGCATGCTGGAAGCCAGGGGTACGCCGGACTTTGGCATGTACTCGGAAGAACTGTACGGCTCCGCCTCGGATGTCTTCCATGCCGGGGACCCGACGCTCGCAGACCTGGGTACGACCATGGAGGGAACCCTGATAAACCTCCTCAAGAACCAGTCGATGGTCGAGGCGGAAAAAGACATCACAGCGCAACAGGCGGTGACCATGCTCAACGAGCGACTGCTGGCCGCCTTTCCCGACGCCGGAATACGGGTACTGTTGAATGACCAGATGACTGCCGATGCCGCTGCCGGGTCGGACTACCTGAAAATCCGCAGCGACGCCATGTTCAATTCACTGGATATCGATGTGCTGGAGGTGCACGAGGGCTGGGTGCACCTGGGTACCACGCTCAACGGAATGGCCCAGCCCTGGTGTACTTTCCTGGGCAAGGGGCCGCCGTCATCCACCACCACCCAGGAAGGGCTGGCGGTATTGACTGAAATTCTCACCATGCGCTCGAGCCCGTCGCGACTGTATCGCCTGATCAACAGGGTGCGCGCTGTTACCCTGGCGGAGGAGGGAGCCGATTTTGTCGAGGTCTTCAATTACCTGCGGGGCAATGACATGTCGGATGATGACAGCTATGCCATCGCCGTCAGGATATTTCGCGGTAGCACTCCCGCCGGACGCCCTTTTACCAAGGACCTGGCCTATATGCGGGGCTTTATCCAGACCTACAACTTTATGCGCCTGGCCATGAGTGAGGGAAGGCTGGACAACCTGCCGGTCCTGTTCTGCGGCAAGGTGACACTGGAAGACGTGAAAACCTACCGCATGCTGATGGACGAGGGTGTTGTCGTTGCCCCCAGATTCCTGCCGCCGCACTTCGCGGACATGAAAGGCCTGGCCACCTGGATGAGCTTTTCCCGCTTTATCTCCAGCCTGAGTTTCGACCAGCTGCAGGCGGACTATAGCGCGCTGCTGTAGAGACTCAGGACAGTCGGTCCCTGAAGTCCGGGTAGCCAAATTCCCGCACGATGTCCAGCTCATCGGTGAGCGAGTTCCACAGGGCAATGGCGGGCAGGAGGGTGCCGTTGAAGGTAGATGTCTTGACCATGGTGTAGTGGGCCATATCACTGAACACCAGGCGCTGGCCCACCCGCAGCGGCTCGCCGAAACTGTAATCCCCGATAACATCGCCAGCCAGGCAGGTCAGTCCTCCCAGGCGATAGGTATGCTCCAGTTCGCCGGGCTCGCCCGCACCGAAAATATCGGGGCGGTAGGGCATCTCCAGCGTGTCGGGCATGTGACAGGTGGCCGAGGTATCCAGAATGGCCTGGTCGAGCATGTTCCAGGTGAGGTCCAGCACCTCGGCGACCAGTACACCGCTGCCGATGGCAACCGCCTCGCCCGGTTCCAGGTAAACCTGTACGTCGTATTTTTCGCTGAACTTGCGAATGGTCGAAACCAGCTCGTCGAGCTGGTAGCCGGGACGGGTAATATGGTGCCCGCCGCCAAAGTTGACCCACGCCATGTTTCCAAGAAGATGACCGAACTTTTCCTCGACGGCGTCGAGGGTGCGTTTCAGGGGTGGAAAATCCTGCTCGCAGAGGGTGTGAAAATGCAGCCCGCTGATGCCTTCGAGCGCACTTTCATCCAGTTGTGACAGGGGAATCCCGAGGCGTGAGCCCGGCGCGCAGGGGTCGTAAATCGGCACGGTTCCCTCGGAGTGCTCGGGGTTGATCCGCAAACCGAATTGCAGCTGTGGCCGGTGCGACCGGGCTGAGCGGATCTGGGGCTGGAAACGCTTCCACTGGTTGCAACTGTTGAAGACCACGTGGTCTGCAATGACCAGTATTTCCTCCAGGCTTGCCTGACTGTAAGCGGCGCTGAAGACGTGAACCTCCCCGCCATAGTGCTCGCTGCCGAGGCGGGCCTCGTGCAGGCCACTGGAGCAGGTGCCATCCAGGTAACGGGAAACCAGGGGTGCCAGTCGCCACATGGAAAACGCTTTCAGCGCCGCCAGTACTTTCGCGCCGCTGGCGTCGGCTACCTGGCGCAGGATCCGAAGGTTGCGCTCGACGGCCACCTCATCGACCACAAAGCAGGGCGAGGGCAGCCGGGCCAGGTCCAGTTTACTGAAATCAGTGAATTGCAAAGCGCGACCTACAGGTCCTTGCCTTTGACCAGGTCCAGTTTGAAACCCGGGTCCAGCTCCACCACCTTCCAGGGCAGGCCGTAGCGGTTCATGTCTTCCATGAACGGGTCCGGGTCGCACTGCTCGATATTCCATACGCCGGGTTCACGCCATTTTCCCTCGATGATCATTTTCGCGCCGATCATGGCCGGGACCCCGGTGGTGTAGGAAATCGCCTGGGACTGCACCTCCCGGTAACACGCCTGGTGGTCGCAGATGTTGTAGAGGTACATGACCCGCTCCTTGCCGTCCTTCAGGCCCCGCACGATACAACCAATACAGGTCTTCCCCTTGGTGCGCGGACCGAGACTGGAGGGGTCGGGCAGCAGGCGGGCCAGGAACTGGATGGGCACGATCTGCTGACCCTGGTAGTCCACCGGTTCGATGCCGGTCATGCCGACATTTTCGAGTACCTCCAGGTGTTTCAGGTAATTGTCGGAAAAACTCATCCAGAACTGGGCGCGGCGCAAGTCGGGAAAGTGCTTGCTCAGGGATTCCAGCTCCTCGTGGTACATGCGGTATATATTGAAAGCGCCGACCTCTTCAGGGCAGTCGAATCGCGCCATTTTTGACATCGGCGGGGTGGTGACAAACTCGCCGTTTTCCCAGTGCCGGCACTCGGCGCTGACCTCGCGAATATTGATTTCCGGGTTGAAGTTGGTGGCGAATGGGTAGCCATGGTCGCCACCGTTGACATCGATGATGTCGAGCTCGTGAATTTCATCAAAGTAGTGCTTCGCCAGGTAGGCGGTAAACATGTTGGTCGCGCCCGGGTCGAAACCGCTGCCCAGCAAAGCTATCAGCCCGGCCTGTTTGAACCGGTCCTGGTACGCCCACTGCCACTTGTACTCGAATTTCGCCGTATCCCGGGGTTCGTAGTTGGCGGTGTCCAGGTAGTTGACCCCCGCCTCGAGGCAGGCATCCATGATAGTGAGGTCCTGGTAGGGCAGTGCAACATTGATGACCAGTTCGGGTTTTTCCCGTTTGAGCAGCGCCGCCAGTTCCGCCACATTGTCGGCGTCGACCTGGGCTGTGCGGATCGGGCGACTCAACTGGGCGGCGATCGCCTTGCACTTGGCCTCGTTGCGGCTGGCCAGCAGGATCTCCGGAAATACCTCGGGCAACTGCGCGCACTTGTGAGCGACCACGCCGCCCACGCCACCGGCACCGATAATGATTACTTTGGACATCAATGTTTCTCTTGTTGTGTTAACTGTCAGTGATTTTCGAAGTAGGTGTAGCCATGCAGGCTGTCCCGGAAAGCTTGCACTATCCGGCTGCGCTGGGCAACGCTGATCTTGCCGTTGCGCACCGCTTTCTCCGCAACCAGGCGAAAATTCTCCTGCAGCTGTTTGGGCTCGTACTCAACGTAACTCAGGACGTCGGCGATGCTGTCGCCGTGAAACTCCCGGGCGAACTCGAAACTGCCGTCGGGGTTGATGGCCACGTTGACCACATTGGTATCGCCGAACAGGTTGTGCAGGTCCCCCAGGGTTTCCTGGTAGGCGCCGACGAGAAAGACGCCCAGGTAGTATTCCTCGCCTGCCCGCAATTCGTGCAGCGGCAGCACATTGCGCTCACCGTCCGGGGTGGAGAACCGGTCTATCTTGCCGTCGCAGTCGCAGGTGAGGTCGGCCAGTATGGCCGCACGCCCCGGCTTTTCCGCGAGGCGGTGTATCGGCATGATCGGGAACAGCTGGTCGATGGCCCAGATATCCGGCAGGGACTGGAACAGGCTGAAATTGCCGTAATAAATGTCCGACAGCTGTTCCTGCAGGTTCTGCAGTTCCGGCGGTACGCGCTTCAGGCCGGGCAGCATGGCGGCGATACGGTGGACGACCCCCAGGTAGATGTTCTCAGCCAGAGCCCGTTCCCTGAGGCTCGCCTGTCCGTGGTGGAAGAGCTCGCGCAGCTCATCCCGGTAGAACACCACGTCGTTGTAGCACTCCTGGAAATTGTCAGGCGAGAGCCTGGTTTTGATGTCGAGCAGGTTTCGCAGGGTCTCCACGCAGTCGTCCGGGACCGTGTCGGGTGTCGCCGTCGGCAGCGTGTTGCTGACATTGAGAATATTGAATAACAGCATGGAGGAGTAGGCCACCGTGGCACGACCCGACTCCGACACGATAACCGGGTGGTCTATCTCCAGCGGGTCGAGGGTTTCGCAGATGCTCTCGACAATATTGGCGCAGTACTCGTCCAGGCGATAATTCATGCTGTGGGTGCTGTTGGTGCGGGCGCCCTCGTAGTCAACCGCCAGGCCGCCCCCCAGGTCCAGGTAACCCATGGGCGCGCCTTCCTGCACCAGCCCGGCATAGAAGCGGCAGGCCTCCAGGACGCCGCTGCGTACGTTGCGGATGTTCGGAATCTGCGAGCCCAGGTGGCAGTGCAGCAGGCGCAGGCAGTGCAGCATGTCGGCCTCGCGCAGGGCGTCCACCAGGCGCATCAGCGATGCGGTAGACAGGCCGAATATGGACCTGTCGCCGCTGTCCTGGCTCCAGTAACCGTCAACCGCAACGGTGGTCTTTATCCTGACTCCTATCAGGGGTTCGATACCGAGGGCGCGGCTGCGTTCGATAATGATCGGCAACTCGGACAGGGTTTCAACGACAAAAAAACAGGGCGTGCCCATTTGCCTGGCGTACAAGCCCAGCTCGATAAACTCGGCATCATTGTAGCCGTTGCAGATGATAATGCCGTCGGAGTCGCTGAGCTGGGCCATGGCGATGATCAGCTCGGCCTTGCTGCCGGCCTCGAAGCCGTGGCTGTACTGGCGGCCGTAATCGGCGATTTCCTCTACCACGTGGCACTGCTGGTTTACCTTGATCGGGTAGACACCGCGGTAGCAGTTGCGGTAGCCGCCGTCCGCGATGGCCTTGGCGAAGGACTTGTTGAGTACCTCGACACGGTGGTCCAGCAGGTTGCGGATGCGCAATATGGCCGGCATGTGCAGGCCGCGCTCGTGCATACCCCGCACGATTTCCATCAGGCTCACGGTAACCGCTTTGCCGTCGAAGTTGACGTTGACCTGGACTTCGCCGTTGTCGTCTATGTTGAAGTAATCCGCACCCCAGGCGTTGATGCCGTAAAGCTGGGCACTTTTGCTGGTGGTCCAGTCCGGATCTGTGTTCTCTGGGGCGGTCATTCAGCATCCTCCAATAGCGAATAACCCCGGCGGGCCACCGCGATGGCCGGCCAGGGCCGTGATTTTCTGGTCGGGAACCGCTGCCCCTGTGATCGGGCTGGCGGTTCCCGGGCGTCGCCCGGCTCAGACGATTCGCTTCATCGCCGTCATGTAACCACGCAAGGTCTTGCCGACTGTTTCCACCGGGTGCTTGCGAATGGCGTCATTTACCGCGATCAGCTCGGCGTTGTCCACCCCATTGTCCCCGCCGATACCGCGGCCGATAACGTCGGTATCTATCCTGCTCATGAAGTCGGCCAGCAGCGGGCGACAGGCATGGTCAAACAGATAACAACCGTACTCCGCGGTATCCGAAATCACAACATTCATTTCGTAGAGCTTCTTGCGCGCAATGGTGTTGGCGATCAGCGGGGTTTCGTGCAGGGACTCGTAGTAGGCCGATTCGTCGATGATACCTGCCGAGACCATGGTTTCGAACGCCAGCTCCACGCCCGCCTTGATCATGGCCACCAGCAGGATACCGTGGTCGTAGTACTCCTGCTCACTGATCTCTGCGGAGGTGTTGGCGGCCTTTTCGAAGGCGGTTTCCGCGGTCTCGGCGCGCCATTTCAGCAGATTGGCATCGTCGTTGGCCCAGTCTTCCATCATGGTTTTGGAGAAATGTCCGGTCATGATGTCGTCCTGGTGCTTCTCATAGAGCGGGCGCATGATCTCCTTCAGTTCCTCGGCGAGGTAGAACGCGCGGATTTTCGCCGGGTTTGACAGGCGATCCATCATATTGGTGATACCGCCGTGCTTGAGGCCCTCGGTCACGGTTTCCCAGCCGTACTGGATCAGCTTCGAGGCGTAGCCTGGTTCAATACCCTTTTCGACCATTTTGTCGAAACACAGTATCGCGCCGGTTTGCAGCATGCCACACAGGATGGTCTGTTCGCCCATCAGGTCCGATTTGACCTCGGCGATGAACGATGACTGCAGAACCCCGGCCCGGTCGCCGCCGGTGCCGCAGGCATAAGCTTTGGCCAGTTCCAGGCCTTCGCCCCTGGGGTCATTCTCCGTGTGGACGGCAATCAGGGTCGGTACGCCGAAACCCCGCTTGTACTCCTCGCGTACCTCGGTGCCCGGGCACTTGGGCGCCACCATGATAACCGTGAGGTCATCGCGAATTTTCATGCCTTCTTCCACGATATTGAAGCCGTGGGAGTAAGCCAGGCAGGCGTCCTTTTTCATCAGCGGCATGATCTGGTTGACCACGCTGGTGTGCTGCTTGTCGGGGGTCAGGTTCAACACCAGGTCCGCACCGGGAATCAGCTCCTCGTAGGTGCCCACCGTGAAGCCGTTCTCGGTCGCGTTCTTCCATGACTGGCGCTTCTCGCTGATGGCGCCTGCGCGCAGGGCGTAGGACACGTCCAGCCCGCTGTCGCGCAGATTGAGACCCTGGTTGAGGCCCTGGGCACCACAGCCCACGATGACCATTTTCTTGCCGCGCAGCTTGTCCACGCCATCGGCGAACTCGGAGCGGTCCATGAAGCGGCATTTGCCCAGTTGCTGCAGTTGCAGGCGCAGGGGAAGGGTGTTGAAGTAGTTTTGTCCCATGATGAAACTCCTCGCTTGGCAGGTGGTTTGTGAAATAAGGGCGCACCATACGTGAAAGTGTGTCTTGCGTAAAACGCTATATAGGTAATACTGTGTTGCTATTTATGCAAAAAGGTTGGCATATGGATACCCGTGCCCTGGCTGTCTTTCTGTCCGTTGCGGACACCCTGAACTTCAGTCGTACCGGGGAACTGCTGCACATGAGTGTTTCCGCCGTCAGCAGGACCGTACGGCGGCTGGAGGACGAACTGGGCCAGCCCCTGCTCGAGCGCGACAACCGCAGCGTGCGACTGACCGGCGCCGGCAGGGAGTTTCGCGAGTATGCCAGGCACGCCCTGGCTGACTGGCAGCGCCTGCGCCGCAAACTCGGCAGCGAGGAGGAACTCGCCGGGGAGGTGAGCCTGTACTGCTCGGTCACGGCCACCTACAGTGTGCTCGCGCCGATCCTGGAATCGTTCCGGTCGGCACACCCCTCGGTGGAAATCATGATGCACACCGGTGACCAGGCAGACGGTATCAGTCACGTGCTGGAAGGGCAGGATGATGTCGCTGTCAGCGGCCGCCCGGCCCAGTTGCCGCAGCGCGTGGATTTCCTGCCGCTGCTGGATACACCCCTGCATCTGTGGGCACCCACCGCCGATTGCGCCGTGCGCCAGTGGGTGGATGCAGGACGGGTGGGCTCGTCCGGCTATGACTGGAGTGCTGTGCCCTTTATTGTGCCGGAGCGGGGGATCACCAAGCAGATACTGGATGGCTGGTTGCAGTCGCGGGATATCCGCCCGAGGGTTTACGCCCAGGTGGCGGGCCACGAGGCCATCGTCGCCATGGTCAGTCTGGGGCTGGGCATCGGCCTGGCGCCCGAGTTGGTGGTCCGGGCCAGCGGTATGGCCGGGAGCGTCAGCAAGATCGATCTGCCGGAAGATTTGCCGCCCCTCACCATCGGGCTGTGCAGCCTGAAGCAGCGCCTGCTCAGTCCACTGGTGAAATCACTGTGGGATGTGGCGGGGCAGACCTATGGGGCTGCGGTTTGATAGTATAGGTGGCCTTTGTACAGTGGTGGACAGTATGGACGAACCAGAGAAATCTGCGGAAGAACAGAAGAGCCCGCAGCCCGGCGGGAAACAGGAACGGACACCGGGTGGGCTCGCGCCAGGACTCGACCTGCTGGTGGATGAGCATGAGGAGGAGGAGTCGGTAAACGGACACACCGTCCGGCACCGGGGTATTTACCTGTTGCCCAACCTGTTTACCACGGCCGCACTGTTTGCGGGCTTTTACGCCATCATTGCCGCGATGCGTTACAACTTTGAAGCCGCGGCGATCGCCATATTCGCCGCCATGATCTTCGATGGACTGGATGGACGCGTCGCGCGCCTGACCAATACCTCCAGTAAGTTCGGTGCCGAATACGACAGTCTTTCCGACATGGTCTCGTTTGGCCTCGCGCCGGCCCTGGTCGTGTTCAGCTGGGCACTGGGGGACCTGGGGAAGTTTGGCTGGAGTATGGCTTTTATCTATGTCGCCTGCGCCGCCCTGCGGCTGGCGCGCTTCAATACCCAGATCGGGACTGCAGACAAAAACTATTTCACCGGCCTGGCAAGTCCCGCCGCTGCGAGCATTATTGCCAGTGGGGTATGGGTCTGCTATGACGAGGGTTGGGTGGGCAGCGCCCTGCCCCAGGGGCTGGCGATACTGGTGGGCATTATGACGGCTCTGGTCGGCTTCCTGATGATAGCCAACTTTCCCTACTACAGTTTCAAGGGCCTCGACTTCCGCAGCCGCGTGCCCTTCGTCGCCATGATAGCAGTGGTTCTGGTTTTTGGCCTGGTAACGGCTGACCCCCCGCGGATACTGCTGTTCGCTTTCCTGGCCTATGCGGTTTCCGGGCCTCTGACGCAGTTTTTCAAGTGGCGCAAGGG
>JAZBNW010000010.1:0-5372 GCA_036350855.1 Halieaceae bacterium
CCGGTCACGCCCGATCTCGAACAGCGCACGCGCTTGCTCACACGCCTCGATCAGAGGCGCCATCGACCACTGACCCTGATCTCGGCGCCGGCAGGATACGGCAAGACGATGCTAGCCAGCATGTGGCTGGAGTCTTGCAGCTGCCCCAGTGCCTGGCTCTCGCTGGACGAAGCCGACAACGACCTGCACAGCTTTGTGAGTTATCTGCTGGCAGCGGTACTAAGTGCCTTTCCGACTCTGGAGCTCAAGACCCAATCGCTGCTGGACGCGCCTACCCTGGCCTCGGCGCCCGTGCTGGCGCGCTACCTGCTTAACGATCTGGCCCAGATCGAGGAGCGCTTCATCCTGGTCTTGGATGATGTCCACCTTATCCAGGAGCAGGTCATTTATGAGCTCCTGGGCGAGCTGTTGCATCACTCGCCCCCCTCCCTGCACTTGGTGCTCGTCGGCCGCTACGATCCCGACCTGCCGATCCCCTCCTTGCGCGCCCGTAGCCAAGTCACCGAGATCCGTGCCTCAGATCTGCGGTTCACGCCAGAGGAAACGGCCGGACTGTTGAGGCAGATGCTCCAGCGCGAGGTCGACGATGGGGTGGCAGCGGAATGGACGCAGCGGACCGAAGGCTGGGTGACGGCCCTGCGCCTGGTAGCCTTGTCGCTGCGCCATCGGGATTGGTCGGATGATCTCGCCATGAACATCGAGGGAGACAGCCGCTACCTCCAGGAGTACTTGCTGGCTGAAGTGCTGGCTTACCTGCCGGTTGCCAAACAGGCGTGGCTGCTCAAGACATCCATCCTGGAGCGTTTCTGTGCACCGCTGATCGAGGCTGTGTGCCTGCAAGGCTCTGATGATTCCTTGGGCTTGGCCAACGTGACAGGAAAAGTCTTTATCTCAAGGCTGCAGCGTGAGAACCTGTTCGTCGTACCATTGGATGGCCGGGGTGAATGGTTCCGTTTCCACCACCTCTTTCAGCAGCACTTGCTGACAATGCTTCAAGAACAGATGGGTGGTCGTGAGATTGCGGCATTGCGCCTGCGCGCCAGCCGCTGGTATGCCGAAAAGGGCCTGATCGAAGAAGCCCTGCGGTACGCTCTGGCGGCCGGAGATGTCGATGCCGCCGTGCACCTCGTCGAGCAGGAGCGCTACGGGCTGATGAACCGGGAACAGTGGAGTCGCCTGGGCCGCTGGTTAAGGTTGTTGCCGGAAGACGCCGTGGCAAAAAGCCTGCCCTTGATGAGTGCGAGGGTTTATCTCGCGGTATATCGAGGACAGGACTTGGAGATGGTGACCGTCCAGCAGCAAGCGGAGCGCCTGCTGGCCGAGCTGTCCCCGGAGTCGGCAGAGGTTCAAACCACGCGGGCCGAGTTCTCTG
This sequence comes from Halieaceae bacterium, assembly GCA_036350855.1. GTDB lineage: Bacteria > Pseudomonadota > Gammaproteobacteria > Pseudomonadales > Halieaceae > JARRPM01. Next base: position 1,373 of record JAZBNW010000010.1, read on the forward strand.
TGATCCAGGGGCTAGTGGACATCCTTGTCGGTCAGCCAACCCGCGCCATTGCCACCGCCCGCAAGAGCCTGGAAGTGCTGCCACCACAGGCACTGCACATTCGATCGTTAGCGATTGCCACCACCGCGGGCGGCCTGCAGATGCAGGGTGAACTGGGACACGGTATCGCCCTGATCGAAAAAGCCCTCGCGGATCCTTCCTGGCCCGCTGGGCTGCACACCAAGATGGCGCACTATCTGTGTGTCGCTTGCTTCCAAGAGGGAGATCTCGGCGGCGTACTACGATTCGCTCGTGAGTACCTGCCGATTGCAGAACAGCTTGACGCTGCAGAGTCTCTGAGTTTTGTGCGGTATCACCTGGGCAGCACCCACTATCTGCGCAACGAATTGGCACAGGCAGAATCGTACTTGCTCGCCCTGTGGCAAGACCGCGCCACGTCGGCCCCGACCTATTTGGCGATGGGTATTTTCGCGCTAGCACTCATCTATCTGTCCCAAGATCGTTTGGTGGAGGCTGAGCAGGCCATCGATCGGCTGAGCGCGCAGTTACGGGAAACAGTGTATACGTTTGCCCTGGCGAGCACGGAGGCATTCCGGGTGGAACTGGCGCTGCGAACAGGGGATCTGGCAGGGGCCCGTCGCCTGAGCCAGGGGGTCGAATTCGATCTGCGTCCTCCCATCTGGTTCTTTTACGTGCCCCAACTCACCGCGATCAAACTGCTGCTGGCTGAAGGGAGCGACCACAGCCTGGATGAGGCACGGACGCGGCTGGATGCGTTGGATGAGCAGATGCGCGGGATCCACCGCAACAATGTGCGCATCGACGTGCTGGCGCTGCTGGCATTGGTCAACAATGCTCTGGGCGACGAGCCTGCTGCGATGGAGAAACTGGGGGCCGCGCTGACACTGGGCCAGCCAGGCGGCTTTATCCGCACGTTTGTCGATCTGGGCGCTCCGATGGCTGGGCTGCTAGTCCGTTTGAAGGAGCAACAGACCGGCCGTGGGCTGGCAGCATACATCGACCAGATCCTGGCTGCTTTTCCCGCCGAGGGCCCCGCGACAACAAGACAGGATCTCCAGCCGGCAACGACGCCAGCCGAAAACCCCCTGACCCGGCGTGAGCGACAGGTCATCAGGCTGCTCGCTACGGATCTCTCCCCCGAGGAAATTGCCGACAAGCTGGTCACTTCCCCTCACACGCTGAACACCCACATCAAGAATATCTACCGCAAGCTGGATGTGCACAAACGAGAGGAAGCGATCCGGCGGGTCAGGGAAATGGATTTACTCCGCTAGAAACCAGGCGATTCTCTCCGGTGTAGACACACGTGTGAGCACGCGTGTGCAGAGGCGGCTGCCACAGTCGCCTCTTTTTGATAACCTGAAGGAATATCCCCAACACCATACCTAAATCATACCCAAAATGCCCCCCAGCAACATACCTAAAAAGATACCGCCAGTTTCGCTGATTTCGGTATTGAAAATCATTGCCCAATCTGTTACATTTAGCGCACAGGGACGGTCTCCATGGCAACGACCGGTGCTACCCTATCTGATTGGAGGAGGAGAAGATATGTGCTGCTTTGTCACTGCCCTTCTTCTGTTTGGACCCCGCGTGGCCATCCTGGTCTGGTGGCTCTATTCTCCGCTGTATATCACCTCGCTGTTCCAGACCTGGATCTGGCCGATTCTGGGCTGGTTCTTTTTGCCCTGGACCACGCTGATGTACATGGCAGTTGCCCCGGCAGGCATTGTCGGCTTTGACTGGATCCTCCTGGGCCTGGGGGTGTTTGCCGATATGGCCTCCTACTTTGGCGGGTACGCCGAGCGGCGGCGTGTCCCCTACGGCGACCGGCTGCCCACCTACTAACTGAAAAAGGGAAAACTACCATGACCGACGAGAACGATCAGCAAGCAGGTAGGTCGACCGCGGCCCGACCCGCGGCGCCAGGCCGCCACACCGGGCGCAACTGGGCGGTGGGCATCTTGCTCTTCCTGGGCCTCGTCCTGCTCACCCTGGCCAACGTGGCTTTCTGGGCCTATTTTACACTGCTGAACACCCAGGGTTGGGTGGCCACCGTCGGACCCGTGAGCCAGGACCCGGCTGTAGCCAAGCTGGTCGGGCAGTATGTGGTGGGCCAGCTCTTTGAGGCGGCGGACGTTCAGGGTCTGACCAAAGAAACGCTGCCGCCGGAACTGCAGATCCTCGCCGGCCCCATCACGGTGGGCCTGGAGCAGTTGGCCGACGAAGCGGCCACCAGGCTGATCATGACCGACGCCTTCAACAGCGTCTGGGTCGCCTTCAACCGGACGGGGCACCGGATCGTGATGGACGTCCTGAAGGGCCGTGGCGACAGCCTCTACTTCCAGGAGGGTGATCTGGTCCTCGATTTCAGCGAGGTGTACAGCTTTCTCGAGGACCAACTGGGGGTCGAGGACGTGAACCTGATCCCCCAGGCCGAGGGCGGACGCCTGGTGCTGATGAGCAGCTACCACGTGGCGGTCCTGCAGGAAGTGGTTTCCTACCTGAACACCGTCGGGCTGTTGCTGCCCCTGCTGACCATCGTAGCCTTGGGGGCGGCGGTGTGGGTATCGCCCGCCCGCCGGCAGACGGTAGTCTGGATCGGGCTGGTGATAGCCGTAGCCATGTTTGTGTCGTTGATCGCCTTTGCGGCGGCGCGCTCCTCGGCCCTGATATCGATCCAGGATCCGTTCGTGCGCGAGCTGGGGCGCGCGCTCATCAATGCCCTGACCCACGGCCTGATGGTGCAGACCTTCTTTTTCCTGGTCTTGGGCCTCCTACTGATCGTCGGCGGCTGGCAGGCAGCGCCCGACTCGGCCCTGATGCGGTGGGAAGCGGCCAGGAAGGAGAGGGAAGCGGCCAGGGCAGTCCTGGAACGGCCGGGTAGGGAGCCGCTCGATGAGGCAGGGAGAATGGGGCACACGAGCCCGGGGACGACCTGAGAATGGAAGCAGGTATGACGGCGCTCACAATCGTGGCCTTTACGTTCGACACGCCCGGCGGTTCGGGGCAGATGCTCGCTCTGGCCCGGCAACTGGTGACCGAAGCGTCGATAAGGATAGAAGATGCTGCCGAGGTTGTCTGGTTGCAGGGGGAAGAGAGACCGCGGACCAGGCAGGTGAACGATGATACCTGCGGCGGGGTGCTCGGCGCCGCGTTCTGGGGTATGCTCTTCGGCCTGATCTTTATCGTTCCCTGCCTCGGGATGGCGTTCGGGGCAGCGCTCGGGGCGCTGGCCGGAAAATTCTCGACGTATGGCATTGACAGGCGCTTTGCGAAAAGCGTGAGCGAGAAGGTGACGGAGGGCACCTCTGCCCTGTTCCTGATGGCCAGCAGCTCGGTCGTGGACAGGGTCGCTGAGGCAGCCAGGCAGAAGGGCTGGGCATTCGAGATCATCTCGACCAACCTGAGTACAGAACAGGAAACGCAGCTCCAGCAGGATTTTGGTGCTGCCTAGACGGATAGGCTGGGTTCGCTAACTGTGGGCATGTTGACCCAAAAAACAAAAAAAGAGGTGAAAAATGACTGATTACTGACGAATACCGGAAGGAAATAAGCATTAATGCACTGATGACCTGCTTTTTAACCTAAAATAAACAAGGAGAATAAACATGAGTACTGAAGATACAAAATCAACAGCGAAAGCCAACCCATACGCAACGAAAGACAATCCGTACGCAACCAAAGACAATCCGTTTGCAACTAAAGACAATCCGATTGCGACTCAATATAATCCATACGCAACGGGAACAGATTATTCCAAAATACCACAACGTTTACACAAATACCCTGCTTCTGATAGAGCGAAGAAGATCGTACAAGACTCTTTGAGCATAGATACACTCTTTTCCGGTACGTGGCCAGAGCAGTGGTCATCTCCTGAAGCCATTGAGTTTCATGACGAGATGGATCGTTGTATTGCTGGAGGCATGAAGATCATGGCTGTATGCCCCTCAGCTGATGCATTAAACATCTCTTC
>JAZBNW010000011.1:0-2964 GCA_036350855.1 Halieaceae bacterium
CCAGTCTTTGCAGCGGGCCCGCCCCGATGTCGGCCAGCACCACCCGCATGCCTTAGCTCGCACAGTGTCGCGCCAGTGCCGAGCCGATACCGCTGGCGGCGCCGGTGATCACCGCGACCCTGTTGTTGAATTCCTGCATGTCGACCCCGTGTACAGCGATAAAAAAGCCGCACGAAGCATACCTTACTCGCCACCGGCTTGCAGGCGTTATGCCCGATGGCGGTTGCCCGCCGGCCCGGACTGTCGCCGGGGCCGGTGGGAACGGTTATTTCAGCAGGGCTTTTTATCGCCCTGGTTCTGGTTCTGGTTCTGCTTCTCCTGCCAGACGCCCAGCGCCAGGATCGAGGAATAGATAAATAGGATAATTGCCATGGTGTTCACCTGTCTCAGTTGTTGGCGAATACCCAACCCTCGTCAGCGGGGTTGGTTGACAGAGTGTACGCTGGTTATTTTTGATGAGATCTGCCCGGTAATGCCCTCGCCTGTTGCATTTTTGGGCAGGTGGCGGGCAAACCTTCCTGCCCCATGGTGTCGCCATCGTCGTAACTGTTGCGTGTCCGGAACGCTATGTCACCCGGTGCCCCGCGCCAGGCGGGGCTAGTAGGCCGCCAGGGCGAGCGCACGAGCGCAAACGTAGATAACAAACGCGCACCACAGGCCGTGATTGCCAAACAGCGGGGTCAGCCACCACCAGGCCAGCATGAAAACAAGCACCGAAACGAAAGAGGCATTGCGCATCTCCCGGGTGCGGGTGGCACCGATAAAAATACCGTCCAGCTGAAAGGCCGCAAAGGACAGGAGCACATACAGTCCGGCCCAGACCAGCGCACCCCCGGCGGCAACACGCACCGCATCGATATTCGTCAGTGCGGCGATTGCCAGCTCACCAAAAAAGACGATCAACAGGGCCAGAATGACTGCCGTGGCAGCGGCGAGTTCGCTCGAGCGGCGCACCGCCATGGCCAGGTCCTGGCGTCGCTTTGCACCCAGGGCTTCACCCACCAGGGCCTCGGTGACAAAGGCGTAACCATCCAGAAAGAAGGCACTGAAGGAGACCAGCTGCAGCAGGATGTGGTTGGCGCCGAGCACGGCATCGCCGAAGCGGGCGCTCTGGTTGATGAACCAGGCAAACGAGAACAGCAGCAGCAGGGTCCGCAGCAGGATGTCGGTGTTGGCCGCCATGAGCCTGAGCATTTTGCGGGCGTCGCCTATCCGGGGCCAGGGCCAGAAGGACTCGGCGTCAGCCTGGCGCTGGCGCAGAAGCCTGATCACCAGGCCGGCGGCGAGCAACACCGCCAGCCATTCCGCTATGACGGTGCCGAGCGCGATACCCTGGGCGCCCCAGCCGAAAACGCCGGCGAACAACACATCCAGCAGGATATTCAGGCCGTTAAGGAATAGCTGCACCAACAGCAACAGCCGGCTTTTGCCGAGCCCGATCAGGCAGCCCGTCAGCGCGAACACGCTCAGTGTGGCCGGCGCGCCCCAGATGCGAATGGTGAAGTAATCCCGCGTTATCGCCTCCACCTCGGCACTGCCCTCGAGCAGGGCCAGCGCGATCCGGGCAAGGGGCCCCTGCAACAGGATCACGACCAGGCCGAGGCCGACGCTGATCATCAGCGCCCGCGCGAGGGTCGCCCTTATCTCGGCCTCGTCCCCCGCACCGGCGGCCTGGGCGGTAAACCCCGTGGTGCCCATGCGCAAAAAGCCAAAACTCCAGTAGATGAAGCTGAAGATCATTGCGCCGAAGGCGATCGCCCCCAATTGGGCGAGATTGCCGAGATTCCCGATAACCGCCGTATCCGCGAGCCCCAACAGGGGCACGGCCGCATTCGCCAGAATAATCGGCCACGCCTTTTGCCAGATAGCTGCGTGATTCATCTTTGCTCACCCAGGGAAGTACGGTTACCCTAAGCCCATCGACAGCCCACCGGCAACCTGCAAATGAAGCTACTGAAAAAACTCGCCCTGGCCGCAGTGATATTCCTGGTGCTCGCCCTCATCAGCCTGAATATCTGGGGCTACCTCAGCCTCGGCACGCTGCAACCCGCGGCAGGCGCCGCGCGGGATCCGGATGCAAACCGTGTGGTGATGGTGTTTGGCGCTACCGGGTCGGTGGGAAACGGCCTGCTCAAGGCCGCCGTGGACGACCCCGAGGTGGAAAAAATCTACGTGGTGTCACGCCGCAGCACCCCGCGCATCGACGCGGGCGTGGCGTCGGGCAAGGTGGAGCTGCTATTGCACCAGGATTTTACCGACTTCAGCAACATGGCCGACATCCTCGAGGAAGTGAACACAGTGTTATGGGCCCTGGGCACCTCATCCCTGAACGTGGACGATAACACCTACACCCTGATCCACGTGGATTTCCCGGTGGCATTCGTATCGGCCTGGCTGGACGCCAGGACGGCCGCTCCCATGTCATTCCATTCCGTCACCGGCATGGGGACGGACCCGCAGGGCAGCGCGCACTGGGCGCGGGAGAAAGGCCGGGCGGAGCTTGAGGTCGCTGAAATGGCGGAGGGCACCGGGCTGCGAACCTTTGCCTACCACTCGGGCTTCGTGCGCCCTGCATCGGAGCAGGCCAATCTCGGGCATTACACACTGGAGAACCTGCTGCGTCCGGGCCACCTGGCTATCGGTGGTGAGGAGCTGGGCCGGGCAATGCTGGAGATCAGCGCCCGCACCGGGGAACTGGCCAACGGCACCATCATCGACAATGCGGACAGCATTGCCTATGCCAAAGCCTACCCGCGCGGCGGCTGACGGGCCGATCCTTACCGGGCTACACTGCACAGCTCGGCGCCCACAAGGCTGATCCATGCATTTTCCGGAGTATCGATGAGAACAGTTACAATTAACCGGGAGCCGGTAGAGCTCTACAAGATTCTCAAGTTCGAGGGTCTCGTCGACAGCGGCGCACTGGCCAAGACCGCGAGAGCAGAAGGCCTGGTGTTGGTCAAC
>JAZBNW010000012.1:0-3174 GCA_036350855.1 Halieaceae bacterium
CCGCGCAGTACCTCTACCTGTTCGATATCAAAAATTTCCATGTTCTGGGTTTGCACCGAGGGCAGCACGAAGTCATCCACCGTGACGCCGACCTGCGCGTCCTGGTAGACGATAATCGAGGTGGTGCCCACGCCGCGTATGGCGAAGGCCGCTGCCTTGAAGCCGGGCTGCTTGCCGGCGATGAAGTTCGGGACCTGGGCGGAAATGTCACCGAGATCCTGTGGCACCAGCTCGTTGATATCGTTGCTGGTCAGCGCGGTGATGGCGATAGGGGTGGTCTGGATATTGGTCTCGGTCCGCCGGGTGGCGGTCACCATCACTTCTTCCAGCTGGGCGGCAAATGCGGGTAGCGCCTGCATCCCTGTCGCGGTGACGCTGAGCAGCCCGACGGCTGTCACCAGTTTCTTTACCGCGGGAAGTGATTGAGACTGCTCGCCTGACACAGTGTTGTTTTTCATCTATCTAGCTCCTGTCGCCTTTTTATATTTTTGATGTGTAAGCCATGACGAATCACACATCACCAGCCTGAAACCGTCCTCTGCTTTTCCGCTTTGGCCGCACCGGTGCGAATACTTTTGCGGGCAGTCACCCGGCGTCCAAAGGTTTTTGAATACTATTCAAGATTGTTCCCGTTACTTGTCTTTGTCAAGTAAATAATTGCCGCAAAAAGGCGCACACCAGCACAGGGCTGCGCCCGGGTGACCGGGCCGGCCGTTCATCCGATCCCGGCAAGCGTCGGGGATCATTTCCCGTTCCAATCGCCGGCCAGGCGCCGCTCAAGCTCCACATGAAAGTGCCTGAGCCTCTGCTCCTGCTCGCCCCACAACTGACCCTTGAAGCCGCGGGAACGCATCCCCTTCTGTACCACCGGCAACAACGCGGAATCCTGGCTCAGGACCTGGCCCAGGCTGGCATCCTGGTCGATCGCGTAATGTTCCGTGGCAGGTCGCTGCCTGCCGCTGACATCGATCCCGTCAGGCAGGCCCATCCAGCCGGGCGGGCGGTAGTTGGGATCGTCCGCGGGGAATATCAGGGTCATGGTGTCGTAGTAGAAGCGCTCCGGGTCGGACTCGTGCGGCAGGAAACGCATGACAAATACCGCCTCGGGATGGCATCCGATCTGCACATTGGGAAACACGCCCGTTGCCCAGCTGTCGGACAGCTGGCCGTCCTCGAACCTGGCGTAGTCCAGGCCGAGGCGCGCGGCGCGCTCGCGTTTACCCTGCTGGATCGCCTTGCGCACATCGGCGGCCGTGCCCTTGAAATCACTGGCGTCGATACCGGCATCCTGCAACATCAGTTTGAGGCCCTCGTTGACGGTGACCTGGTCGTGAATGCGGGGACTGGGCTGGCCGAGTGGCACGATCATCCTGCTGGCGCCCTTGGGGTACAGGTCGTACTGGACATTGAGGTCACCCATGACGCCCCGGGTCTCCGGGTGGACCGCATGCAGGTGATAACTTTCATAGAATGCCTCGACACCCACTTTCCAGTTGGCGCCCCATTCGCTGCGGACATGGCGCACGACCTTCATCTGGTCGATCCGGTAGGCCTCGAGATAACCCTCAGGCAGCCCCAGCGACGCCACGAGGGGGGCGGGACTGTCATCCATATTGATGAATATGATCCCGGCGTGGGTATCACAGGCGACCGGCGTCAGGCCCGGGCGGTGGCAAATGACTTCGGGCTGGAAGGTCTCCTCGTCCGTAATTCGACGCAACTCGCCGTTGTTGGTGAAGCTCCAGCTGTGAAACGGGCAGACGAATACCTTCCTGTTGCCGCGCTCATCCGCCACCAGCTTCGTACCGCGGTGCGGGCAGACATTGTAGAAGGCCTTTATGCCCTCTTCCGTGCGGGTGACGATGATGGATTCATCACGGATATCGAACAGCAGGAAATCCCCCACCCGGGGCAGGTCGGATTCAACACCGGCAATCAACCAGCTGCGCGTCCACATGCGCTCCCATTCGAGCGCCATGTACTCGCGGCTGAAATACCCTTCCTTGGAGTAACACGCCGTGCCGTTGTCGACATGTGGCTGCTTGGCCTCCAGCGATCCCGCAGGCGCGTCGGGATTGATCACGGCCAGGGGAATGGTGTGTGCATTCATGACGATTCTCCTCTTGCATTTGCGCTCAACCGGAACAGGGGCATATCGATGTCCGGCGACCAATCGGCGAAACAGACCTCGACGGCTGCCCCCACCTGAAGTTCTTCTGGCTCCGCCCCGATCACCGTACTCATCATCCGCGGGCCCTCCGCAAGGTCGATCAGGGCCACGACGTAGGGTGCGGGATAGGCGGCGGAAATGCCCCTCTGCACGACAGTATAGCTGGCCAGCACACCGCGCCCGCTGACTGCGCGCCACTCGAGCGCAGTACCGCCGCAATGGCTGCACAGGCAGCGGGGGTAAAACTGGAAACGCCGGCACTCGGCACAGCGCTGGAGTCGCAGTACACCCTCGCGGCAGCCATCCCAGTAGGGCTGGCTCAGGGGCGTGGGTCGCGGCAGTATCCGGGTCATATCAGCCGGCCTCCCGACCGAGGATCAGGGCGGTATGCGACGACATGATACCCCCCTGTGCGTGCACCAGCCCGACGCCGGCATTGTGCACCTGGCGCCCGCCCGCGGCATGACGCAGTTGCCAGACCGCCTCGGTGAGCGCAAACATCGAGCCCGGATTACCCGGGTGGGAATGGGACAACAGCCCCCCGTGGGTGTTCACGGGCAGTGTGCCCCCCGGCAAGGTCGCACCGGATTCGAGGAAGGCACCCCCCTCGCCCTTGGCGCAGAAACCCAGGTCCTCCAGTTCAAGCAGCACGGTGGGCGTGAAGCAGTCGTAGAGCTGGGCAAAGTCCATGTCCGCCGGCCCCAGGCCCGCCATCGCGTAGGCCCGCTCACCCGCTTCGCGGGCGGCGGAGGTAGTCAGGCTGTGGGCCTGGCTGATATGTTCGTGGGTATGGCCCTCGCCTGCGCCCAGCAGATACACCGGTGCTTGCGCCAGGTCCCTGGCCAGCTCTGCCGAGGTGAGCACGATGGCGGAGCCACCGTCGGATACCAGCGAGCAATCCAGCAGGTGCAGCGGATCGGCAATCAGGCGTGAACCGAGCACGTCGGCTACCGTGATCGGATCGCGCATCTGGGCCGCGGGGTTGCGCGCGGCATGCGCCCTGC
>JAZBNW010000013.1:0-3392 GCA_036350855.1 Halieaceae bacterium
GCTGGTTTTTAGAATTATACAGACGCCTATTATTGGCGACTGGTTTATGGATGTCTTCGGTAAAAAATTAATGCTGCAACCGGCCATTGATGCTGTTTCTCAAGTGAATACCGTGCCTGATTTGTTAGAGCGTTATAAGCAAATGCTCAGCTATCAAGGCTACTTAACGGCTACCACCAGCTTGTTTAGAACCTTTGATTTCAATAGAACGACGCAAAGCTATAAAAGCGTTGGCGAGAGTGGTAAACCTACTCAGGTTATCTGGGGTTCAGCCGATCCGCTTGCTGTTAACGGACCTTCTTTTAGGCGTGATATTCCTCAAGCAGAGCAAGATGTGATCGAGAATGGAACTCATATTATTCCTGTAACTCATGCTGATACGATTTCCGAGATCCTCATTGGTTTTTTACAAAAGTAACGGTTTGTCAGCTGCTGTAGCTAATTAGAATTTCCGGCCTGATATCCACAGGGGAAAGGGAGTCATGCGGTGAAGAATTCTGCCCCTGGGATTTGGGTATCACGCTTTAGCTACCGCCCCCGGGTTTACCCTCTTGCGGCCAGTGAAGATTGCCGGAGTGGGTGATGGCGCCGTGGCTGGCCGGCCCCACGCTGGCAACATATTTCTGGGCGTAACCTGCCTTGACCATATACCCCTTGCCGCTGCGATCGCTCGGTTCATGGGCAGCGCGGCGCTCAGCCAGAACCGCGTCGTCGACGTCGAGCTGCAGTGTTTTGGTCTTGAGGTCGATAGATATGCGGTCGCCATTCTCCACCAGTGCCAGCAGCCCGCCGCGGGCGGCCTCCGGCGTGACATAGCCGATACAGAAGCCGCGCGACACGCCTGAGAATCGGCCGTCCGTGATCAGCGCGGTAGTTTCTCCTTTGCCCATACCGTAGAGCAGGGCTGTGATGGTCACCATCTCGCGCATACCAGGGCCACCCACCGGGCCTTCATTGCGGATAACGACGGCGTCACCATCCTCGATATCCCCGGCCAACAAGCTTTGCAGGCAGTGCTCCTCCGACTCGAAGACACGGGCACTGCCGTCAAAGCTGTCGCGATCCAGCCCGGCGATCTTGATAACCGCGCCTTCGGGCGCAAGGTTACCCTTGAGAATGCACAGGCCGCCGGCCTCGGTGCGCGGTTTGGAAATGGGTACCACCACATCGCCATCCGCATCGGGGTATTCTGGCAGCACCTCTGCCAGCGGCCTGCCATCCAGGGTGAGGCAATCGCCATGCAGATAACCGCCTTCCAGTAATTGCTTAAGCACCACGGGGACACCACCCACTTCGTGCAAATCAGCATAAAGATAGGGGCCGCTGGGGCTAAGGTGGGTGATCAAGGGGGTACGCTCAAATACCGCTGCCACATCTTCAATGGAAAACGGTATGCCCACTTCATTGGCGATGGCGGGTATATGCAGTGTCGAGTTGGTGGAGCCGCCAGTAGCTGACACCGCGGCGCAGGCATTTTCCAGGCTCTTGCGGGTAATCAGGTCACGGGGCAGCGGGTAATTGGCTTTTACCACTTTCATCAACTGGCGCCCCGCCCGCCGGGCCATCGCCTGCCGCTCGGAGAATACAGAAGGTATGGTACTGGAGCCCAGCGGGGCGAGGCCCAGCACCTCGGCTACCATGCCCATGGTATTGGCCGTGAACTGCCCGGCACAACAGCCGGAGGCAGGCCACGCCTTGCGCGAGAGCGCTTCCAGCTCCTCTTCCGTTGCCTCGCCTGCCGCCATTTGTCCCAGGCGTTCGGCCACAGACTTGATTTCTACTTTCTTCCCCTCGTGCCGCCCCGGGATTGCCGGGCCGCCATTGAGGAAAGCACCAGGCACGTTAAGTCGCCCCAGGGCCATCATCATACCGGGGAAATTTTTATCGCAGGCGCCTATGCACAGTAGCCCGTCGTACTGGTGGGCGCGCATCACGATTTCGATACTGTCGGCGATAATCTCGCGGGACATCAGTGAAAAATGCATGCCACTGTGGCCGTTAACCAGCCCGTCCGAAACCGAAATAGTGGAAAACTCCCGCGGTGTTCCGCCGCCCCGGTACACCCCCCGCACGGCCTGTTCGGCTATCTCCTTCAGACGGGTATTACAGGGGCTCATTTCTCCCTGGGTGGAGACCACGCCGATAAAGGGCTGGGCAATATCTTCATCATCCAGTCCCATACCACGTAGTATGGCGCGCGCGGCCGCCTTGAAAGGGCCTTTTTTCATTACGTCCGAGCGCTGGGCGCGCGGATTTTCTTCCTGTTGGTCACTCATGTTGGCGGGCTCCTGCTAGCAAGTCGATTTTTGTCGGGATGCTATGGCGCCCAGCATCCGCAAAGCCGCGCAGGCACCGCCATAGCCATTATCAATATTGGTCACTGTGAGTCCGGAAGCACAGCTGGCCAGCATCGCCTTCAAGGCGGTTTGTCCGCCCTCGGCGGCACCATAACCCACCGACGTCGGCACACCGATGATGGGCGCATCGATCAACCCGGCCAGCACAGTTGGCAGTGCAGCATCCATGCCGGCGATGGCAATTACCACCTTTGCACGTCGAATATCTTCCAGGCGATCCATCAGTCGCCATAAGCCGGCTACACCCACATCGACAATATGTAGCGGTGTTTCACCGTTGTATTCCAGGGTACGTGACGCTTCCCGCGCCACCGCGGCATCAGAGGTGCCTGCGGCGACCACGGCTACCTGGTCCAGGCTCCGCTGTGGATGACAATCGGGAAAGAATGCCGTTGAGGAGAGAGGGTCGAAATCGAGGCGATGCCGATAAGCTTCCGGCAACTGCTCAAACTGCGACTTGTCCAGGCGAGTCAGCAGTATTCGATCGCTCCGCGCCTCCACCTGCATGAGTATTTCCAGAATATGCTCCACCGACTTACCGGCGCAGTAGACCGCTTCATCAAGCCCCATCCGTTGCCGACGATTCAGATCCAGTAGAATTTCGCTCTCGATGTTCATGGTCGCGCCACCGCGCAACTCTCCGGCTCATGCACAAAGGCACTGCCGTTGCGATAAGGCTCGAATCTTAAGTCATAATGACTACCCATGCCATCCATATAGCGCCGTGCGGCCTCGCGAATCCTAGTCTCTTGCCGGGCAGATATTGCTTTGAGGCCAGCCGTATCCAGCTCGATCACCATGCCGTTGTCTCGGACCCTGCAACGCACAGTCGAAGCGCCGGTTGTTTTACTGACGAACGTTTCGATGGCGTGAACCAACTCCAGCATGTCAGGCTCGATGACGATCGCGGTTTCAATACGGCTGGACAGGCAGGGTGATGCAGGCAGCTCCGCTACGTCACCAAGGCCGAGGCTTCGTGCTATCCCACGAAGTGACTGCTTGCCAATGCCAGCCTCGACATAGGGGTGCCTGACC
>JAZBNW010000014.1:0-2454 GCA_036350855.1 Halieaceae bacterium
ACTGCGGCGGTTTTCCGCGCGGCGCCTGGGCACCGCGTACAGGTCCGCCGAGGGCGACACCACCACCGCGGTACCGATGGCGATACCCGGGGCGCCCGGTACACCGTTGACCTTGGCCGGCGCTCCCTGGCCCGCCAGGACACCCACACCCACCGCCCCGGTGACCCTGGCATGGGCGATCACACCCGCGAGCTGGGCCGACATGGTGACCAGGAACGCTTCTTCGCTCTCATCGAAACGTCGCTGTTCCAGCTGCTGTACTACCAGTACACCCAGCACTTCACGCTGGTGGATAATCGGGACACCGAGGAAAGAGTGGAATTGCTCCTCGCCCAGGTCGGGGAGGAACTGGAAACTGGGGTGGCTCTCGGCGTTGTCCAGGTTGACGGGTTCTTCACGCTCCGCCACCAGCCCGACCAGCCCCTCACCGGGGGCGAGCGTGGCGATCCCTACCTGTTGCGGGTTGAGGCCCTCAGTGGCCTGGAATACGAGGTTGCCGGTGTCAGGGTCCCGCATGTACACGCTGCACACTTCGGTGCCCATGGCCTCGCGCACCCGCTTGACAATGATATCGAGGGCTTCAGGCAAGCCCTCGGCGGCATTGACCTGCTGGACAATATTGCGCAGGGTCTCGAGCATGGTCCCCTAGCTTCCCGAGTGCCGTTCGGTGTGGCGCCCCAGCGGTAATGCCAATTCCTTCATCGCCCGGCGATAGACCTCGCGCTTGAAGGCGATCACCTGGTTCAGCGGGTACCAGTAACTGACCCATTGCCAGTGATCGAACTCGGGCCTGGCATTCTGGTCCAGCCGGACCTCCTCGTCCGGGGCGAGCATGCGCAGCAGAAACCACTTCTGTTTCTGCCCTATGCACACCGGGTTCTGGCCCTTGCGGATGAAGGTTTTCGGCAGGCGATAGCGCAGCCAGCCCCGGGTGCAGCCGAGAACCTGGACGGCATCCGGCGCCAGACCGACCTCTTCGTGCAGCTCGCGGTACAGGGCTTCTTCCGGTGACTCTCCCTGATTGATTCCACCCTGGGGAAACTGCCAGGCATCGCGGCCACCTACGCGGCGGGCCCACAGCACCTGGCCGCGGTCGTTTGCGACCACTATGCCCACGTTTGCCCTGAAGCCCTCGGAATCAATCACGTCAAAACGCCGCCCTGGTTAATCGACCGGCTATTGTTCCACACTTTAGGGCGCCTGAGAAATTTACTCACCAGATGACTCGGGCTATGCTTGCCGCCCACTCCGAGGGACTTCCGACCGTGACGCTGGCTATCTTCGATCTCGACAACACCCTGCTGGGCGGCGACAGCGACAATCTCTGGGGCCAGTTTGTGTGCGAGCGCGGCCTGGTAGACGGAGAGGGTTTTGCGGCTCGCAACGATCAATTCTATGCCGACTACAAGGCTGGCACGCTGGATATCGACGCATACCTGCGCTTTGCCCTGTCCACCCTGGTTGGCCACTCCGCGGACGAACTGCGGGCCTGGCACCGCGACTTCATGGCCAGCAAGATCGAACCTATTCTGCTGCCCAGGGCCGAGCAGCTACTGGCCAGCCACCGCCAGCAGGGGCACGAGCTGCTGATTATCACCGCCACCAATGAGTTCATTACCCGCCCGATTGCCGAGTTGCTGGGTGTTCCCCAGTTGATCGCCTGTGAGGGGGAAATCGTTGACGGGTGCTATACCGGTGAGCCCAGGGGCGTACCCTCCTATCACGCCGGCAAGGTTGTCCGCCTGAACATGTGGCTGGCGGAGCGCGGTCTTTCGCTGGACGGCGCTTTCTTCTACAGCGACTCGCACAACGACCTGCCGCTGCTGGAGATCGTCGACAACCCGGTGGCAGTGGACCCGGATGACCGCTTGCGCGCTCGCGCTGTGGATGAGGGCTGGCCGATCATCTCTTTGCGGGATTGAAGGCTGTTCAAACCAGTTAGTTGTGGGATCAACCGAGGTACGACTTTCCCCAGAACCGCGACCCGGAAAACGAGAACTAAACCCGACGCGCAAAAATCGCCTTGAGGTACTCGGTCTCGGGGATGGCGGGGTGGATCGGATGGTCCGGTCCCTGGGCGCCCTGTTCCACCACCCGCAGCTGGCAACCGGCGCGCACCGCCGCCTGCTGCATGGCCGACACCAGGTCGGCGCGGGACAGGTGCATGGAGCAGGAGCCCGACACCAGCAGGCCTCCCGGGCGCAACAGGTGCAGGCCGAGTTCGTTTATCCGGCGGTACGCGGTGATGCCTTTCTTGAGATCTTTTTTGCGCTGGATAAAGGCGGGGGGGTCGAGGATTACCACGTCGAAGTGTTGGCCCTGGGTGCGCAGGGCTGTCATGGTCTCGGGGGCGGAGCCGCGCAGGGTTGTGACCCTGTCGTGCAATCCGTTGAGTTCTGCGTTTGCGGCCACTCCCTCCAGGGCCTGGGCAGAGCTGTCCAGGCAGCACACGGC
>JAZBNW010000015.1:0-37770 GCA_036350855.1 Halieaceae bacterium
AAAGGTTCGATAAGTGCCTGCTGCACCGAGGTCTGCATTTCCAGAGTGAACAGGCCTACGAGCACGGCCAGGAACACCAGCATGAAGCGGGTCAAGGGTTCGTGTTCCCGCAAGACAAGTGTCTGTCAGCGCATATTGCCACGGGCAAGTCCTCAGTCATTCTGCACACCGGAAATCAGCTGCTCATCGATGCCTGCCAGGCGATCGAAGTCATAGGCGCTGAGTGAAAAAAACAGCGGGTACTCGCTGCTGTGGATGAAGTGGCGATCTCCCATGCGGAATAACTCGAGGGTCACCGTTCCCGCGAGGCTGTCGATCGTAAACACCATCTCGGCTTCCGCCTCGGCGAGGTCGCGCTGATCGTCTTCAGAGGCCAGGCCATCGATCTGCAGGCCGCGCAAGCTGGCCAGCAGGGCCTGCAGTTCACGCTCATCCGGTGTTCCACCCATCCCTGATACCCAGTGCTCTGCTTCCAGCCGGAGGCTGTAGGCATCGGCGCTGATACGCAGTGGCGAGCGGATTTGCAGCAATTTACGGTCCAGCCACGGGCCGCTTATCCCCGGTGCGTCGTGGGCGTTGAAGGGGATACTGTAAATGGCGACCTGGGATTGGTTGCGGGCATAGATTTTGCCGTATCCCGGTGACGCACCCAGCAGGAAGGTACCCAGTTCCTGTTCCCCCGCGAGCAGGTTTATTCGCCTTCGGTAGTGATAGCTGGCTACCCGGAAGCGCTGGCGCGCCGCAACCGAATCGGCTATCGGCCAGTTGTTGGCGCCGCTGGTGATCGCATCCAGCAGCTTGTCGACCATTGAGGTGTCTGCGGGCAAGCCCTCCAGTTCTGGCAGGAACCAGCGATCTCCCACTCTTTTCAGTGCGGTCTCATTGTCGAATTCGTCGCCGACATACACCTCGGTAACGCTGTTGCGGTCGAAGGGCGCCATCGCCTCTATCGACTTTTCCTGCTCGCCGCTCACGGGCCAGTAGACAGCGGCAACCAGCACGCACTGGATCAGCAGGATCAGCAGCAGGCTCGCAAGCTTGCGGTTCACAGCGCCAGCCTCCTGGCATAGCGCCGCTTGCGCAGCACCTTGCGCAGCCAGTGGAGGGCTGCCAGCAGCCCCAGCCAGGTAATCGCCAGGCCGTAATTCAGGTACTCGATAATGGCCTGGCCGCGATGTTCCATCGGTGGCAGCGTGCGGTTGAAGTGACCGCGTGAGCGTATCGTCAGCAATTGCTCGTCCTGCAGCGCCCAGTCCAGGGTATTGAGCAGCAGTTCGACCGGCCCCAGGTACTGGGTTCCGCTGGCCATCACCTGTGCCCTCAGGACCTGGTCGTCCATGAAGTCGTTGGAACTGAAAAGCACGATGCGAGCTGCCTCCGGTGAGCGCTGCAGGAGGCCCGCAGCTCCCTGGGCCGCCTGCGCCCGGCTGCCGGGATCGGGCTGAGGTCTATCGCTGAAATAGGAGTCGAACCGTCCCTGCAACATGACACCCAGCTTGTGCTGGTCGTGGTGTTCCGCCCCGGGATCGCTGTTCTCCCCGTCGTCAGCGCCAGGCATGATCTGCATACTCGTGCTGAGCCAGGATTGCGGCGAACTGTTGAGCAGCGTGGTGACCTGCAGCCCGTCCTTGCGCTCCACGCTGATCGGTGATGCCCAGGCCATGGTCAGCTGGGGAATGTTTTCGGTAATCGGGTGCTTCCTCGCCAGGCCGTCCCTGCGGATGTCGATGAAGTACGGATAGTCCAGCATTGTTACATCGCGGAACTCATAGCCACCGGATTCCCGGATAACAGGTGCCGGGAAGGCTGCGTTCTGCTTATCCAGTACCAGGGAATCCCCGACGGCGAGGCCCTGGTAGTGCAGCCAGTCCGTCAGGCCGCTGTTCCAGTCCTGCAGTTGCAGCTCTCCGTCGGTAAGCTCTGTGGTGTAGGGCGAGGTGGCCACGACCACCGTGCCCCCGCGCATCAGGAACTGGTCAATCGCAAAGACCGATTGTTCGTCCAGGTTGTGGGGCGCGACCACCGCGAGGATATCGGCGTCAGGTGCGACCGCGCCATCAGCCAGGTCTTCCAGTCTGATACTGTAGTCCCGTGAAATGGCTTCCTCCAGGTTGCTGAAGGTCGGGGCACCCATATTGAAGGGGCCATCTGCTCGTTTACCTCGGGCACCGACAGCGCCACCGTGCGGGTGAAGCCGCTGGCGAATCGCTTCAGGCCGGCATCCAGCACCGTGCGAAAGTTGCCGGGGTCGAAGTCGTCGGTCGGCAGTTGCACCACCTGGTGGGAATCGGCGAGGGTCAGGTAGAAGTAGAACGGACTCTCCTGGTCGAGCCCGGTGACCATGGGGCGAAAGCCCCATTCTTCACTGATCTGGCTTGCCACCTGGCCACCCCGTGACTCGGGTTCGATGAATCTCACGCTGAACTTGCCATCCGACCGGGGCACGATTGCGTCCAGCTGTGCCCTGATCGAATTCTTGTAGGCCAGCAAGGTTTGCGGCAACAGCCCGTCGCCGGAGACGTAGCCGATGAACTCCACCGGCTCGTCAATGCGCTCGAACAGGCTGCCGCCCATCTGGTAGTTGTAAAGGACGTTCTTGATCGCCCTCGTAATATCGTACTCGGGGTTGCGCAACATGATGTCCGCCGCGGCATTGGCGGCGGTGCGCACCTCGATCAGCTCCCTGAAGCCCAGGGTCTGGTGTTCGCTGCCGTACTGTACCAGGACATTGAAATAGGAATTGACCAGGGATGACTGGTAGCGGTCGGCCACCTGGAAGGGTGTCGCCCGTATGCCGAAGCGCTCGTTCGCCTCTTGCTCCTGCTCCGGATTCTCAACCGGGTCGATGAATTCGACCCTGACCTTGCCCTTGCCTGCCACCGCGTACTCGCGCATCAGGTCGCGCAGTTGCGGTACCAGCGGAGCCAGCAGCGGGTGAGTCTTGGCACTGAAATAGCCGCGAATCAGCAGGGGTTCTTCCAGGCGGTCCAGGAACTGGCGGGTGGACTGCGAAATTGAATAAAGCCTGCCCTGGGTCAGGTCCACTCGCAGGCTATCGATGCGACCGAGCCACAGGTTCGCCAGCAACAGATTGAGCAGCACCAGCAAGGTGGCAGCGCGCCAGTATTTCTGCCTTGCCGTGGAGGATACGCCGGACCAGCGCAGTCTTTCCAGGCAGTAGACGTTCAGGGTGAGAAAGCCGATGCTGAGGCTGAGGTAGTACCACAGGTCCCGCAGGTCCAGGACGCCCCGGGTAATACTCTCGAAGCGAGCCCCGGTGCCCAGCAGCCGCAGGGCTTCACCTGCACTGGTATCGAAAAAATCCGTGAGGGTCGGGCTGCCCGCGAGATAGAGCAGGCCACACAGCGCGACACTGCCGATCAGGCTGACGATAGGGTTGTCCGTGAGGGAGGAAATGAACAGGCCGGCGCTGATGTAAGTGGCGCCCAGCAGGCAGGTAGCCATATAAGCAGCGGCTACCGGACCCCAGTCCAGGTCTCCTATCAGGGCAACCGTCACCGGTAGCGGCAGCGTCGCCACGAGAGCAAGCAGCAGCAGGGTAAAGCAGGCGCGAAACTTGCCCAGTACGAAGTACCAGAGGCTCACAGGCTGGGTGAGAATGTGTTCTATGGTGCCGGTTCGCCGCTCCTCGCTCCACATGCGCATGGTGAGGGCACTGCTGAGGAATATCAGCAGCACCGGCATCCATTCGAAGAGTGGTCGGATGTCGGCAATATTGCGGGCGAAAAACGATTCGAGCCAGAAGAAAATAAAGAACGTGACCGCGCTGAAAGAGGCGAGGAACAGCCACGCCACGGGTGAGGCGAAAAACAACAGGACTTCCTTCTGGGCAACCCTGCGTGCTACCCGGTTACGGGCCATCGCTATTGACCTCGTGGAACACCGCTTCGAGCCCCTTTACCACTGGCCGCAGCTGGTACAGCCTGGCACCGGCCTCGATCACACAACGCGCCAGGTTATTCGCCGCCGTGTCCATGTCGGCCTTCTCATGCAGGGTAAGGGTGTAGCGCGACCGGTTGTCACCGTCGGCATGCTGTTGCAGTGCCTCAACCTGGGGCATCTTCAGCAAATAGCCCGCCAGGCTGTCGACGCTGTTGTCGGTCCGCAGCAGCATGGTCCTGCTCTGGCGCAGCGTATCCAGCCGTTTGTCCAGTGCCAGTTTTCCGTGGCGCAGCACCAGTACCCTGTCGCAGATGGCATCCACCTCCTGCATGATGTGGGTCGACAGAATCACCGTGGCCTGTCGCGCCAGGCGCTGGATCAGGCGGCGCATATGATCGGTCTGCTGTGGATCCAGCCCGTTGGTGGGTTCGTCGAGAATCAGCAGGCGCGGCTTGCCGAGGATCGCCTGGGCGACGCCCACCCGCTGTTTGAGGCCGCGCGACAGGGTCGCCACCGGGTCGAGAGCGCGTTTACCGAGGTCTGTCGCGACAATGGCCTGGCGCACGGCGTGGTAACGTTGCTCCGGTGCCACACCCTTGATCGTGGCGGCGTAATGCAGGTAATCCGCAACCATCATGTCCGGGTAGACAGGCAGGCTCTCGGGCAGGTAGCCAAGTTGCCGCTGGATGACCAGCCTGTTGTCCGCCAGCGGGGTGCCGTCGATATGGATGGTGCCGCCGGAGGGCTCGAGGTAGCCACTGAGCATCCGCATGATCGTGGTTTTGCCGGCCCCGTTATGGCCCAACAGGCCCACGATCTCGTTTTTGCCAATACTGAATGACACCCCGTCCACGGCGGTGGTCTTGCCGTAGCGGCGGGTCAGGGAGCGTACTTCAATCATACAGCCAGCAATGCCTGCTGCGGCAACGTTTGTGTGATGGATTCTCCCGGGCTGCCGTTCGCGCGCGGCCTGGCCGGTTCAGGAAGCGAATAATAACTTAATTATGAAGGCGATGAGTACAATGTTCAGTACGACGCGTATGAGTTTTTCCCCGCGGGAGACCGAAAAATGTGCGCCCAGGTAGCCTCCGATGGCGTTGCCCAGGGCGAGTGCCAGACCCACCAGCCACATCAACTCCACTGTATTGGCGAAGACCGCCAATGCCACAATGGTATAGACCGCGATGATAAACACCTTGTGCATATTGGTTCGCACCAGGTCCAGTCCCATCGCCCGATTGAGGATGGGCATGATGATGAAGCCCACGCCAATCTGGATAAAGCCGCCCCAGAAACCCGCCCCTACCATCAGCAGGTGGCCGCGCAGCAGTTGTTGCCGACCCGGGCGGGAGTCCGTGGACGTCTCTACAGCACCCCTGTCAAAATGCATGACCACCATCACGCCGATCATCACCAGTGCCAGTACCTGGTTGAACAGGGCGCCATCGAGTTTGCTGCCCAGCAGTGCGCCGGCCACGGCGCCGGGAATGGCGCAGGCGGCGAGGCTGAGACTCAGCCTGAAATCACTGAAACCACGGCGGAAAAAGGCGGTGATCGCGCTGAGATTCTGGGCGAGGATCGCAATGCGGTTGGTGCCGTTTGCCACCGGCCCCGGTAAACCCATGAATACCAGTACAGGCACTGTGAGCAGGGAGCCGCCTCCCGCCATCACATTGAGGAACCCTGCCACGACGCCGACTCCCGTGAGCATCACGGCCTGCCACAGTTCAAACTGGGCCATCAGTCTTCAGTCCAGGCCTCGCGCATGGTGACGAATTCCTCCGCCGCCGTCGGGTGGATGCCAATAGTGCTGTCGAACAGCGCCTTGGTCGCTCCCGCCCTCAGCGCGATAGCGATACCCTGCATGATTTCCCCGGCATCTGGTCCCATCATGTGCACCCCGACGACCCGGTCGCTGGCCTTGTCGACGATCAATTTCATGAAAGTCTGCTCGTCCCGCCCGCTGATGGTGTGTTTCATCGGTTTGAAGGTGGATTTGAACAGCCGGATGTGCCCGAATTTGGCCCGGGCTTCCTCCTCGGTGTAGCCGACAGTGCCGATATTGGGCTGGCAGAACACCGCGGTGGGAATGAAGTCGTAATCCACGGCATTCTCCATGTTGCCAAACTGGCGCCGGGCGAATGCCATTCCCTCGGCCAGCGCCACCGGAGTCAGCTCCATGCCACCGGTGACATCGCCCAGGGCGAAAATACTGGGCTCCCCGGTGCGGTATTCCTCATCGACGACCACGTTGCCGAATTCGTTCAGCTCCACACCAACGTTTTCCAGTCCCAGCCCCTCCAGGTTCGCCTTGCGCCCGGTGGCGTACAGCACCGTGTCGGCGAGCAGCGTGCTGCCATCCGTCAGGGTGAGTTCCAGGCCACCGGCCCCGCGGGTGATCGATTCCACATTGACCTCGAAGCGCAGTTCCACCCCGGTCTTGGCGATTTCCCGGGCGGCGTGGGCGCGGATGTCCGGGTCAAAGCCGCGCAGGAACAGCGGACCCCGGTACAACTGGGTGACCTGTGAGCCCAGCCCATTGAAAATACCGGCGAATTCAACGGCGATATAGCCCCCACCGACAATAACCAGGCGTTGCGGAAATTCCTCGAGGTCGAACACCTCGTTTGAAGTGATTGCATGCTCACTGCCAGGGAACTGCGGGATGTGCGGCCAGCCCCCGGTCGCTATCAGAATTGTGCCCGCGGTAAACTCCCGATCACCGACCGCGACGGTGTGGGCGTCGACGATACGGCCGCGGCCATTGATGACATCGGCCTTCACTCCCTCGAGCAGGCGATTGTAAATGCCGTTCAGTCGCGAAATTTCGGCTTTCTTGTTGTCCCTGAGGGTCGCCCAGTGGAAAGCGGGTTTGCTGCTGTCCCAGCCGTAGTTGCGGGCATCGCTGAAAGACTTTGAGTACTCCGAGGCATAGACATAGAGCTTTTTCGGAACACAGCCGACATTGACGCAGGTGCCGCCCATGTAGCGGTCTTCCGCAACCGCCACTTTTGCGCCAAAACCCGCGGCCATGCGCGCCGCTCGCACACCGCCTGAGCCGGCGCCTATCACAAAGAGGTCGTAATCGTATTCCTGCACAGGGTAATCCTCGTTCCGGGGGGGTGGCCAAGTCTAACAGTCTCACAGCTGGTACAGAACGCGGCCCCGCCAACAATTTTCCAGCGCAGTGTTCGCCGCCAGCGCGGGGCCCCGCTCACCGCGGTGGCAAGCGGGCGGCAATCGGGCTTGTTGTGCCTGTCGATTCCGTTATCATGGCGCCCGAACTTCTTTCGGGCCCTGGATCGGCCGCCAAAACGGGTGGAAATTATGAAAACAAGCAAGTACCTGCGGGGCGTTTGCCTCGGTTTTGCCGTGTTATTGTCAGCTTCATTCAATGTCATCGCCGAGGATGCCGAGCACTTCCGGGATGAGATCGTACTCAAGAGTGGATCGAAAATCCTTGGGCATGTGACCGGCTCCCGGGATGGAGTGGTGACCATCGAAACAGACTTCGCCGGCACGCTCACCATAGAGCTCGACAAGATTGCGTCACTGCAAACCGAGAATCCGGTACTCATCCAGCTCGCGAACGAGACGGTGCTGCCCGAGCAACCCCTGCGCATAGAAGATGAAATGCTGGTGACAGACACCGCCACCGGCCCCGGGGAAAGCTACGCCGCAAGTGATCTGTTACTGGTCAACCCCGAACCCTGGGAGCTGGGCCATGGCTACAAGTGGACCGGACTGGCGAGCCTGGCGATGTCGATGGAGCGCGGCAATACGGACACCGATGAACTCGATTACCGGCTGGATAGCATCTGGCGCAGCAAACGGGATCGCTACACGCTGCACTACAACGGCGAGAAGGACAAGGCCAACAACGAGACCAACGTGGAGAAGTGGTATGCCCAGGGCAAGTATGACTATTTCCTCGATGGCCCGTTGTATGTCGGTGTACAGGTGTCCGCTGAACACGACAAGTTTACCGACCTCGACCTGCGTTACCTCGTCGGCCCCTACATCGGTCGCCAGTTTTACGACGAGCCGATCTTCACCCTTTCCGGCGAGGTGGGCGCTTCCTATGTGAATGAGGATTTTATCGTCGCCGAAGATGACGATTACGCTGCCGCCAACTGGACACTGTCCGCGTCCAGCAACTACCTGGGTGGGGACTCGCGCCTGTATGTGGACCACCGGGGAATTCTCAGCGTGGAGGACACTTCGGATTACATCCTGAACACCACTTTCGGCCTGGCCTTCCCGCTTCTGTTGAGTCTGGAAGCCGCCGCCGAGCTTGCACTGGATTATGACGCCGGTGCGGTGGAGGGTGTCGACGAGCTGGACCAGACCTACAGATTCCGGGTGGGTTATACCTGGTAGGGCCGGTCCCGCCCCCTCATAACCTGCCGCGGCCCGCCTGGCGCACGGCCGCGGCCAGCAACTCGAGCAGTACCGCGGTATCGGCCAGCGACAGGCAGGCGTCGGTGATGCTCTGCCCATAGGTCAGGGCCTGTCCGGCCTGGACCCTTTGGGTGCCTTCTACCAGGTGGCTTTCCAGCATGACGCCACGAATCGCCTGCTGCCCCTGTTCGATTTGCTCACACAGGCTGGACATGACCTCGGCCTGGCGGCGGTAGTCTTTCTCGCTGTTGCCGTGACTACAATCCACGATCACCGAGGCCGGCAGGTCGCGGGCAGCGAGTGCGCTGGCGGCGTCGGCGACATGCCTGGCGTCGTAGTTGGGGCCGGTGCGGGAGCCGCCCCTCAGAATCAGGTAGCCGTGGGGATTGCCGGTGGACTGCAGGATGGCCGGTGTACCCTCCTTGGTGAGGGACGGGAACCAGTGGCTGTGCCGGGCCGAGCGGATGGCGTCGATGGCGACCTCGATGTCCCCGTTGGTCCCGTTCTTGAATCCCACGGGCATGGACAGGCCCGAGGCCAGTTCCCGGTGAACCTGGCTTTCCACGGTGCGCGCCCCGATGGCACCCAGGCTGACAAGGTCAGCATAATACTGGCCAAAGGTGGTATCCAGGAATTCACTGGCGGCCGGCAGGCCCAGTTCGTTTACATCCAGCAGCAGCCGGCGTGCAAGATGCAGGCCACGGTTGATATGGAAGCTGCCATCCAGGTCCGGATCGTTGATCAGCCCTTTCCAGCCCACCACGGTGCGGGGTTTTTCAAAGTACACGCGCAAAACCGGGAACAGGGCATCCTGCAGTGGTTCGCAAATGGCCTGGAACCGGCGGGCGAAATCCAGCAGGGACTCCGGGTCGTGGACGGAACAGGGGCCGACGATGGCCAGCACCCTGGGGTCATCATTGGCCAGGATAGCCTCTATGGTGCGACGCGCCCCGGCAATGTCGTCGGCCAGCGGACCGGGCAGAGGCAGCTCCTCCGCCAGCACCCAGGGTGTTATCAGTGGCCGGGCATTGCCGATGCGCAGATCATCGGTTGACCTGCTCACAGTGGGCGGGTCTTACCTGCGCTCGCCCCGTATCAGGCTGCGGAACCAGTCCAGCAGGGTTTCATGCTTGTAATCGGTGAATTCACCTGCGTCCATGAACATGCCGTGTTCCGGGCAGGTCTCGTACCAGACATGGACCTGGTCCGGGTCCGATGTCTTGACCATGTCCTTGCCGCAGCGCGGACAGCCGATATCCTCGACATCGTCCCATTCCTTGCCCTCTTTGGCGTCGCCGATGTCCAGCGCATCGCCCATCCATTTCCCCTTCAGCAACTCGGCCTCACCGCTGTCGAACCAGAGACCCTGGCAATGGGTACAGCGATCGATGACGACATCGCCCCCGTAGGTGATCTCGGTCATGCCGTGCCCGCACTTGGGGCACTGTATGCTGTGAATTTCGGGGTTGTATTCCATCCGACGTACTCCGTAGACATTAATCAAGCTGTGTTATTGTAGCCCGCGAAGCGGGAATAGTAAGGCGATTTTAGCGGATTGCCGAGGGAATTTCCCGCGCCGACCCTGGCAAATGGTGAATATTTCAGGCCGCGGCTTTCAGCCAGGTTTAATCTTGGGCATTACTATACTCGTTTTGAACTCTTTTTCGTCTGCCTTGCCATGAACGGGGAACTCACATGCGATTGACATTGTTACTGCTGCCACTGGTAGTCGCGCTGGCGGTGTTTGAGGTGCGGGCCGAAGACGATCCGCAGCGTGGTGGGGAGCTGTACTCGCCCTGCGCGGCCTGTCACGGCACCCAGGGCGAGGGCAATCGCAGTCTCAATGCTCCTCGCCTGACCCACCTCAGTCCCGTGTATATTGTTGCCCAGCTGCAAAAGTTCAAGGCGGGTTACCGTGGCGGCAATGGCGCCTCCGACAGTGCCCGGCAAATGGCTGCCATGGCAGCAACCCTGGCCGATGACCAGGCCATGTATGACACCGCTGCCTATATAGGCACCCTCAAAAGTGGCGCTTCCCCGGTGACTATCGAAGCCGATATCGCCCGGGGCGCGACTTTCTACCGGCAATACTGCGCCGCATGCCACGGGCCGGTCGCCCAGGGAAACCCGGCGCTGAATTCCCCGCGCCTGGCGGGAGCGGACGACTGGTATATCGTTGCCCAGTTGCAATCCTTTCGCACCGGCACTCGCGGCAGTGATGCCGGAGACCGCACCGGCAAGCAGATGCGGGCGATGGCGGGCGTTTTGCCCGATGGTGACGCGATAGCCGCTGTCGCTGCCTATATCCGCAGCCTGCAAGAGTAAGGCCATTGTATTTCCCTGGCCTCGCACCCGCCCTGGCTGCTGTACTGATTGCGGCGGCCCTGGCTGGACCTGCGCCCGCGGCCGAAATCGCCTTGCGTGACCATTGCCCGCCAGGCTTCGAGTTGAGCCAACAGGGCCAGTGCAAGCTGCGCAGCCTTTACCAGATGTACCCCTCCTTGCAGGATGCCGGCGTAGGCGGGCTGAAAACGGGTCTGCCCTCCTATCGCGACGGATTTACACCGCGGCAGATAGACCTGGGGCGCTACCTGTTTTTTGATCCCGTTTTATCCGGTGACGGCACCGTTTCCTGCGCCAGTTGCCACAACCCGGATCTGGGTTTTGCCGATGGCCGCGGCAGAAGCGTGGGAGCCAGCGACAGGGCCATGTCACGCTCAGCGCCCAGCCTGTGGAATATGGCCTTCCTCCAGCGCTTTTTCTGGGACGCGCGGGCGAGCAGTCTGGAACAGCAGGTGCAGGGTCCCCTTTATGACGAAAACGAGATGGCGAACAGCCCCGCACAACTTCTGGATACGCTGAATGCCATACCCCTCTACCGTGAACTGTTTCGACAGGCGTGGCCGCAGGACTTCCAGGCGGCGGATGACCTGATACGCCTGGACCAGATCTACGCGGCTATCACCGCTTTTGAGCTGTCGCTGATCTCTCTCAACAGCCGCTATGACCAGTATGCTCACGGCTATGCGGATGCCCTCACCGAACCTGAAAAGGAGGGGATGAATATATTCCGCTCATTCGTTGCCAGGTGCGCGGAGTGCCACACGCCCCCGCTGTTCACCAATCAGCAGGTTGCGGTCATCGGTACACCGGAGCCCGAGGGTATGGCTTTCGACTCAGGTGCGGAGCTGCCACTGGGAGAGCCGACCCTGCGCGGCGGGTTCAAGGTGCCCTCCTTGCGCAATATTGCCCTGACCGCCCCCTACATGCATTCGGGGCGGTTTGCGACCCTGCGCGAAGCCGCGAAATTTTATACCGAAGGCCGCGGGCATGCGGTGCCGCCGGGAGAGGAACTCAAGATTCACTGGCACATCTGGGAACCGAAACTCAGCGATGAGGAACTCGACCGGCTGGTGGATTTTCTCCGGACGCTCACTGACGAAAGCTTCAAACCCAGCGAACCGCCGCAATTGCCCTCGGGCTTGTCGCCGGTTCACAATACAAATGCCCGTGAGGGCCTTACCCATCGAGATGGAGCACCGAATAATGAATAAAATAGCACTGGTCATAGGCGCTGCAGCATTGCTGGCAGGCGGCTATTACGTCGGCAAATCCGCCCAGAAACCTGCCACGGTGATCAAGGTGGACAGCCAGCCCAAGGCGGTTTTTACCTCCACGGGAGCGGAGGAAGTGGCCAGGGCATCTGCCGCAACGGTGCGCAGCCTGGTAACTCCCACCAGCGGTGAACTCATTGTGGTAAGGGACGGTGAGTCGATACAGGATGCGGTAGTGGCTGCCAGCCCGGGGGCCGTGATCAAGGTGATGCCCGGGACCTATAAGGAAACAGTTTACATCGACAAGGACAATATCACCCTGTCCGGGGTTATCGAACAGGGGAAATATCCGGTGCTGGAAGGTGAGGGGTTGCGCAATGACGCCGTGCTCTACTCGGGTAATGGCGTCACGGTGGAGAACCTCTATATCACCCACTACAAGGGTAATGGAATCATGGGCCAGGCCGGCAACAACTTCATTATCCGCAACAACTATATAGTGGACACGGGGGTCTATGGCATCTTTCCGCAGCTTGGGAAAAACGGCATCGTGTCTCACAACATCGTGTCCGGCATCGAGGATGCGGGCATCTATGTCGGCATGTCGGATAACGTGGATGTGGTGTTCAACCAGGTATTTGAGAGCGTCGCCGGTATAGAAATAGAAAACAGCCGGCACGCGCTGGTTGAAAGCAACTACGTCTATAACAACACCGGCGGCATTCTCGCCTTTATTACCCCGGGTTTGCCAATAAAGAGCTGTGGCGACGTCCTTATTCGCAATAACTTTATAGTGGATAACAACCATGAGAACTTCGCAATCCCGGGCTCTCTGGTTTCCAATATCCCCGCGGGGACGGGCGTACTGGTCATGGCCTGTGACGACGTGGTGGTCGAAGGGAATATCATCACAGGCAATAACTCCGTCGGTATTACCTTTACTGATTTTTCACTGGCCGGCAATGCGGCCAACGACCCCGACTCGGAGCCAAACCCCAATCGCCCCAAAATCCTGAACAATATCATGCAGAATAATGGTAATGATCCCGCACCCATGGTACGCGCCGCACTGGCAGCCATGCTTGCGAGCACGGGGCCTGATATCGTTGATACCGTGGGGATGGAAGACGGCTGTATCCTGAATCCGGAGCGCTATCGCACCATCGGCGTCGACAAATACGCCGAGTGTGAGTTCTCCACGACTGCCAATATCGCCAGCTATACCCTGCCGGAGCCTGTGCCAGCTCGATCCATGGAAGACGTGGATAAAGGCAAGCTGGCGTTCTACGGGATTTGTGCCGGTTGTCACGCTTACGGCTCGCGCATGATCGGACCGCCAACCCAGATCATCCAGGCCCTGTACATGGACAACCCGGAAGGCATTGCCGAATACGCGGCAAATCCTGTAAAGAAGCGTCCTGATTATCCACCGATGCCACCCCAGTCTCATCTGGATGAAGAAACACGCCTGGCAGCAGCGCGTTACATGCTGCAGATCACTCATTGATTAATACGGCTGTCGCATAGTACCGGACTTTGGAAAGCCACCTTCGGGTGGCTTTTTTATTAGCTGAATCAAGTGCGCGCAGGACGGTACATCTGTAGAGTCCGGTTGCCGGAAAATCATGCTTGCGCGTTGCGCGCAAAAAACCTTTAACACTTTATCTATAGTATTTTCCGCCGCCTGCGAAAAATATCGCGGCGATCCTGGCGATTGTTGTTTCGACAACACCTGTCACTGTCAAAAGTTCCTCGAAAGATTCAGTAAGAGAAAAAGAGGCGATTTACCGCGCAAAAATGTGAAAAATTTTTGTGTAATTTACGCTTGCCGATCAAAAATTAACCGTTACATTTTTTTTATTTAGGCATACACTAGCTCTGCTGTATCCGCAACCAGTAGGGAGTGATTATAAAAATGTTGGAAAAGGAACTGGCAAAGGCGACCGGAATTGCTGAACAGGCTAACAAGAAAGTTGAGCAATTGCGGAAAAAGCTGGTAGCCGAATCTGAAAAGTCTCACGCAAGAGCAAAACGTGAATTGCGTATGGCTCGTAAGAAACACGGAACTGCCAGTGCCCGTCTTAAAAAGGCAAGGGCATCGTTGAAGTCAAAGGCCACACCCGAAAATCAACAGAAAGTAGAAGTGTTGAAGAAGCAAGCTCAGGAGCTGAGAGAGGCGATCACTGCAATCAGCAAGGCCGCATTCGAAGCTGCTGAGAAATATGTCACTGTGAAAGGGGATGCAATCATGGAAGCACGTAAGGCGAGCGCAGCAAATCGGGCGGCAAAGATGGTAGAAAAAGCCGCTGCCAAAGTTAAAAAGAAAGCTGCACCCAAGAAAAAGGCGGCAGCGAAGAAGAAGGCTGTCACCAAGAAAGCCGTTGTGAAGAAAAAAGTTGTTGCCAAGAAGAAGGCAGTAGCCAAAAAAGTGGTTGCGAAGAAGAAAGTAGCCGCCAAGAAAAAGGCCGTGGTGAAAAAAGCCGTCGCGAAGAAAAAAGTCGCTGCCAAGAAAAAGGCGGTGGTGAAAAAAGCTGTCGCGAAGAAGAAAGTTGCGGCCAAGAAGAAGCCCGCGGCCAAGAAAGCCGTGGCAAAGAAGAAGGTCGCAGCCAAAAAGAAAAAGTAAGCGACCGCTACACCGGGGTCACCTGACGGGAACCAGCAGCCAGTCTCGACTGGCTTACACCCCCTAAGGTGACCTGGTGACGGGTCGGCGGCTCACGGGTTTTGCCTGACTGTTATCCGGCCGGGCAGATTGCCCGACCGCGTCACTTGCCGGTATGGCTATCAGGTAATCGACCGGGAAATCGATGCTATCCAGGTCCGAGTCCAGCTCGATCACGATGGGCTGATCAACGGTGAGCCATGAACCGCAGGCCTCACCCGCGTCGCAGATCAGCAGGTCGTTGTCCGCGTCGCTGCCCGCAAACACCTGGTACTGGCCGCCGGGTACGTTACTGAAAGCGAAGTCGTAGCGCCCCCCGTTTGAGTTTGCGATCACCTGTGCGATCGGCTCCTCCGCCCCCTGCTCATACAGCAGGATATAGACAATGCCCACATCAGCGGAAGCGGCATCGCCTATGGACATGATGACTCTTATCGTAACCGTGTTGGCCGAAGAGCGCGCACTGATTTCGGCTGAATACACGCCGACGGCAAGTCCGGACCGTTCAACTGCTACCCGATAAAGCCCCAGGCCGGTGTCCTGAACATCCAGCGGGCTCAGTTGCAACCAGGGTTCGGATGCCGAGAGCTCCAGCAGGTCCAGCTCGCCGTTGCCGCCGTTGCGAAGTTCGAGTTCCAACTCGTCCACACTGCCGGCGAAGTTGAGCGCAGCGGCGGACACACTCAGCTGCGGCTTATCCGCGGGGATGTTTCCGCTGGCTGCCAGGGCAGCCAATACTGCCCGCTGCGCGTTTACCAGCCCATGCCCGTACAGGTCATCCCTTCCGGGGCTGCCCAGGTCGTCGCTGATATCCCCGCGCAGTATCAGGGCGTCGAAGTCCGCAGGGCTCAGGTCGGGGTTCACGCTTTTCATCAGCGCGAGTACGCCCGCCACATGGGGCGCTGCCATCGAAGTGCCACTGAGGAAGGTGTAGCCGAAATCACTGCCGCTGCCGAGCCCACCCGTGCTGAGCACACCATCGGGGTAACCGTCGCCGTTGAGGTCCACGCCGCTGTCGCCCCCGGGCGCGGCGAGATCGATAGAGCTGCCGCTGTTGGAGTAACTCGCACGCCGGCGCTGTGCGTCGACAGCCGCCACGGAGATCACCCCGTCATAGGCCGCGGGGTAGGAGGGTGTGGAGGACGCCTCGTTACCGGCGGAGGCGACTATGACAACGCCTGCGGCGCGCACCTCGCGGTAGAGCGCCTGGCTCGACTGGCTGAAGGGGGCGCCGCCGATACTCATATTAATGATATCGGCGGGCCGGTCAGGCAGCGTACCCGAGTCGTTGGCGAGCCCCGCCGCAAAGCGCACGGCCTGATCGACGTCGTAAGTCGTGCCCGCTCCGCCGGCGCCCAGTGCCCGCAGGGGCATAATTCGTGCACCGTAGGCGACACCGGCAACGCCAATACCATTGCCTCCGGCGGCGGCGACGGTGCCGCCGACATGGGTCCCGTGAAAACTGTTGCTGGCGGTGCTGTCCCCCTCGCCGGGATCCTCCGGATCCGGATCGATGCCGTCACCGTCGCGCGCCCTGTCCGTGTTACTGACAAAATCATAGCCGTCGACCCACTGTCCAATGAGGTCCGGATGCCTGGAGAGGATGCCTGTGTCCACCACCGCAACGATGACCTGTGAATCTCCCGTGGTGGTGTCCCAGGCCGCCGGCAGGTCGATCAGCGGATAGTGCCACTGAAAAGGGTAGCCCGAGTCATTGGGGGTCGCCATGGCCCTCACCCTGTAGTTGGGCTCGGCATATTCGATTTCCGGGTCGCGCCTGAGGGACTTGATAGCGAGCAGGGTCTCCAGGCGTGCCTTCAAGCCCGGATCTTCGACACGTTCCAGCTTTTCCATGGACTTTCCGGTGCGGACCAGGGTTTCGGCAGCTCCGCTGTGTCCCCGGCGCATTCCCATCAGTCTGGCCCTGCCCGGGCCGCCCGCGCGCTGCTCCATACCCATGCGGCGCAGGCGTGTGTGGGCGGGCTTCAGGCCGCCTTTTTCCGGCTCCGCGCCACTGCGATACTTGATGACCGATTCCCAGGGAACGATGTCATAATGCCTCCGGCTCTGGCGCGACAGCGTATTCTGGTTACCGATGGCCAGTATGTAACTGGTGGCTCCCTCGTAGGCGAATGCGTTGACCACGTAGGTGCCATCCTGTGGG
Source organism: Halieaceae bacterium (assembly GCA_036350855.1). GTDB lineage: Bacteria > Pseudomonadota > Gammaproteobacteria > Pseudomonadales > Halieaceae > JARRPM01. The sequence goes on from JAZBNW010000015.1 coordinate 16,685, forward strand.
ATCACCAGGGTTTCCACCTCCCCCGACTCTATCGAGAAATCCAGAATCCGTCCCTGGGTGTCGAACAGATAGAGATCTGCATCGGCCTGCTGGAAATCCGCCACCAGCATGGTAACGCTCTGGCCCGCGAGCAGGTCTACCCGGTAGTAGTCGTCCACATCGCCCGCTACCTGGGAACGGCCGGGCGCACCCGTACCCGGCTGGTTGACGTAACCGCCGAGGGTGATCGGGTTGGGTAGGGCCTGGGCGGTCGCCACCGTGTCATTGGGGCGGGCAATTGCGCCGGGATCGTTGGTATCGCCGTCCACGGCCTGGCTGCTCGAGGCGGTAATCGTGCCGCTCAGGCGAAACAGTTCCGCTGGCGGCGCAACGGGCGGGGTTACCGGCGCCGGCCCGGAAGCGGCATCATCGCCGCCGCCCCCGCCACCCCCACAGGCAGTCACCATAAGGGAGATGGCAGCGGCGGTTACACGTCGGAGAGAGTCTTTGTGCATCGCGCGCCCGGGCCGTTTTGCAGCCAGTTGTTGTCAGGCAAGATAACAGACCTGGCCCGAAGCCTACATCTGCAGAACGACTTTGCCCATGTGTTGCCCGCTTTCCATGTAGTCCTGTGCCTGCTCTGCGTCCTCCAGGGCAAAAACCCGGTCGACAAGCGGTTTGATGTCGCCGTTTTCCAGGTGGGCATAGAGCCTTTCCATGATCTCCTGCACCATCACGGCTTTCTGGGCAAAGTTCTGGGCCCGCAGGGTGGAGCCGGTAAGCACCAGCCGCTTCATCAGCAGGGGACCGAAATTCACCTCTGCCCGGGCACCGCGGATGAACGCAATATTGACGATTCTTCCCTCGGGTGCGGCAATGTTGATATTTTTCTGGATGAAGTCACCCCCTGCGATATCCAGGATCACGTCGATCCGGTCCTTCAGTCCCAGCCCGGTCAGCACCTGTTCGAAGTCCTCGCTCCTGTAGTTGATCGCCCTGGTCGCGCCCCGCGCCTCCAGCGCCCTACATTTGTCGTCAGTGCCTGCCGTGGTGTAGACCTCGGCCCCGAGAACCCTGCAGATCGGGATGGCCAGGGTACCGATGCCGCTGGCGCCGCCGTGAATCAACACTTTCTCACCCGGGCGCAGGTGACAGCGCTGCACCAGGTTGTGCCAGACGGTCAGCAGCGCCTCGGGCAGGGCAGCGGCCGACGCCATGTCCATACCAGTGGGTATGGGCAGACACTGGCTCGCGGGTGCCACGGTGTAGTCAGCGTATCCTCCGCCATGGGTGAGGGCGCAGATCCGGTCTCCCGCATGCCAGTTTTCCACCCCGCTCCCGGTGGCCAGCACTTCGCCCGCTACCTCCAGTCCCATGATCGGCGAGGCATCCTCGGGTGGCGGGTACAGGCCCTTGCGTTGCAGCAGGTCGGCGCGGTTAAGGCCGGCGGCGCTGACCTTGATGAGTATTTCACCGGGCAGCGGTTCGGGTACCGGCCCCCGCTCGATGCTGATACTGCGATCTTCCGGGTCCACTGCCACATAGCGACGGCTGGTGGGTATGGGGTTCATGTCTTCTCCTGTGGTGGCTCGTCGGCCGCCGGTGCTGTGGGTTTGCAGATCAGCTGTTCGAACATATTACGCGCCTCGCCCAGATTGTCGAAGATCGGGTAGTCGCTGTTCATGGCCCAGCTGGTTGTCAGCATATTGAGCGTGCCCACTACCATGGCGGCGAGAATCTCGGGGGAAAAATCGGTGCGCACGTCGCCAATTTCCAGGCCGGCGGTTATCAGGCGGGTGAAACTGGCGCTGGCGGAATTGCCGATCTCGCGCTGCTGCTCGGCATCCTCGGCAAAGATGGAGGGTGCGATCAGGATCAGTTGCCGGTCAAACTCCGTGAAAGTGGCAAAATTTGAGCCGATATACTCGATCATGGCATCCAGTCGCGCCCGGGTGGAGTGGTGGTTCGCCATCAACAGGGCGAGCATGGGCTCTGACTGGTTGTACAGTCGGGAAATGCCGAGGCCACCCAGCAGGGCGTGCTTGTTGTTGTAATGACTGTAGAAGGTGCGCCGGGCCACGTCCGCTTCCACGCAGATCTGTTCGATGCTGGTATCTTCTATGCCCTGCTGCCTGAACAGCCGGTAGGCGGCCTCCTCTATCCTGGAACGGATTTCGATCTTGCGCTTTTCCCGTCGTCCAGGTGATGCCGAAGCCGTATTCATGAATATATCGCCCGAGTGTTGCAATCCCCGAACCATTAAACTAGATTAGTATACATATGTGCAAGTTTGCTCACCTGTGACCTTTTTCCTGCGGTGCGGGGGAGCAGTGTGGGAGGCTTGCGTGTCATTTTCAAGCAACAGTGGCCAACGACCAATCGGAGCAGAGCATGTCAATCGTAGATGCGTGTGAATCCAAGACCAATGTGACGCCGGAGTTCCCCATGGGGTGGTTCTCGGTTGCCCGCAGTCACGAGCTGCATGTGGGTGAAGTGAAGCAGGTGCAGGCATTTGACCGGGAGCTGGTGCTGTATCGCACCCGCAGCGGGGTACCGGTATTGCAGGACGCCTACTGTCCCCACCTCGGGGCCAACCTGGCGGTGGGTGGCAGGGTGGTCGCCGAGTCAATTCGCTGCCCCTTTCACGGCTGGCGATTTGGCGCAGAGGGACAGTGCGAAGAAATCCCCTACTGTGAGGAAATCCCCGAGCGCGCCCGCCTGCGGACCTGGCACACCGAGGAAAAGAACGGCGAGGTGTATATCTGGTATCACCCGGAGAATACCGCACCGCAGTGGGAGCTGCCCGATCTGCCGGAGCTGGGTGATCCCAACTGGACCTCCCCGCGCTACGCCGAGTTCCTGGTGCCTGCCCATGTCCAGGATATTGCGGAAAATTCCTGTGATCCCGTGCATTTCCAGTACGTTCATCGCCAGCCGGATGTGCCGCCCTCCGAGGTGACTGTGGAAGAAAACGGCCGGATTCTGCACCTGCGTTCAGACGCCAGCAATGCCCCGATTCCCAGCCAGCTTCACGCCGCGGTGTTCAACCCGGGCTTTGCCCTGGTGCGCAGCAGTTATGGCCCGGGCGCGGAGATGGTCGTCTATAACAGCGCGCAGCCCATCAACCGGCACGAAACAAAAATGCGCTGGACGCTGACCGTGCGTCGCGAAATCGAGGACCTGGCGGGTGACCAGGTGATGCAGGGTATCATCGACGGTCTCGGCGACGACTACCCGATCTGGGCCAACAAGGTCCACAAGCACCGGCCCGTATTCTGCAAGGAAGACAAGACTCTCGTGCTGTTCCGCAAGTGGGTGCGCCAGTTCTACCTGACTGAAAAAGACAAGCGGGAGATCGCGTAAGCATGCAGGACTTCAATAACAAGGTGGCGGTGATCACCGGCGGCTCCAGCGGCGTCGGTCGCTCCCTGGCCTTTGCCCTGGGCGGGCTCGGCGCGAAGGTGGTCGTCGGTGACGTGGACAAGGCCGCCATGGCCCGGATCCAGGCCGACCTCGCTGCACAGAACATTGAAGCCCTGGTGGAACACTGCGATGTCACCTCCGCGGACAGCCTGAACGCCCTTGCCGACAAGGCGGAGCAGGCCTTTGGCGGCATTCACCTGGTCTTCGCCAACGCCGGTATCAGTGCGGGGGAATCCGGGGCGATGTGGGAGTACTCGCAGAAGGACTGGCAGTGGTGCATGAATGTAAATCTGTGGGGGGTAGTCAATACCATAGGCGCCTTCATGCCCAGGCTGGTGGCGGCGAACCAGGAAGCGCATTTCGTGGTGACCGGGTCCGGTAACGGCGCGCTGTTGGTATACCCCGACCAGCCCATCTACACCGCCAGCAAGGCGGCGGTACACGCCATAACGGAAAACCTGCACTACCAGGTCACGGCAGCCGCCAGCCCGGTGAAGGTTAGCGCCCTGTTTCCCGGCCCGCACGTCGTCGATACAGGTCTGTTCAATTCCGGCCGGGTGCGCCCGCAGGAGCTCAGGAAAGAGGTGGAAGGCAACGCCTCCGGTATCAGTTCGGTGGATGACATGAAGAAGATGGCTGCCGAATGGGGTATTGAACTGCAGACGACCCACCCGGACGAGGTCGCGCAAATGGCGGTTGACGGTTTGCGCAACAACGCGTTCTGGCTGCTGGCCACCACGCCCGAAACGGATGAGAAAATCCGTGCGCGGGCCCAGATGATTCTCAACCGCCAGACCCCCGTGGCAAACATGGTAGGCGCCTGAGGCGCTTTCCGTCCGACATTTATCAACCCATACTCATAAGGAAAAAACATGACCAATCCATCAGGTGCCCCCCAGGGTAATCCCGGCGACATCGTCAATTGGCCCATGCTCAAGATCGTGTACCGGACCGACCCGGACAAGATTGCGGCGCTGCTGCCACCGGGTATCGAGCCCGGCGCAAACCCCCATGTGACGCTGACCATCTATAATTACCCGGTGCCTGATGAGCCCGAGTACGGCATCGTTACCACGGTTGACGCGAACTATAACGGGATCGAGGGAGAGTACACCCTGGGTTATGGCATCGACCAGGAGTCCGCCATATTCATCAGTCAGCAAACCAATGGCCAGCCCAAGTATCCCTGTACCACGGAGTTTTACCGCCTTGGGCCCCAGGTGACCGCCCGCTGTATCCACCACGGCTACACCTTTGTGGAGTTCAAGGGGGCATCTGTCGGTCCGGTGGATCCCCTGCCCGAATTCGACCAGCACGAGTGGTGGATCAAGGTCTCCCAGGCAGTAAGTGTCGGCGGGCCAGCAACCGGGTATGACTTTCCCCCCCATGTGGTGCATGTGCGCAGCCGCTATGGCACCGCCTGGCGCGAGGAGGTCAAGGGCGAACTGATATTGCGGGACAGCCCCTGGGATCCGCTGACCACCCTGTTGCCCATGCGCGAACAGCTGTCAGCGCACCTGTGGTGGCCGATCTTCCTCGACCGTGAAGTCAAGCTGGCGGGCAAACTGGACCCCGAGGGATTCCTGCCCTTCGTCGACACCATCTCCGGTTCCCGCTGGCCAGGCAGTAACGGCGGGCCCAAAAAGGGTTAAACTACCGGCCCCGGGCCCCGCGTTGAGGGCGGGGCTGCAAACTGGCGCGCCTGGCCATTGTCAGGCGCTGCCGGTTTACGGCCATCTTCGGAGTCAGTCATGTCAATGTTCCTGCGCAAGACCAAACACGCTCTATACATCCGCCTGATGAAGTTTTTTGCCGGGCTCGGCCCGGGCGCGAGTCACCGCGCTTTCGTCGGTAGCGGCAGCAGTGGCGAGTTGTGTAAACACATCCTGCGTACCGGAGCGAAGAAAGTACTTATCGTTACCGACAAGCCCCTGCGGGAACTGGGCGTCGTGGACGCCGCCATCGCTCCCCTGCTCGAGTCCGGTATCGATATCGCCTATTACGACGGTGTACTCCCCGATCCGACCTATGAGCAGGTGGCAGCCGGAGTAGTGGTGGCCAGAACCCATGGCAGCCAGGCCATCCTGGCCATAGGCGGCGGTTCCTCGATCGATGCCGCCAAGATTATCGCGGCGTCCGCCACCAGTGACGAGTCACCGAAGGACTGGGTCGGGTTTGGCAAGGTCAAACACGATGTGATGAAGCTCTATGTGGTACCGACGACCTCAGGTACCGGCTCCGAGGCCACCATGGGGGCGGTTATCTCCGATTCCGGGACTCACCAGAAAGGTGTCATTTCCGGTAGCACGTTGCTGCCGGCCGCCACCGCCCTGGACCCGTCCCTGATTGTCGGCCTGCCGCCACATATTACCGCGGCCACCGGGATGGACGCCCTTACCCACGGCATCGAAGCCTATATTGGCGTGTGGGAGCGGGGTACGCGACTGGAAGATGCACGCCTCGGGATAAAACTGGTATTCGAGAATCTGGCCGCGGCCTATCGCGACGGCAGCAACCTCGACGCCAGGGCGGGTATGGCAATGGGTGCCTATTACGCGGGTCTCGCCATCAACCAGGTGAATGTCGGTAACGTGCACGCCATCGCGCACCAACTGGGTGGCAAGTACGGTATTCCCCACGGTCTGGCCAATGCCCTGGTGCTGCCCCACGTGCTGGAGTTCTGCCAGCTCGAGTCCAGCCGGCCGCTTGCCGAGCTGGCGGTATTGGTGGGGGCGGGTAAATCCGGTGAGCCGGAAAGCCAGCTGGCCCAGAAGTTTATCCGGGCGGTGCGGGACCTGCGCACCGAAGTGGGTATACCGGATCACTCCGACAAATTGCGGCGGGAGGATTTCGACGCCATTGCAGAGCTGGCGATGGCCGAGGGCGATGGTTATCCCGTGCCGCGGCTGCTGGACAGGGGCAGTGTGTTGGCGATACTCGGCAAGATAGCCGCCTGAGTGGGGCAACCGCCCCGGCTGGCGGCATCGCTCACACGGCCTGGATATCCCGCCTGACGATGACCACCTCCGGATCGCCGCTGTCGCGTATGGTGTGAAACCCCAGGCTGTTACACAGGCGCAGCATTTTTGAATTCTGCGCCAGCACATCACCTTCCATGATCTGCAACCCCCGGTCCCCGGCGATAGTGATCAGGCGCTCCATCAGCTGGCGCCCCAGCCCCCTCTTTTGCATGTCATCCGCCACCGTCAGTGCAAACTCGCAGGACAGCTCATCCGGGTTGGATATATAGCGGGCGACCCCGATCATCCTGGGCTGTTTCGAGTCTTCCCCCAGCATCGCCACCAGCGCCATCTCCCGGTCATAGTCTATCTGGGTGAAGCGGGCGAGCATAAGCGGGCTGATCTTGCCCATGTGGTTCATGAAGCGGAAGTACTTGCTCTCACTGGAGAGGTTGTCCACGAAGTCGCGCTCGGTATTGGCGTCCTCCGGTCGGATCGGTCGTATCAGTACGGTCGTATCCGCGTCCAGTTGCCAGCGTGTCTCCAGGCCAGGCGGGTAGGGGTGTATGGCCATGTGGCAATAGCGGCTGGTCGAGCTGCGTGGCGCAGCCACCGTGATCCGCACCCCCACGCCGGTGGCAGCCCTTTCGTCCACCAGCAGTGGGTCGATATCCAGAGTCTGTATTTCGGGCAGCTCACAGGCCATTTCCGAAACGCGCAGCAGACAATCCACCAGGACCTCGATATCCGCCTCGGCAACCTTGTTGAAACGACTGGCGGGCGCGAAGGCCCGGGTACCTTCTATCAGTTCCCTGGCGAGGTAGTCGTTGAGGGGTGGCAGGGCGACCTGTCTGTCTGCGCATATCTGTGCCCCGATTCCACCCGCACCGAAGCTGATGACCGGGCCAAAAACGGGGTCCCGGGAGATGCCGATCGCCACCTGCCGGGCATGGGGCCTGTCTTCCATCAGCAGGGTGACGCTATCGGAATGGCCTGTGGCCGATACAGCGAGGTGGAATGCCCGCAGCACGTCCTTTGCCTCGTTGCTGCTGAGGATGTAGCGGCCATCCGCCAGCGTCTGCTCGATAAGCAGCCGCGCCGCCGTGATATCCGGTGCCCTCTTTCTGGACAGCGGCGGGGGTGCCTGCAGCAGCGCGTTCTGGTTGCGGCGGTAGGCGGCGAGGGAGCCAAAGGCGTCGACGCCTGCCTCGGGGTTGGTAAAGGACGGGATGCCTGAAAGCATTAATCGCTGGCGCGCCCCCAGCACCCTCTTCTCACCCAGCCAGCAGGTCAGTACCGGCTTGCGGGAGGATCCGGTTGCCGCGATCACCGCTTCGGCGCAGGCCAGCGGGTCGGTCATGCCCTGGGGTGACAGCAGGACCAGGATGCCGTCGACATTTTCATCCGCCAGGAGAATCTGCGTGGCGAGGCTGTAGCGCTCGGCGGAGGCATCCCCCAGGATGTCAACGGGATTGGCGTGGGACCAGTGGATGGGTAGTGCGGCTGTCAGTTTCTGCATGGACGCCGCGGACAGGTCCGCAAGCGGCACACGGACATCGGCCGCCCGGTCGGCGGCCATGACGCCCGGCCCGCCGCCATTGGTGAGGATGGCGAGCCGGGATCCTTCCACCCTGATGCCCGAGGCGAGGGTCTGGGCCGTGGCAAACCACTGGTTGACGGTCATCACCCGCACCGCGCCCGCCCGCTTGATAGCCGCGTCAAAAACCAGGTCACCGACCACCCTGGCGCCGGTATGTGAGGCTGCGGCGCGGGTTCCGCGCTCACTGCGGCCCGACTTGACCACGATGACGGGTTTGAGTCGCGCCGCCCCGCGCAATCCGCTGATAAAGGCCCGTGCGTCGGACACGCCCTCGATGTAGAGCAGGATACTCCTGGTGTGGGAATCAAGGGCGAGGTAGTCGAGCACTTCGCCGAAGTCCACGTCCGCCGTCGCCCCCAGGGATGCCACAGCCGAGAACCCGAAGTCCCTGGCGTCCGCCCAGTCGAGCAATGCGCTGCAGAAGGAACCGGACTGGGCGACCATGGCGACATGCCCGCTGCTCACCCTGCTCCTGGCAAAACTCGCATTGAGGCCCACCCTGGGCCGGACGACACCGAGGCAATTCGGGCCTACCAGTGCGATACCACAGGCGCCTGCTATCGCCACGATCTCGTCCTGCAGGGCCTGTCCCTCCGGGCCGGCTTCGGCGAATCCGGCGGAGATGATTATCGCAGCCCCGACCCCGTGGCTGCCGCATTCGCGCATGATCCCGGCTATCGCCTCGGCGGGAACGGCGATTACCACGAGGTCGACGGCCTGTCCGATGGCGCCGACGGATGGATAGCAGTGCAGCCCGCGGATTTCATCGTGCGTCGGGTTAACCAGGTACAGCTTGCCCTGGTAGTCACTATCGATGAGCATACCCAGTACCTGCCCGCCGACCGACAGTGGGCGAGCCGAGGCCCCGACCAGGGCCACAGATGCAGGCTCGAAAACTTTGTCTAATCGGTGTTTTCTCATTACTGTGGGTCGTGGTGCCGCAAACGGTTCATAACACAGGGGCACCAGTGGATACGCATCGAGGCAATGCCGCCCGGTTCAGCTGAAGATGCTGGTAGTAGATGTCTGGAGAGGATGTTCATGTCGCTTGCCTATATTTCACACCCCGACTGCCAGTTGCACGATGCGGGACCGCATCACCCTGAACGCCCCGCCCGCCTGACTGCCATCAATGATCGCCTGATCGCCTCGGGCCTGGACATGGCACTGCATCACTATAACGCACCGCTGGTGTCGCGGGAATTGCTCGAGTTGGTGCACGACCCGGCCTATGTCGAGCACCTGTTCGGGATATCGCCGGGTGAGGGACTGGTATGGGTCGAAGGTGATACCGCCATGGGCAAGCACACGCTTGCGGCCGCGCTGCGAGCCGCCGGTGCGGCGGTACTGGGTGTCGACCTGTTGATGTCCGGCACGGTGGACAAGGTTTTTTGTGGTGTGCGGCCTCCCGGGCATCACGCCGAGCACGGCAGGGCCATGGGATTCTGCTTTTTCAATAATGTGGCGATTGGCGCCTTTCACGCGCTGGCAAACCATGGACTGGAGCGGGTTGCCATCATCGATTTTGACGTGCATCACGGCAACGGCACGGAGGACATTGTCGCAGGGGATGACCGGGTATTGTTTTGTTCGACCTTCCAGCACCCTTTTTACCCCCACAGTGGCCATGATTGCGAGGCTGCCAATGTGGTGAACGTGCCGCTGGCGGCGGGGTCGGATGGCGCGGTATTCCGGCAGGCGGTAGAGCAGCACTGGTTGCCCCGGCTGGCGGATTTTGCCCCCGAGATGATCCTGGTTTCGGCCGGTTTTGACGCCCATCAGGCCGACTACATGGCGCAACTCAACCTGGTCGACAGCGATTATGCCTGGGTGACCAGGCGCCTGTGCGAACAGGCGGATATCAGCGCCGGGGGCAGGGTCCTGTCATCCCTGGAGGGGGGCTATGACCTGCATGCGCTGGCCCGCAGCGTGGAGGCGCATATCAAGGCGTTCTTCGGCGATATGTAAGCTGCCCGCAGGGACATGGTGGCGTCCGCCTGACGCTGCTATGGATCGGGTGGGTCGTCCTGGTCCCGCCAGCTGTTTGCCTCCTGGTCGAAGCGCGCCGAGGACTTGTTGACCACACAGAAGCGCTGGCCGGTGGGTGCCTGCATCACGCACCAGCTCTGGACCTGCGCTACGACCGTCGCCCCCAGCGCCTGCAGTCGCTTGACTTCCGCGGCGATATCGTCGGTCTCTATGTCGAGATGCACGCGGCTGGGGTGGTCTACCGACTGTACCTCGATATGCAGCTGCTGCGCCGGGTCTTTCAGCCTGATGTACTTGTCACCTTCTGCGCCGGGCAGCTCCTCCACGTCCATCCCCAGCGCCTGGCCCCAGAAACGGGCGGCCCCGGGCAGGTCGTCGGTCCTGCAGTCTATAATGAACCCGGCCAGTTTGCTTTTGTGCATGATATCGCGCTCCTGTATAAAGCCTGAACGTTACACCGCGGCCCCGGAGAAAACCAAACGGATATGTCTCGACGTTCAACTCTAGCAGGTCTGGCGCTGTGACTCTGCAAACTCCCCGCGCTATCGACTGGGTAATGCTCGGCAGTTTGTGCATGGCCTGGGGTTTCGCATTCCTGTTGGTTGCCATCGGCCTGGACTCTTTTCCCCCGCTCACACTGGTTACCCTGCGGCTGCTTGTGGGCGCACTGGTGCTCTATCTGATCATGCGCTGGCAGGGCCTGAAACTGCCCGGCGACAGGCACTGGTGGCTGCGGTTCACCCTGCTGACCCTGCTTGGTAATCTGGTTCCGTTTACCCTCATTTCCTGGGGCCAGATGCGCATTGCCAGCGGCCAGGCGGGCCTGTTGATGGCGCTTGTGCCGATCAGCACCATGGTGCTCGCTCACTTTTTTGTCGCCCACGAGCAACTCACTGCCCGGCGAGCCCTGGGAGTGCTGGCGGGCTTTGCCGGGGTGGCCGCCCTGATCGGCGGCGACGCCCTGAGCGAGCTTGGCGGGGCGAATTTCCCGGCTCAACTGGCGATCGTCACCGCCACTTTTTCCTACGCGGTCAACAATATCTACAGCAAGCGTCTGCCAGCTCACAACGGGCTGGTGACCGCTACCGGGTCGCTCATTACCGGCGTCCTGGTGATTCTGCCTTTCTGCCTGCTGCTGGAGCGGCCCTGGGAATTGCAGATCCATGCCGGCCCCCTTCTGGCGACCGTCGCCCTTGGGGTGTTTTCCACGGGCCTGGCCACCTGGGTTTACTTTGTCGTGGTCACCAACTGCGGCCCCAATTTCCTGTCCCTGATCAACTATATCATTCCCGCCCTGGCTTTCGCCGCCGGTGCGCTATTACTGGGCGAGGCCGTCAACAGCTGGCAGTTTGTCGGGCTGGCCGCCATTTGCAGCGGCATAGCCATCAGCCAGGGCCGGCGGCAGCGGATAGAAAAGGCGTAGACCCTTTTACGAACCCCTGAGTGCTGCAGGCTACTGGAAAATCGTCGCCCCCGATTCCGGTTCGCTGACCGCGCCGCGCATATGGGCGAACAGCTCACGGCCCATGCCGTAGTCACTGTGCCTGGAGCTTCGTTCCGCCTGCCTGCGCTTCTGCCATTCATCGGCGGGCACCAGTACCGCCAGTTCACCCTGCTCGGCATCGACCCGGATCATATCGCCGTCGCGGATCTTGCCGATGGCGCCGCCGGTCAGCGCTTCGGGTGTCAGGTGAATCGCCGCGGGTACCTTGCCGGAAGCGCCTGACATGCGGCCATCCGTGACCAGCGCGACCCGGTAACCGCGATCCTGTAACAAACCCAGGTAGGGGGTGAGTTTGTGCAATTCGGGCATGCCGTTGGCCCGGGGTCCCTGGAACCTCACCACGGCAACCATGTCGCCGTTCAGCTCGCCCGCCTCGAAAGCCCGCTCCAGTTCGTGCTGGTCCTCGAACACCCGCGCCGGCGCCTCGACCACGCGGTGTTCCGGCGTCACCGCTGACACCTTGATGACGCTGCGACCCAGGTTGCCGGTAAGCAGGCGCAGGCCGCCTTCACGGTCGAAAGGGTCGGCGGCGGGGCGCAACACGCTGGTATCAGCGCTGGACTCCGCGGCGGGTACATGCCGGATGCCCCCTTCCGCGAGTCTCGGTTCCTGGGCGTAGTTGTGCAGGCCCGGTCCCCACACGGTGCGCACATCCTCGTGCAGCAGGCCGGATTCCAGCAGGCTGCGAATGACGAAGGCGGTGCCGCCGGCGGCGTGGAAATGGTTCACGTCGGCACTGCCGTTGGGATAAATGCGCGCCACCAGCGGGGTGATGGCGGACAGGTCGCTGAAATCCTGCCAGTCGATGATCACCCCCGCGGCGCGGGCTATGGCGATCCAGTGAATGCTGTGATTGGTGGATCCGCCGGTGGCTAGCAGGGTGACGATGGCGTTGACGATACATTTCTCGTCAACCACCTCCGCCAGGGGTGTGTAGTCCCGCCCAAGTGCGGTGATCCTGCACAGGCGCTGGCTGGCGGCAATCGTGAGCTGATCTCGCAGTGGCGTACCCGGGGGCTCGAAAGCGGCCCCGGGTACGTGCAGCCCCATCGCCTCCAGTAGCATCTGGTTGCTGTTGGCGGTGCCGTAGAATGTGCAGGTACCCTTGCCGTGGTAGGCCGCCGACTCGGCCTCCAGCAGCTGTTCCCGCCCCACCTTGCCCTCTGCGAACTGCTGCCTGACCGCGGCTTTCTCCTTGTTGCTGATTCCGCTGGTCATCGGCCCGGCAGGCGCAAACATCACGGGCAGATGGCCGAAACTGAGGGCGCCGATCAGCATGCCCGGCACGATCTTGTCGCAAACCCCGAGCATCAGGGCACCGTCGAACATGTTGTGGGACAGGGCGATGGCAGTGGCGGCCGCAATGACGTCGCGACTGAACAGGCTCAGCTCCATCCCGGGGGCGCCCTGGGTGACGCCGTCGCACATGGCTGGCACCCCGCCGGCGACCTGTGCGGTGCAGCCCACCGCGTGGGCGGCCCGCTTGACGATGTCGGGGTATGCCCCCAGGGGCTGGTGCGCGGACAGCATGTCGTTGTAGGCGTTGACGATACCGATATTCGCCGCCTCCACCAGTTTCAGTCGCTGCTTGTCGCCGGCCTCACAGGCGGCGTAGCCGTGGGCCAGGTTGCTGCACGACAGCGTGCCGCGCAGCGGACCGCCAGCGCGCATCTCATCGATGCGTTGCAGGTAGGCGCGCCTGGAATTGGCGCTGCGCTCGATAATGCGTTCAGTGATAGCGTTCAGTGCCGGGTCTGTCATTGGGGTGCCCACCAGATGCTTGCAGGGGTTACTGTCTGTTGCAGGATCGCCGCGACCGGGTGTTGGTCCGCCCGGGCGTTCTCCAGCAGTGTCTTCTTGGCCTCACCGGTAATGTGAACGAGGATCTCCCGGCTCCGGGTTACCGCCGCCAGGGTCAGGGTCAGGCGCCGGTGTGGGGCCGTGACCGGCGTGGTTTCAGCCACATCCGCCGGGTTGGCCGGGTCCAGCAGTGCGGGCAGGTTGGCGGCCCCGGGAAACCAGGAGGCGGTATGCCCGTCGTCGCCCATGCCCAGCACGACCGCCGAGAATGGACGCGGAATAGCGCCGAGGGCGCGGCCCAGCGCCTCGAGACCGCCTGTGCCGTTGTCAGCGAGGCTGACGAAGTGGGCGGCGGCGGCGCGGTTTTGCAGCAGGTGCTCCCGCAGCATGCGCTCATTCGAGGCGGGGCTGTCGGTGGCCACCTGCCGCTCGTCCACCAGGGTCAGCCAGACCCGGTTCCAGTCCAGCTCGCAGCTGGACAGCCGGCGAAACATACCCCTGGGCGTACCGCCGCCCGACACCGCCAGGCTGGCATGACCGTGGCATTCGATATCGGTCTGAAGCCGCCCCGCCAGGTACTTCGCCAGCGCCCGGTCCAGCTCCGCGGTGCCGGGAAAAATATGCCAGTCATTCATACCAGCTGCGCCCGTCCACGGCGGTAAGGGCCGTGGCGGCACTGGGCCCCATGGTGCCGGCGTTGTAATTCTTGATCGGGGTGCCGTTCTGTTCCCAGGCTTCGATCACCGTATCGATCCAGCGCCAGGCAGTCTCCACCTCGTCCCGCCGCATGAACAGGGTCTGGTCGCCGTTGATGGCATCCAGCAGCAGGCGTTCGTAGGCATCGTAGCTGTCGGCCTTGCCGCGGGATTCGTCGGTCAGGTGCAACTCCACCGGCTGCAGGCTCAGTTTGTTGGTAAGGCCCGGCTTTTTGTTGAGGGTGTGCAGGCTGATGCTCTCCTCCGGCTGTAGCCTGATGACGAGTTTGTTGGTCAACTCGTTGGCGTCGTTGGCGAACAGGGAGAACGGCTGGCGCTTGTACTCGATGACGATTTCCGAATAGCGCCTGCTCAGGCGTTTGCCTGTGCGCAGGTAGAAGGGTACCCCCGCCCAGCGCCAGTTGTTGATGGCGGCCTTGATGGCGACGAAGGTTTCGGTGCTATCCGCGTTGCCGAATTCCGCTTCATCCAGGAAGCCCCGTACCGCTTCGCCGTCGACCGCGCCGGCGGCGTAGCGACCGCGCACCGTGCACTCCCTGGCGTTGTCTGCCGTGATCGGCATCAGGGCCCGCAGCGCCTTCATTTTCTCGTCCCGGATATCCGCTGCGCGGAGGCTGACGGGTGGTTCCATGGCGACGATCGACAGTAACTGCAGCAGGTGGTTTTGCACCATATCCCGCAGGGCGCCGGTCTTTGCGTAATAATCGGCGCGTCCCTCGACGCCGATATCCTCGGCCACCGTGATCTGCACGTTATCGACGAAGGTGTTGCGCCACATGGGGCTGAACAGCGGGTTGCCGAAGCGCACTGCCAGCAGGTTCTGCACCGTCTCCTTGCCCAGGTAGTGATCGATGCGGTAGGTCTCCTCTTCCCGGAAGACCTGCGAGACCTGTTCATTGATCTGCTGGCAGGAGGCGAGGTCGTGCCCCAGTGGCTTCTCGAGCACCACGCCACTGTGCTCGTCCACCAGGTTAGCCCCCTGCAGTTGCTGGCAGATCTGGCCATACAGCGAGGGCAGGGTGGCCAGGTAATAGAGCCTGCCGGGTGCTTCGCCCAGGTCCAGCAACTTGCCCAGGGCCTCGTAGTCAGCGGCGTTGCCGGCATCGATAGTGCTGTAAAACAGGCGATCGTGGAATGTGCTCCACACCTCCTCGCTCCAGGCACCCTGCGGCAGGAATCTTTGCAGATTTGATTTTACCGTGGTGCGAAAGTCCTCGTCGGCGATGTGGGCCCTGCCGGTCGCGACGATGCGGTGCAGTCGATCCGCCAGTTGGTGACGGTGTAACTGGAACAGCGCGGGCAGCAGCTTGCGGGTGGACAGGTCCCCGGTACCGCCAAAAATGACCAGGTCCAGTTCAGGTTTCATGCTTGTCGCTCCTCGAATCGTTCAGTCCAGTTGCGCCAGCCAGGTGGTGAGCCGTTGCATGAAGTCGCGGAAATCCGCATGGGGACCCTCGGAGCAGGCGAAGCCGTGTTCCGCCGTGCCGAAGTGCCTGTAGCTGACAGCGACACCGGCCTGCTCCAGCGCCCCGGCGTAGGCCTTGCCCTCGTCCCGCAAGGGGTCCTTCTCGGCCGTTACCAGCAGGGTCGGTGGCAGGGAGGCCAGCCCGGGCGCGCGCAGCGGGAAGGCGCGCTGCGCACGGGCATCGTTCGGCGACAGGCCACCGAGGTAGGTATCCCAGAACCAGTGCATGACACCGGTGGTGAGCGTCTGCCCCCTGGCTCTCTCCACATAGGAGGCGAAGCCCGCAGTGTAGTGATCGGTGGCCGGGTAGATCAGCACCTGGCCGCAGATGCCCGGTCTGCTTTCGGCGTCGAACTCAAGGCAGGTACAGGTGGCCAGGTGGCCGCCTGCGCTGTCGCCGGCAATCACCAGGCGGCCGTTGCTGGTGCCGAGTTGCGCCGCGTGCCGCGCAATCCATTGGGTCGCTGCCAGACAATCATCCTGCGCCGCAGGGAAGACATCTTCGGGCGCCAGGCGGTAATCCAGCGCGATGACACTGCAGCCGGTGGCGGTGCTCATGGCCTGGCAGAACGGGTGATGGGTTTTTATATTACCGATCACCCAGCCGCCGCCGTGAAGATAGACAATCAGCGGTTTTGCGCCGCCCAGGGCGTTGTCGTAGAGCCGTGCCCTGATCGCGACCGCCTCCGTCACGGGAATGTGCAGGTCGACAAAGGGTCCCGGCGGCACATGGCCGCGCCAGGTCAGGGCGCTGACGATCCGGTAATAGGCGCGAAAGCCCGCGACCTTGAGGGCCTGCAGCCACCTGCCCAGGAGCTGAAGCATGTTATCGGCTCTCCTGCCGGTACTGGCTTGGCGGGCTGCCGTGCCAGCGCCTGAATGCGTGGGTGAAATTCCCGGGACTACTGTAACCCAGCATCGCGGCTATTTCCTCTATCGACAGCTTGCTGGTGGCCAGGTACTCCCGCGCCAACTCGTAGCGCACATCGGCCAGGATCTGCTGGAAGCTGCTGCCCTCCGCGGACAGCTTGCGGCGCAGGGTCCTGCCGGTTATATGGAGCTTGCCGGCAACCTGGTCTATGTCCGGAAAATAGCCGGGGCGGGCGACTATGCACTGGCGCACCCGCTCGACGAAGCCACTGCTCTTGCTCATCCGCGCCAGCAGCAGCTGGCACTGCTGCTGGCAGATAGCCGAGGTTTCGGCATCCTGCAGGTGCATGGGCGTGTCCAGCGCGGCTGCGTCTATTCGCAGTTCACAACGCAGGCCATTGAAAGCGACCGGACAGCCGAAAAAATCCCGGTAAGCGGCCTCCCTGCCCTGGCCGTCGTGCATCAGGGTGACCCCGGTGGGTCGAACAGGCGCCTGCAGCGCGGGTTCCACGGCAGCGACCGCCGCCGCCAGGTCGCGGTCCACGTAATAGGTGAGCAGATCATCAGGAATCTCCGGCAGCCTGGAAAACTGCAGGATGCCCGCCGCCGCGGTTTCCCTGAACTCGACCCGGAACAGGGTGAAGGTCAGTGGCCCGTAACTGCTGACAATGGCCATTGCCTGGCGCAGGGTGGGGGCGCTGAGGAAGGCGTAACCGAACAGGCCGTAGGTCTGCATGGTATAGACCCTGCCGAGTTTCAGGCCGAGCAGGGGGTCGGCGCTGAGTTGCAGCAGGTTGCGGTGGAAGCGGAATTCCTGGGCCAGGGTGAAATCCGGTGGCGGGTCCGGGCTGAGCAGGTCCCGGGACGTGATACCGGTGCCCGCCAGGCATTGTTCCGGTTCAAAGCCCATGGCCTGCATGGCCTTGAGGGCCGGCGGCAGGGCCTTGATATGGTGGGAAACGCGGGAGCTGGCAGCCATGGCGTTATACTAATGGCATCTGTCCGGAATTCACAATTTTTTGTCCTGCTCAAATATTCGCCAGCAGGGCGTTTTTCTTTACAGTGGGGTCACGCTGGAAAACCGAACGGGAGGCGACATGGCAGACAGGAACGACAGAAACCCATCAGTGGTTGTTATTGGCGCCGGCATGACCGGCATACTCATGGCCATAAAATTGCGTGAGGCCGGCATCCGCGATGTCACCATCCTGGAAAAGGCCGACAGGGTTGGCGGCACCTGGCGGGAGAACACCTACCCGGGTGTCGCCTGCGACATTCCCGCTCATATGTATACCTATGCCTTCCGGGGCAATCCGGAATGGCAGCACCGATTTGCCCACGGTGACGAAATCCAGGCCTATTTTGAGAAGATCTCTTCCGACTACGGCGTTACCGAACAGGTGCGATTCAACGAGTCCGTCGAGGCCTGTCACTACCGGGACGGCAAGTGGTACCTGCGCACCAGCCAGGGCAATGACCTCGTGGCTGATTTCGTGATCGCCGCGACCGGCATCCTGCACCACCCGGCTTATCCTGATATCGAGGGCCTGGACAGCTATCAGGGCGCCATGTTCCATACCGCGCGCTGGGACCACACTGTCGATCTCGCCGGCAAGCGCGTGGGAATCATCGGTACCGGTTCCACCGCGGCGCAGGTGATTTCCGAGATATCAAAAACGGCGGGTTCACTGACTATTTTCCAGCGCACCCCCCAGTGGATACTCGATACCCCGGACAGGAATTATTCGGAGCGTGACAAAGCCAGGTTGCGTGGCAACCAGGGCAGGATGGACAGGCTGCGCCAGCGCTATGCCTGGCTGATACGCAACACCTTCACCGAAGCGGTCAGTTCCGGTGGCTGGCGTCATGCCCTGCTGAGCTGGCAGGTGAAGCGCAACCTGCGCAAGAGTGTTCGCGATCCCGAGCTGCGGGCAAAACTGACCCCGGACTACAAGGTGGGATGCAAGCGGCTGATCGTCAGCTCCACCTTCTACGAGGCGGTGCAGCGTCCGAATGTAAAGCTGGAAACCGCGCGCATCGAGCGGATATGCGAGCAGGGGGTAGTCACCCGGGACGGTGAACTGCACGGCCTGGACGTGTTGGTCCTGGCGACCGGCTTCCACCCCTTCAACTTCATGCGCCCCATGGACCTGACCGGACGCGACGGCTTGTCTATCGAAAAGGCCTGGGAGAGGAAGGTGCAGGCCTATCGCTCGGTCTGCCTGCCGGGCTTTCCCAACTTTTTCCTGATGCTGGGCCCGAATTCGCCGGTGGGCAATTACTCGGTGATCGCCATGAGCGAGGTGCAGGGTAGCTACGTCCTGAAACTGATCGACCAGTGGCGCAAGGGCCGCCTGCAGGCAGTGGAGGCTACCGAAGAAGCGAAGCTGCGTTTTAACAACTACATGAAGCAGGGGATGGGAACCACCGCCTGGGTGGGTGGCTGCCAGAGCTGGTATCTGGATGCCGATGGCGAGCCGGCCCTGTGGCCCTATTCCTGGAACCAGTGGGTGAAGGAAATGGCCGAGCCGGACCTCGCCGACTTCCATCGCGGCAGCCCGGCGGAGGTCCTCCCGCTCGAGCCCGCAGAAAAGGCCGCCTGAGAGCCGGCGTCAGCTTGCCCGGGGCGCCCTCGCGGCCGTTTCGGGCCCATCCTCAAACCCCGCGGTTTCAGGCCGCTGCTGATACCAGTTCACCCCGTGCTCGTCCCGGCGGCGGCTGATCCGCCGCCGTCCCAGCAGGCAGTTCAGGTGGGCCAGGGTCTCGCCGGTGGCCAGGCCCAGGGAGTCCTCGCCGATCTCGCGGCTGAACAGCGGCGGGAAACAATCCACTGCCCGCCGTGGCTGATCCAGGTAATCGAACAGGCTCCTGAGATCCCGGTTGTGGGCCTCTATCAGCTGGCTCAGCCGCACGTGCAGCCCGTGGAAGGGCGCTTCGTGGGCCGGGAGCACCAGCACGTCGTCGGGTAGCATCTCACGTATCCGCGCGCTGGACGTGAGCCATTCATGCAGGGGGTCGCCATCGGGCTCGGTGGGAAATACGCTGACGTTGGGGGTGATGCGCGGCAGTACCTGGTCACCGGAGATCAGCAGTTTGAGGGCGGGGCAATAGAGCGCGGCGTGTTCCGGGGAGTGCCCGCTGCCCACGATGACCTGCCAGTAGCGGTCACCGATGGTGATGGTCTCCAGGTCCACCAGGCGACGAAAGCTCTCCGGCATTGGTGATACGGCGCGGCCAAAATTGCCAAACCTGCCCTTGTAGGCTGTCAGCTGTTGCTCGGTGTAGCCCGCGGCCCGGTAGAAGCGCAGGGCCACCTCGGGGGCCTCGCGGCCGGTGTCCCCGACCATTGCCCGGCACATCAGGAACTCCTCCCGGGACATCCACAGCTCGGCGTTGAAGCGCTCCGTCAGCCAGCCCGCCAGGCCCACATGATCGGGATGCATATGGGTACAGATAACCCGGGTGATCGGTCTGCCGCCCATCACCGAGCCAAACAGCTGTTCCCAGGTCTCACGGGCGCTGCCGAGGTTGAGGCAGGTGTCCACCACGGTCCAGCCGTCGCCGTCTTCCAGCAGCCACAGGTTGATATGGTCCAGTGACATCGGCATGGAGAAGCGAACCCAGTACACCCCCTGCGCAATCTGTTCTGGCTGGCCCGGCGCCGGGTTGATCGCGCGACCCCAGGGATAGGTCAGGCCCTTGTAGAGCTCGGGCTTGTTGTGCAGCATCAGGAAGGCCTTGTGGCGTAAAAAACAACCCGCAATGGTCGGCCTTTGGCGGCTCGATGTCCAGTGTACCCGGGATCGCGCGCCCGGGCGCTATTTCCCGGCGGGCTTGCCGGGCGGTACCGCCCCGCCCGCAGCCCGCATCTGCAACATCTGCTGCATCTGTTGCATCATCCTGTCGATAGTGAAGCTGGCGGTGGCCTGCCGCGGCGGGAACTCGCGGAAGGTCATCAGGAACTTGCCCACTTCCTGCTGCACGGGAACGAACAGCCACAACTGGTCGGCGAAAAAGCGGGTGTAGAGACCCGAGTCGATCGACGTTTCATAGGGGTCGCTGCGCAGGTTGACGATGCGCGGGAAATTGAGCGTCTCGCGGGGACCTGCCCAGCCCTCCATCATCCAGGCGAAGTGGATCTTCCAGTCGTTCCAGCGCATGGCGTTGAAGTTGGCGTTGTCGTCGAAGTAGTAAATGTTCTCGCGCACCCCGGGGCCCTTGCCGGACAGCAGGGACGTCTGGTCGTAGCCGTCCAGGTGCACCTTGAAATTCCTGTCACCCGCCCGGTGTCCCGCTTTCAGCTTTTGCGCAATGTCCGGTTCCCCGGCGGCGGCCAGCAGGGTGGGCAACCAGTCCTGGTGGGAGAAGATATCGTTGATCACCGTGCCGGGTTTCACCGTTCCCGGCCAGCGGATCAGGGCGGGCACGCGGAAGCCACCCTCCCAGGTGGACCCCTTTTCCCCGCGAAAGGGCTCCGAGCCGCCGTCGGGGTAGGTGTTGGTCTGGGAGCCATTGTCGGTGCTGTAGATCACAATGGTATTGTCGGTGATGCCGAGCTTGTCGAGCTCATCCAGCAGCTGGCCCACGTGATAGTCGTGTTCCATCAGGCCGTCGGCGTAGAGGCCGTAACCGGACTTGCCCTCCCACTTCGGCGCCAGCCGGGTCCACACGTGCATGCGGGTGGCGTTGAACCAGACAAAAAACGGTTTGCCCGCCTTGTTTGCCTGTTGCATGAATTTGACCGCGGCGTCGGTGAACTCCTGGTCGATCACCTCCATGC
>JAZBNW010000016.1:0-16635 GCA_036350855.1 Halieaceae bacterium
ATCCACCGGGATACCGGCAGTCACCAGGGTGTCGACACCGGCGGCAAAGGCCTGCTTGACCGCTTCCACCACTGCCTCGTCCGCGGTATTGAGATCCCGGGGGGTGTTGACCGGGTCGGCTGCATTGAAGGGTACCGCCCAGAAGTCAGCCGTGCCGCTCACCGCTTTCCAGAACTCGAAGAAAACGTGACCGCCCACGCTGTCCAGTCTATGAGCACCGTCCCAGTCTGCCAGCACCGAACAGGCCTGTGCGGCGGTCGCGGGGTTATCCGAGTAGGCGGACCAGTCCTCCACACCGGCGCAGATATCGATCACATCCGCCACTATCAGCTCCGCTGCATGGTTGGTTGCCTGGAAGCTGAGCTGGCGGATATTGTCTATGTTGAAGCCGGGGGCGCCGAGGCCGTCCTTGCCCGCCAGGCGATTCTCAGCCTGGGCGAAAGTATGCCGCGTACGGATACTCTGGGTCACCTCCTCCTTGCCGATGACAGGCGAGAAACCGGTGAGGAGCTGGCGCGGATTGGCCAGCCAGTAGCTGTCGTTGGCATTGGCGCCGTAGCTGCGTGTCTCCAGTTTGGGCAGGTTGTCGTAGCCGAACACGCCTGCTGCGGTATCCGGGTCATTGCCCCACTCGCAGGCGGGATCGGAACCGTCCATGGTGACGAAGCCCTGTTCCGTCAGCAGTGTCTGCAGCAGGCCGCGGATACAACTGTTGTACTTGTTGATGGAGACGTTGGGAACCACTGAAATATCGCTGTACAGGGCGTCCCCGTAGCGGTCCGCCGCAATGGTATTCACCCAGGGAATGCCGATGGATCGCAGCGCCTGCTTGAACTCATCCAGGTCGGCCGCCTGCCCCATGCGTACCCACTGCTCCAGGCCGCGCAGGTTTTCCAGGTTGGCGTCGCGATAGGTCAGCAGGGTGCCCACCGCGTTGGGCCAGCCGGCCAGCAGCGGCGAGACCCCGCCAAGATCGACGATGGGGCCGAAGTGCGACAGGTAAAACGTGTGTTCCACCGTCTCCACAGAGCCGTCGGCCCGCAGGCTCTGCGCAGTGACGGTGCGACTTTCAATATCGCGCATCTCGCCGTCGTAGATGTACTGCATCTTATCGTCGGGGTTCAGTTCCAGCTCGTAGAAGGTAAAGCGCTTGCCGGTGCTGACCGTATGCGACCAGGCCAGGTTCTGGTTGAACCCGATCACCGGCGCCGGCAGGCCCAGCAGGGCGGAACCCATCACATCGTATTCACCGGGCAGGGTCAGGTGGAACATGAAAAAGCGTTCGTAGCCCTGCCAGGGAAAGTGTGGATTGCCAAACAGGATGCCGGAGCTGCTCTGGGAGGCGTCGGCACCTACCGCATAGGCGTTACTGCCTATCTCTTCTGCGGCCGGCATGTCCATGGCGGCGCTCACCGCCCCGCTGTCCAGGGTTGCCAGCAATTGTTCACCGGCGCCAATCCCGGCTGGCAGGGTAACGGCCACGGCGTTGTCCGGAGAAGCGGCTACCGCAAAACCCGACAGGGGGTCGGAGCTGGCGCGCAAAATCTGCTTGTGTACCCGCTGCACGACATCCAGCGCATCCACCTCGCGCACCCAGGCAGCACCCCGGCAGCCCTCGTCACCCTCGGCGAGCTTGTCCACGCCGGTGTCGGCCAGGTAGCGGTTAAGTCCCGCGGCATAGCCGGTGAGGTTTTGCTGCAGGAACTCGGGAAAGGCATCAAACATGCGCTGCGCCGCTTCCTCGTCGTTGTACAGCTTCATCACCAGGTCCAGGTCCAGATCGCCATCACTACCGAAATAACGGGCGGAATCGCCGTTGCCATCGACAATGGCCCTCATCACCACGCAGTAGTTGGCCTGCGCGGCGACATATCCCGAGCCGTATCCCAGACTGCCCCAGTCGTCGGCAGTGACGTGGGGAATGCCGTACTCGGTCCAGACGATATCGGCAGAGTAAGTGGTGTCGGTCAGTGGAGGCACCACCGGCTGCACATTACTGCCATTGTTGTCACAGGCGGACAGGGCGGCAGCGGAGACCAGCGCCAGAAACGGCCGCCAGCTGGAGGGCTTGATCAAGTTCATGGTGTTTACCTTTTATTAGACGTTATCCAGTGCAACTCATAGTAGCGTTTGTCGGCTGCGAATGCAGCCATGACTGTCACAAGGCGATTGTTCGATCTGGACAGTCCGTATTGAAGGTCCTAGCATTTGCTGAAATCCGGCGCCCGCCGTTCCATAAAGGCAGTTACGGCTTCGATGTTTTCCGGTGAGCCGGCCTGGCGCATCATGCCTGCCTGCTCCGCCTTGATCGCCGCATCGATCGCGGGCAGGTGGTGCAGGCGCAGGCTGCGCTTGATCTCCCGCAGTGAGTTGACGGGCCACTGGGCGATCTCCCGGGCCTTGCCCAGGGCCTGCTCGAACAGGTCGCTGTCGGGCAGTACGGCGGCGGCGATGCCATAGTCCAGCGCCTTGTCCGCCTCCACCCACTGGGCGGTGTAAAACAGCTCGGCGGCGCGCTGGGCGCCGATATTGGCCTGCAGCATGTAACTGCTGCCCCACTCCGGCACCAGGCCGAGGCTGGCGAAGGGCAGGCGCAGCCGCAGGCTCTGCCCGACATAAACGATGTCCGCGTGAAACAGCACCGTGGCGCCGCCACCGACGGCTACCCCCTGGGCCGCGGCGACCAGCGGCTTGTCAAACTCGACGACCGCGCGGGCAGCCGACTCAAAGGGGTGTTCCTCTCCCGGCGCCATGTCGGTAAAGCTCGCCAGATCCACCCCCGAGCAGAAGTTGTCACCAGCGCCGCACAGCAACACGCAACGCACCGAATCGTTTTCGGCGGCGTTTCTGAAGGCATCGCGCAGGCCCACCCACATCTCGTTGTTGATGGCGTTTTTTTTCTGCGGCCGGTTCAGGGTCAGCACCCGCACACCGTCGCGATCCTCCGAGAGCAGATAGTCGCTCATAGCGATCCTTTTGTTGTTATCAGGAATGGAAGTGGACGCAGTCCGCCAGGCCCGCCCGGTCTGTCGCGCAGCGGTTGACCGGTGCGTCCGGGTCGGGAAAACCGAATGAAATACCGAACAGCAGTTTGTTGGACGGGTCGATCTGGAGCAGCTCGCGGACGACATCGGCCTCGAAACTCAGCGCGGTCTGGGGGCAGCTGCCCAAGCCGTGGGCGGTCATGGCCAGCATCAGGGTCTGTGCATACATGCCCAGGTCGCCGGCCTCCCGCGGGCCGAAGGGTTCGGGCAGAAACAGGAAAGCCGCATGGGGCGCGTCAAAGAAGGTGAAGTTGCGCATGAACTGTTCATGCCGACCCGCCTTGTCTTCACGTGCAATTCCCGCGGCGTCGTACAGGGCCCGGGCAGAGCCGTACTGGCGCTCCTTGTAGACGCCCTGGTAGACGCCGTCGTAGGGAAAGTCGAGGCTCAGCTCGCCCTGCATGAAGCGCCGTGGCAATTCCTCCCGCAGGCTTGCCAGGCTGGCTCCCGAGGCGACGTGGGTGATCCAGGGCTGGGTGTTGCAGTTGCTCGGCGCCCGCTGGGAAACGTGGAAGATCCGCTCCATTGTGGCCACCGGCACGGGCTCGGGTAAAAAGGCCCGCAGGGCACGCCGGCCGAGGACGATGTCATCAAATATTCGGGCCTGTTCGGTCATGGCAGTCTCTCGTCAAAAAAAGGTCATCATTATGCGCAGCGCGCCGTCGTTTTACTACCCGGGCTAGTTCCCGGTGAATACGGCGGGACGTTTTTCCTTGAAGGCGCGCATGCCCTCCCGGGCATCGCTGGACGCGAATACCGGCCCCGCCAGTTCGTCCGAGGCCACCATGGCGTCCGCCTCGGCCATACACTCCTGGTGTTCCCGCAGGGATCGCGTCACCGCCCGCACCGCCAGCGGGCCATTGGCGCAGATTTTCGCGGCGTACTCCCGGGCCGCCGCCAGGGTCTCGCCCGCGGGCACCACCCGGTTGACAAGCCCGATCTCCAGCGCGCGTTGGGCGCTCATGTGCTCGCCGCACAGGAGCATCTCCGCGGCAATACAATAGGGAATCTGGCGGCGCAGGCGCACGGTGGAGCCCGACATGGGGTACAGGCCCCGGGCGACCTCGGTCACACCAAACACGGCGTTTTCCGCCGCCACCCGGATATCCGTGCCCTGCAGGATCTCGGTACCACCGGCCAGCGCATAGCCTTCCACCGCCAGGATCAGCGGCTTGTTGGGCCGGTTATCCCGCAGCAGTGCCTGCCAGTGCACGTTCGGCACCTCGGCCATGATCGCCATGAATTCCTCGGTGGAGCGCTGCTGTCCCTCTGCCCCCGCCTTGAGGTCCATGCCCGCACAAAACGTATCGCCGTTGGCGGTCAGTATCGCGCAGTAGAGTTCGTCATCCTCTTCCAGCCTTCGCCACGCTTTGTACATCCCCAACAGCATCTCGGGGCTGAAGGCGTTCTTCGCCTCGGGGCGGTTCAGCGTCACGATCAACACATGCCCGTCTTTTTCCACGATACAGTTCTTGGTGCTTATCTCGAGTTCTTTCATTCTCGTGCTCCAGAAAGTCTTGATTTTTACTGAGTGTGTCTCGTTCCATTCGCGGCGGAGGACGGGGGTTGCCTCGCTCCACGGCTTCGGCCCTCCGGGCTGCCCTCAGTCGGTCGCGAGCCTTAAAGCGCTGCGCTGTCTCGCTCCACTCCCTCGGCGTGCGCCTTTTACGTTCCGCGAGGCAACCCCCGCCCTCCACCGCTGTAAGTTCTATCCATAAAGATGTAGGCGCACCGCCACAATCTTTTAAGGGCTTATTGATATGCACGATAAAAGGCAGGGGTCCGGGTTTGTCCTGGCGGAATGTTAAAGGCCAGCGCCGAGGGAGTGGAAGGAGACAGCGAAGCGCTTTAAGGCTCCTGACCGACTGAGGGCAGCCCGGAGGGCCGCGGCCATGGAGCCAGGACAAACCCGGACCCCGGCCGCGAATGGAACCTCAATCTCCCTTTTCACCAGCGGGCCAACATCATGGAATCGCGACAACGGAAAAGGCAGATCACTTGTCATCATCAGGCAACACCCGATGCTCCCCCGACAGGGCGATCTCCAGGGCCCTGGGATAGGCCGGTTTACCACTGGGCGCCCGCGGCACCTCGTCCACCACGTGTAACTCCCGCGGCACCTTGTACCCGGCAATATATTTGCGGGCGTCTTCCTGCACGGAAGCAAGCGACACTGTGGCACCGCCGCGGGTGGAGACCACCGCGGTCACCCTGCTGCCGAAGCGTTCGTCCGGGGTACCCACCACCAGGCAGTCGAAAATGTCCGGGTGAGCCTTCAGCGCCTGCTCGACCTCTTCCGGGAACACCTTCTCACCGCCCGTATTGATGCAGTTGGAGCCGCGCCCGAACACGGTAATGCTGTTGTCTTCCTCGAGCCGCGCCTCGTCACCCATCAGCAGCCAGGACTTGCCATCGACCTCGACAATCGTCTTCGCCGTTTTCACCGGGTCGTTGTAATAGCCCACGGGAATGTAGCCGCTGCGGGCGAAAATACCCATCTCCCCGGGTGAGACGTGGCGGTGGGGCTCTCCTTCTGTGTCGGAAATCACCGACATGAATTCGCTCTTGCTGACATTGCCCAGGCCCTGGCCTTTCTTGCCGCCGCCGTCCATGCCCATGTTGCCGCTTTCTGAGGAGCCGAAAGAGTTGGTGATGAACACGTTGGGGAAGTGCTGCCGGAAGGCCTCCTGCTTGCTGGTGGAGAAGACCGCCCCGCCGGAGCCCACGCTGAAGATCGAGCTCAGGTCCCAGCGGCCCGGGTTGGCGTCCAGCGCGTCCAGCAGGGGCACCGCCATGGCATCGCCGACGATGGTGATGGCGTTGACTTTCTCGCGGGCGACGATGTCCCAGATCTCCTCTCCCACCAGTGAGTGGGCGGGGTTCAGCACCACGGTATTCCCCGCCAGCAGCTGGATACAGGCATACCACCAGCAGGCGCCGTGCATCAGCGGGGCCAGCGCCATTCCAACGATAGGAAAGTCCCCTACCCGGTCGGCGATCTGCTCCTGCTCGGTGATGGCGCCGTCGGGGTGGAACCAGCCACCGCCGCCCATGGCCGCGAAAAACACGTTCTTGTGAGGCCACATCACGCCCTTGGGCGACCCGGTGGTACCGCCGGTGTAGAGGATGAACAGGTCATCGTCCGCGCGATCGGGAAAGTCCCGTGTGCTGCTCTGCCCCGCCAGGGCGCTCTCGTACTCGACCGAATCGATCGAGGCGGCGTCACAGCCGCTGTCATCAGACACATGAACCAGAGTGGCCAGTTTCGGCGCGCCGGCCCTTACCGCGGCGATGTGGGGGACAAATTCCTGGTTGTGTATGCAGGCCACCATGTCCGAGTTGGTAAAAATATAGAGCAGTTCATCCTCGACATAGCGGTAATTGACGTTGATGGGTACGGCCCGCAGTTTGAAACAGGCCAGCATGGCTTCCAGGTATTCATTGCAGTTGTACAGGTACAAGCCGACGTGGTCACCCGGCCCCACACCGCAGGCGCTGAGATAATGGGCCAGCCGGTTGGCGCGCCGTTCCAGTTCGGCATAGGTCGCCCGCCGCTCGCCGCAGACCAGGGCGTCTCGGGCGGGCACCTTGTCCGCCACCATCTCGTACATATCGGCAATATTGAAGTGTTTGGCCACTGCTGCTTTCCTCACTTGTCAGGGTTTGTCGGCACCGACGACCCACATGGCAAAAAACTGTGCGCCACCGCCATAGGCGTGGCCCAATGCGAGGCGCGCGCCCTCCACCTGGTGGGCGCCCGCATCCCCGCGCACCTGGCGGGCGGCCTCGGCAAAGCGGATCATGCCGGAGGCGCCGATCGGGTTGGACGACAGCACGCCGCCGGAGCAGTTCCAGGGGATATCGCCCCCCTCGTCCAGGGAGGTGGCGCCGGACATGGTGAGTTTCCAGCCCTCCCCCTCGGGGGCGAAGCCGAGGTTTTCCAGCCACATGGGTTCGTACCAGCTGAAAGGGACATAGACCTCTGCGCAATCCAGGTCCCTGCGCGGGTCGGTTATGCCCGCCTGGCGATAGACGTCCGCAGCGCAATCGCGACCCGCCTGGGGGCTGACCTCCTCGCGGCCGGCGTACATGGTGGGCTCCGAGCGCATGGCCACGCCGCGAATCCAGGCCGGGGGCTTGGGTGATTCCGCCACCAGCTCCTCGGCGCAAATCACCATGGCGCAGGCGCCGTCGGATGAGGGGCAGGCCTCGAGGAAGCGGATGGGGTCCCACAACATCATCGAGTCCTCCACCTCCTGCATGGTGATCCCGGGCAGCTGCAGGTGGGCCAGCGGGTTGCGCGCGCCGTGCAGGCGGTCTTTTACCGCCACCTTGATGCCCACATCGTAGGGGGCACCGGAGCGGCGCATGTACTCGCGGATGATCGGCGCGAAATAACCACCGGCGCCGGCGTTGAGATGGACCGAAAAGGGCTGCGGCGTCGACAGCGCCCACATCGCATTCGACTCGGACTGTTTCTCGAAGGTGACCGTGAGCACGCGCTTGAACATTCCGCTCTGTACGTGGGACGCCGCCACCAGTGCGGTAGAGCCGCCGACAGAGCCCGCGGTATGGACCCGCAGCATGGGCTTGCCGTTGCAACCCAGGGCGTCGGTCAGGTAGCTCTCGGGCATGATCACACCCTCGAACATATCCGGCGCCTTGCCGATGATGACCGCCTCGATATCGTCCCAGCCCAGGCCCGCATCCTCCAGGGCATTGACCGCGGCCTCCCGCACCAGGCCGGCGATCGACACATCGCCGCGGCGGGTTTTGTAATGGGTCTGGCCGATGCCGACCACTGCTGCCAGTTTAGCCATCAGGCACTCTCCAGTACTGCCACTAGGTTGTGTTGCAGGCAGGGGCCAGAGGTGGCGTGGGCGACCCCGCGGGATATCTCCCCGGACACGATCCGGCGGAACACCTCGCCGATGCGCGCCAGGCCCGATGCCATCATGAGGTTCCCGGCCATCACGCCCCCGCTGGGGTTGATCACCGTGTCATCGCCCAGGCCCAGTGCCCGGGCGAGGATGATTTCCTGGTGGCTGAAGGGCGCATACAACTCCGCCACCTCCACCGCCCCGAGCGCCACGCCCGCTGCCGCGGCCGCCTGGCGGGTCGAGGGCGAGTCGGTGAGGTCGCGCATACCCAGGTTGTGGGTCTCGATGCGATGGTCGATGCCGCTGATCACGGCATAGGGCACGCCCCACTCCCGGGCCTTGTCCACCGTGCATATAATCATCGCCGCCGCGCCGTCGGCCACCGGCGCACAGTCGGATTCGCGCAGGGGCGACACCACGGTGTCGGCCGCCAGCAGCGACTCCACCGGAAACTCACCGCTGATCTGGGCATGGGGGTTGCCCATGGCATGTTTGCGCGCCCGCGCCACGACCTCGGCCATGCTGTGCTCGCTGGCCAGGCCTTTCTCTATCAGCAGGCGCGCCTGCATGGCGGCCAGGGACACACTGTCCAACCAAAGCGGCGCGAGGTAATAGGGGTCGAGTTGCTGTGACAGCACGGTCGGCAACTCACCGGAGGAGGCTTTGGCAAAACCGTAGATCAGCGCCGACTCGGCCTGGTCCATGCGGATCTTCAGGATCGACTCGTACAGCGCCCAGGCCGCATCCATCTCCACGTGGGATTCCTTGATCGGCGGTACCGCTCCCAGCGCATCCACCCCGGCGACGAAGGCGAACGCCGCCCCCTGCAGGTAGTCGCAACTGCCCGAGCAGACAAAGTCCACGTCCTGGGCGTTGTTGAGACCCACCTGGCCGAACACCGCCCGCAACTGGGGCATGATCAGCTCGACCTCGTTGGCGGCGCCCGCCCTGGCGAGGCAGTCGGACTGACTGAATGCCACGACTGCAATTTCTTTCATAGCGGTCACTGCTCGCCCTCCAGGCCCGTAATGGGAAGCTTGCCGATCCGCCCGACCGGCACATCCGGTTCGTCGATGGGCCTGAAATAGCGGATGTTGTCCATCGCGTAAGTCCACTCCGCCTCGGGTTTCCACACCGCCTGCACCCGCTGGCCGATATGCACCTCGCTGTTCTCGCACTCGCTCATCAGGTGAATAAAGGAGATATTGGCCCCGTCCAGCACCAGGTTCGCGATCACAAAGGGCGGCTTGATCGGGTTATTGGGAATGGGGATAGCCACCACCGTGAAGGACTGCACTGTCGCCTTGTCCGGCAGTACCACCTCTTCCTCGGTAGGCACACCACAGGCCGGGCAGGAACCCCGCGGGGGGATATAGACGTTGGCGCAGCGCGGACAGCGCTGGCCGGTGAGCACACCCTCGCGGATCCGTTGCAGGAACCGGGCCGGCGCGCGGCCGGCGGTAAAGTTGTACTGCAGGTAGATGGGGGTCTCTATGCGGCTTACTGGCTCAATCTCTTCGCTCACTGCCTTATTCCCCTATCAGTTCGAAACAGCGGATGTCGGTGATATAGCCCCGGGGCTCGTCGGCCCAGACCGCACGCACCCTGGCGCCGGTGGCCAGCTCCTGCTCGGCGGCGGCCGCTATGCAGTGAATCATCGGCACGTCGGCGCCATCGAGCCGGATCATGCCCCAGGCGAAGGCGGTATCCATAGGGTGGGACGCCCGTGGCTGCTTCCCCCAGCACCAGCTGACGATCTCTCCCTCCTGGCCGACCTCGACGAACTCGCCCAGCGCCTCGGCCGTGGCGGGGTCGTACTCCATGGGCGGGACGATCACCCTGCCGTCACTGGCGCGGATACCAACGATCCGGCGCTCGCGCAGGCCGGTAAGGAACCGGCCGACCACGGGACCCGTGGAACGGGTGTAGGTAAAGCCCAGCTCGAAGGGCTGGCTGAGAATGTCTGACTGCACCATGTTGCTGGGTTCCTTTCCTGGGTCGCACTTGCTGCGTGGCGAACCTTGGTTGACGTCGGCCTGCTGACAGACCGGTCAGTATCGGGCACGAGGCTTCATCCCTCAATGACCCAAAGGATCATGCGAGGGTGACTTTTCAGATCAGGCGGTTAATTCTTCCCCGGGACCAGCCGGAGCCGGGCTTCCCGGAGGTTCCCTTACTTGAACCAGCCAGCGGCCAATGCCGGCGTACAGCTGTGGCCGCGCTGAAAATGGTTGATAATGCCGCGACCCGTTACACCCGGGCCGCGCCAGGTCCACCCACCTTCACTGCAGGAGCACCACATGACAGTTGCCGCCATCGGATATTTGCGTATTGAGTCCACGGACAGTGACGCCTTCATGGCGTTTGGCACCGGGGTGCTCGGCCTGATGGACGCGGCCCGCGAGGACGCGCATGGCGCGCGGTTTTTGCGCATGGACGCCCACCCCTTCCGTTTCATGGTGGAAAGCGGCGACCGGGACCGGCTGCTCGCAATCGGCCTGGAGTTTCGCAACAGGCAAGACTGGCAGGCCACCTGCGACGCACTGGCCGCGGCGGGGCATGCGCTCAGCCCCGGTGCGGACGCGGATGCCGCCCTCCGCTGCGTCAGCGCTTACGTCTCGGTAAAGGACCCATCGGGTAACACACTGGAGCTGTATCACGGGCGCAAACTGGACTACCGGCCCTTCAATTCACCGGTGGGTATCGGCAGCTTCGTGACGGGCGGTCCCTGCACCGGGGACATGGGCTTTGGCCATGCGGTAATACCGGCGCCACAGATCGAACAGACCACCGCTTTCTACACCGACCTCATCGGCCTGGGCGTGTGCGACGTCCTGCATCTGGTCACCCCGCCGTCGCAGGTCGTGTTCATGCACGCGGACAATCCCCGCCAGCACTCACTCGCCCTGTACGACCAGCCGCACCCTGTCGGTGTGGTGCATGTCATGGTCGAGGTCGCGTCCCTGGATGAAGTGGGCAAGGCACTGGATCGCGCCAACAAGGCGGGCCACCCCGTCATCGCCAGCCTGGGGCGCCATGTGAATGACAATATGTGCTCGTTCTATGTGCTGGCACCCGGCGGCATCGCCTTCGAATACGGGTACGACGGGTTGTTGATCCAGGACTGGAGCCGCTACACGCCCACGGTTTCCACCGAGGGTGACCTCTGGGGTCACGAGTACAACTTCCCCGGCGTCAATGACTAGGCCGGTAACGCGCGCTACGCCCAGCTACCTGGTGGAATGATTTCCCCGAAAGACGGGCACGCCGACGGCGCCGCTGGCGGCCCTCAGTGCACTTCCACCCTGACCGGAATCCAGCGATTGAGGATGTACTGCAGCGTGCCGTTGGACTTCATTACCGCCAGGGCCCGGTTGAGTTCACCCGCCAGAACGTCATCCCCGGGGCGCACCGCCCAGGCCAGCATTTCCTCCGTCATGGGGGAATAGAGGCTGATAAGATCGGCGTTTTCCCGGGTGGTGGCCAATTGCCAACTGGTCGGGGCGTCGTGGATATACAGGTCTATCTGGTCGCCCCGCAAGGCGGCAAAGGCTGCGTCGGCATTCTGGTAAAAGCTGATCTCGGCATCCGTCAGTTCGCGCTCGGCGTAGGCGGCGCCCGTAGTGCCCGGCTCAACCCCGATGCGCACCCCCGGGCGATAGACAGCCCAGGGCTGGGCGAAGCTGGCGATCTTGTCGCGGTGCAGGATAGCCATCTGGCCTACCACCATGTAGGAGTCGGTAAAGAGAACCTGTTCACTGCGCTTTGCCGTTACGCTGAACCCGGACATGATGACATCGATTTCACCGGCCAATAGCGCAGGCATCAGCTTGTCGAATGGCATATTGTTGATGCTCACCTTGCGACCGATGATCTCGCCCACCGCGAGTGCGTTGTCGGCCTCGATGCCGACGATCTTCCCCTCGCGCTCGAACACCAGTGGCGGGTAGTCCGCGCTGACGCCGACGCGCAGCACAGCTGCCGCCATCGCCGCAGTGCTGCCCAACCACAAAAACAATATCAACAGGCATTTCCTGGCCATCTGTTCACTTTCTCCCTGGAGCGCAATTACCCGGCGGTCGCCATCGCCCGCACAGCGCGGGTGGTGGATTCGCGGGCGCAGGAAGTTTACGGTTTCACCCGGAGAATAGAAACCCCCGGGCCGCCTGCGAGCCGCAGCTTGAGTGCGACGACTTCATGCTATGCTGCGCCGGAAATCGCCAGCAAACCGGGGTATGCATGCGAGATATGATCGAACTGGACCCACGCGCCCTGATCGGCAAGGGACTGCACCGCGAGTGCTTCGTGCACCCGGAGGACCCGACGCGTTGTATCAAAATAGTCGTGTCGGGCTCCGGCAACGAGAACCGCAGGGAACAGGCCTACTACGCCGAGCTCGCCCGCAGGGGCATTGCCTGGGACATGCTGCCGCGGTTTTACGGGCTGGTGCCGACAAACCTCGGCGAGGGGGCGGTATTCGATGCGGTGAGAGACTACGACAACCGGATATCCTTCACGCTTGGGCATTATCTCGCGTCGACACAACTGACCGAGCGCCATGGTCCGGCGCTGCGCGCCGCGCTGGTGAAGCTGAAAGCCTACCTGCTGGACAACCGCATCATCACCATGACATTGAAAAGCAAGAATATCCTGTTCCAGCTGACGGATGCAGACAGCGGCAAGCTGGTGATCGTGGATAATATCGGGAACTCGGATTTTATCCCGCTGGCAAACTACAGCGCCCGCCTGGCGCGGTGGAAAATCCTGAGGAAATGGCGCCGCTTCGAACGCAGTCTGCGCCGGGACTATGCCGACAACAGTGCGTTGGCACTGGTGCTGGACCCCGCGTGACAGGGCGCCGGTCCCTGATACCTCGCCAGCTCGTCCGGCAAGCTTTGCACAGCCCTGAAAATAAACTCTGAAAATAAACGTTGACAGTAATCAATTAGGGTATATAGTAGCGCCAGCTTGGAAGAACGACTGTTATTTAATTCCCCATTTCGAAGTCCCGCTGTACTACCTCGTCCTGAAGTCTTTAAATAAAAAGCCCTAGTTCCAGCACAATGCCTTTAATTACGAGGGCGAATTTTTTATGAATATATATAGGATACGACAATGTCTAACACTGTAACCGGTACTGTAAAGTGGTTTAACGAATCAAAGGGTTTTGGCTTTATTGCCCAGGAAAACGGCCCTGACGTTTTTGCTCATTTCAGCGCCATTTCAGGCTCCGGCTTCAAGACTCTGGCCGAAGGCCAGCGCGTAGAGTTCACTGTTACTGCAGGCCAGAAAGGCCCGCAGGCTGAGAACATCGTAGCGATCTGAACCTGCGACAATGCAGCCCGTGCCAAGGCGCGGGCTCATTGACAAAGCAGTAGGAAACCAAAGGGCCGGCGCCTGAAAGCGCCGGCCCTTTTTTTAGGTCGAATTTCTTCGACCGGCACGGCGCATCACACTAACCGCCGCCCTCCTCCCCGGACTTCAGGGCAAAGTGAGCCCGCTCAATGACATAGTGGTGAATATTGTCAGACTGCTCCTTGTCCAACTCGTCACCAAAGCCAACCATGCCGTTCTGCCAGTGCATACCACCGAGCACAATCGCGTCCCACATGGCGTGTTTTTCCGGCGTGAGCGCCCGCAGGTCCGGCGTGGCGCCCCCGCTGACCGCGCCATCACCGTGACAGAAGACGCAATAGGTCAGGTATTCCTTCTGCCCTGACGCCAGCTGCTCGGCGGAGGCAGTGAGCTCCGGGGGATCGATCACCAGGGGCTTGTCGACAGCCGGCGGCAGTGCTGCCTTGCCGTCAAGCTTGAATACCAGCAGGCGACTGCGGTTGGGGATCGGGCCCGCGGTGAGCGCCTCGCCGCCCACCAGGGCGAGCGCACCGCCCCAACCCGCCGCCACCGCCAGGTACTGGGTACCACCCAGGCGAAAGGTGACCGGCGGGGCCACTACCCCGGTCTGGGCATCGAAGACCCACAATCGTTCGCCGTTGTCGGCGCGGTAGGCCACGAGTTCACCCGAGGCATTCCCCTGGAACACCAGGTTGCCGGCGGTGGACAGGATACCGCCATTCCAGGGGCCCTCGTGGTCCACCCTCCAGCGCGGCTCCTGCGCCACCGGGTCCCAGGCGATGATCGCGCCGGTGACGCTGTCCAGCACGGCCTTCTTGTCGGCCGGGTCATCCGGCAGGGTGGCCGGACGGTTGTCGGTGCCCGTGTTCCAGAAGCCCTTGCGGTGGCGGAATTCCTCGTCAGTGGCGTAGACCCAGGGGGCGTCCTGGGCGGGGATGTACACCAGGCCGGTATCCGGGTTGTAGCTCATGGGGTGCCAGTTGTGGCCGCCGATCGGTCCGGGGAAATGCAGCCCGGTCGCCTTGTCCTCGTAGCGGGCACCTTCGGTCTCCACCGGCCTGCCAGTCTCCATGTCGACATGGGTCGCCCAGGTCATGGCGGCATAGGCCTCTGCCGAAAGCAGCTCACCCGTGGCCCGGTCCAGCACGTAGAAAAACCCGTTTTTCGGGGCCTGCATAATGACCTTGCGGGACTTGCCGTCCAGTTCCAGGTCAGTGAGGATCATGTGCTGGGTTGCGGTGTAATCCCAGGTGTCCCCCGGGGTGGTCTGGTAGTGCCAGACGTAGCTGCCATCGTCCGGGTTGAGCGCGAGAATGGAGGAGAGGTAGAGATTATCGCCACCATCGGGGCTGCGTATCTGCCTGTTCCAGGGTGCACCGTTGCCAACCCCCACGTACAGCAGGTTGAGCTCGGGGTCGTAGGCCATGGAATCCCAGACGGTACCGCCCCCGCCCACGACCCACCACTCACCGCCGCCCCATGTTTCGGCCGCCTTCTTGATGGCGTCGCTTTCGAAGCCGTCGGCGGGGTTACCCGGCACCGTGTAGAAACGCCAGGCCTGGGCCCCGTCATCGAGTTTGTAGGCGGTGACGTAGCCCCGGACGCCGAACTCACCGCCCCCGTTGCCTATGATGACCTTGTCCTTGACGATGCGTGGCGCGCCGGTGATGGTATAGGGTCGCTCCTTATCCGTGGTCTGCACTTCCCAGCGCAGCGAGCCATCCGCCGCATTGAGGCTTATCAGCCGGCCGTCATAGGTGCCAAAGAACAGCCGACCCTTGTCGTAGGCGACGCCGCGGTTGACGACATCGCAACAGCCGTGAACCGCCCAGTTCCTGGGCACCTGGGGATCGTAGAACCACAGCAATTCCCCGGTAAGCGCATTGTTGGCGTAGACCATGCTCCAGGAGCCGGTGGTATAGATAACGCCGTCGATGATCAGTGGCGTCGCCTCCATACCGCGCGCCGTGGGGTAGTCGAAATACCAGGCAAGTCCCAGCTTGCCGACGTTACCGTCATTGATATCCGCAAGGGGACTGAACCGGGTCTCCTCCTGGTTGAGGCCGTGCTGGCGCCACTCGACGTCCGGCGCGGGGGCCGGCGCCGCAGGCACCGCAACCGCTGCAGTCTCAACAGGCGCCGGGGGTGCCGCGCTTTCTGTCCGGGGCTCGTCGCGGGAGCAGGCGACAAGCGTTGAGAGTAACCCGGCAAGTGCCAGCCAGTGTACGCCGCGCAATTTCATAGGCTTTCCTGTATTTATTCTGTTTTGGAAGCTGACCATATTAGCCAAGTTAGCGCGGCTTAAGTACCCGTTGAGCAGAAAATTTATCGCCCCTTCCGGCCGGGGCGGCGAGCAAATCACGCCGTCCATGATTTGTTGAGGCGGTATCTTTTGGCCTGTACCAGGAACACAGGAGATGGCATATTCTACCGATCTTGTTTACCCCGGAGATTCTGCGTGAAGAGAAGCCTTGCTGTCGGCGCGAGCGCCTGCCTGTTGACGGCCGCCCTGGCCGGTTGCGCCCAGTACGAGAACAAACGCGGTGTCGAGGTGACCTGGCAGAGCAGCGCCACCAGCCGGCTGGTTCCGGGTCAAACCACGCGCAAGGAGGTCCTGTCCCTGCTGGGCCCCCCCTCCCAGGTGATCTCACTGGAAGAGGAAACCGTGCTGTACTACCTGTACGAGCGCTCCGTCGGCAACGGCCTGATCCTGATTCTCTACAACCGTATGAAAATTGACACCCACTACGACCGGGCGATCCTGTTCTTCGACGAGAATGACATCCTGACCGACTTCGCGACCCGGATCGATGAAGCTGCGCAAGGCTGAGCGCTGCGCCCTGCTGCTGTTGCTGGCGCTGTTATTGTCCGGCTGCACCCAGTGGCGTTACGAGCTGGGCACCCGGCTGTCGCCGGAAATGCTGCCGGCCATCGACCAGGACCTGCACCTTTCCGACGTGCTGGCACAGCTGGGGCCTCCCCAGCGGCTGTCGGAAGCCGGCAACGGTTATGTCCTGGCCTGGGAATTCTGGAAGATACGCGAGGACACCCTCGGGCTCAGTCTGGGCGCCATGGGCGCAGACCTGTTGTCGGTGGACTGGGGCAATGCCCACATGCACGGCGAGTTCCTGCTGGTCACCTTCGACCGACAGCACCGGGTCACCGGCAGAACCTTTGCCCGCTGGAGCAACGACGCCGGTGGCGGCCAGGCCATCCAGCCCATGATCGGCCTGGTATCACTGGTGGACGTCGAGGACATGGTGGACCACATGCCTCACCATCAGTGGGGCGGCAGCCTGCTGGAACCCATGCCCCAGGCGATCAACAGCAACTCGCGCCCCGACACCGGCCAGACC
>JAZBNW010000017.1:0-12625 GCA_036350855.1 Halieaceae bacterium
CAGCCGCCAGGAAGTCCTGTTCGCGGAGCCGGCACAGCCGATGTCAATCTCCAGTCCCTATGAGGCGCAAGCGAAATGAGGCGACTGGCCCGTACAATATCCATCGCTTGCCTCCTGTCCTGCGCCACCTACGCGCAACAGCAGCCAGGTGCCGGCAACGGCGGCGCTGCCACCCCGGCAATGCACAGTTCCCGGGAAATTCTCCTGACCTTCGATGATCGCGGCCTGGCAAGGACAACCAACACTGGCCCCGGGCGTTACTTCCGGCGGGGAAGCGCGTACCAGGGCACCTCATGGAGCCGTTCACGTGCCGCGGACATAGCAGATGACTACCCGGTAGACACCGTCCTGGAGTGGCCGATTCGTGCACTGGGCGTGCACTGTGTCGTCTACCGGGTGGATGATGCGCAGGTCCTGGAAGGGGTCATCGCGCGACTGCGTGCGGACAGTCGGGTGAAGTCGGTGCAACGCATGAACACATTCCGGGCATTGGCTGGGGAGGACCCCTACAAACCGTTACAGACTTCGTTCAACGATATGCAGGTAGAAGCTGTGCATCGCTGGGCCACCGGCTCCGGTATCCGGATCGCCATCATCGACACCGGTGTGGACGTCAACCACCCCGATCTCGATGGCCAGGTGGCGGAGATGGTCGACCTGACTGGAAGTGGACTGAACTTCGAGGATGATATTCATGGGACGGCCGTGGCGGGGATCATCGGCGCTTTATCCGAAAACGGGCATGGCATCGAAGGCGTTGCACCGGATGCGCGCCTGCTCGCCCTGCGCGCCTGCTGGCCGGAGCGTCCAGGTGCCATCGCCGCAGTCTGCAACAGCCTCACCCTGGCCAGGGCGCTCGATACGGCTATCCTCATAAAAACGGCCATTGTAAACCTGAGCTTGACAGGCCCACCTGATCCATTGGTCGGGACGCTGTTACAGGTTGCGCTGCGCGAGGGCATCATCGTCGTCGTCGCAGAGCCTGAGGAGTCCGCTCCGCCGGGGTTTATTGCGGGGATCGATGGAATTATTCGCGTCCGTTCGGAGCGTGCGCAATACATTTTGCAGGCTGCGCAACCCGGCGTGGCGTCGATCACGGCACCCGGTGGAAACGTACTGACGACATTTCCACACGGGACCTATAATTTTGCCAGTGGCAGTTCATTCGCGGCCGCGAATATTTCCGGCATTGTTGCGCTGCTGCTCGAATTGCAACCGGGTCTGTCTTCCCGGGAGGTCGAAACATTGCTGTCGCGCGGTATGAGCGGGTCGACCCTCGAGGCGACAGGGTCTGGTTCTACGGCAATGAATGCCTGCCGGGTCGCTGCCCGATTGCGGCCAGATGTGGTCTGTGTCGACGTCGATGCTGCCAACCTTGTCGTCCAGGAATCCCCCCTGACTGAGATGGGTCTTTGAAAACGGAAGGCATCTCTCGCGCCAAGTTAACCCGACACCGGGCACACCCGCGGTTCTCATCCACTACAGGGGGAACAGGGTGTATGCTCCAGGGAGATCAGTATTAAACGCCACTACCTGCCAATTATTCTCCTGCTCAGCCTCGCTGGCTGCACCCACCCGATCGATATCGTCGGCGAAGGGGACATACGGTCCACCTCAGGAGAAAATGACTGCCTGCTGGAGGAACTGCCTTGCGAAGCCGTGGCGGTCCGTGAATACGTCGAAACCTATCGACCCGAGCCAAGATCCGGATTCCAGTTCGTCGGTTGGGATAATTGCATCGCCCAGCAAGGCGAGAGTTGTGTGTTCGACGTCAAAGCCGGCGTTGTTTTTGACAACTGGGGCAAGGTTATGCCGCCGCTGGTAGCAAAGTTTGCGCCGCTGTGTGAGGCGGCACCCACAGCCAGCTTTGCCGCCATTCAGAACGTCATTTTCGACGGCAAGGGTTGTAGTAACGGTGGCTGCCACCAGGGTAGTGGCGCGGCTAACGGCATGAACCTCTCCAGTGGCAATGCCTACGCTGCCATCGTCAATGTCGCAGCCCGAGCCGGGGGCGGTTTGAAACGGGTATTGCCCGGAGATGCCAACAACAGCTTTCTTTATCGCAAGGTGGCCGCCAGGACCAACCCCGGCAGCTTCACCGTCGCCGGCAGTCCCATGCCCCTGACAGGCAGCGCCCTGAGCGTCAATCAACTTGCAGCGCTGGCCTTGTGGATCGATGCGGGTGCGCCCGAATTCGGCCGCGCAGATGAGCTGAATGAGGTGGAGCGCTTACTGGGGCTCTGCGATCCGTGATGGCACTTGCCAATCGTGTTGATGTGGAGATGTTTTCCGACCGGGAGTCTGTGTAAGGACATCGACTGGCGCCCCACAGTCCCCGTTTCAAACTTTCTTTTGTTATCTGCGTATTTTCCTGCGTTCATCTGTCTCTGTCTGATGTGTCATCGAGACGGCACAACAAAACCCACAACGTGAAGGAAGACGAGATATGAAAACCAACTTGAGTATGATATTGGTGGCAGCCGCTGTCACGGGAAGCATTACGTGTGGCAGTGCATTTGCGGGCAGTGACCGGACCCGGCTGGCGTGCGGTTCCGAGGGTGCCGGCGACATTTCCATGGATGCACGCTACGAAAAGCGTCGCGGCAGGGCTAAATTCGATGCGTCCTTCGAGGCCGCACCAAGGAGCAAGTTCACGGAGGGTAGTGTACTGGCGGTGCGCGTGGGCGGAACTGAAGTCGGGTCGATCGCTCTTGTGACACAACTTAACGGCGATTTGGGTGGTGACCTGGAATTCGACACTCGAACGGACGAATTTAATCCATTTCCGGATAATTTCCCCAAGGTCGCGTCCGGCACAAGCGTTACGGTGGGCCCACTGGGGTGTGCGCTTGACAACTAGCGGCAGCTGGCGAGAAATCGCCCATTAATACGTCGCCGTGGCTCAGGTCACGGCAGCTATACGGCCTGTTGTAGCTGACAAAGAACGTGGCGTAGCAAAGGCCTGCCCTTGACAGCCTCCAAGCGAGTCTTTTCATGTAATTATAAATTCATGAGATTGAACCATTTCTCACTTTATAGCGATCAATAGATGCGCAGAGGTTTCGGAACACATCACAATTTATGACAATGGAAGCAAGACATGTTGAGCGAGAAGATCATAAAGGCCAGCTTTAACGGCTGCGGCGGAGTCTCTTCCGCACGACGCGTCGATATCTGTCCTATCGGAGTATTATTGCCATGTTAAGTGCACACGTTCGCCCGTTGACAGCTCTCGTCCTCGCTGCCGCACTGGTCTGCGGCGCGGGCCTGATGGCCTCTACCGTTCATGCGAAGACCAGGATCACTGATGCCGCGTTGAACGGCGAGATACTGGTCAGGTTGCGCAGCACAACGGTGCTCGCCCCACTGCTGAAAAAGTACCCGTTGAAGGTAATCAGCCAATTCGGCCGCCGCCCCATCTACCGGTTGGCAGTCACGGGCAGCGCCTCAACGAAGACCTTGATCGAGACACTGTCCCTCGATATCAACGTGCTCGCGGCCGAGACCAACCCGACAATGCGTAGTCCGGAGGCGCGTCGTAACGCCGCCTGGGCCATTGGTGAGGAATCGGACTATATGGCTCAGTGGGCGCCACAGGCGATACACCTCCAGGCGGCCCAGGCAAAGAGCACTGGCGACGGCGTGCGTATCGCAGTGCTTGATACAGGCGTGGACCCTTTGCACCCCGGACTATCGGCGCGGCTGATTCCTGGCTGGGACTTTGTCGACGACGACAGTGATCCCAGCGAAGTCGGTAACGCCAGCAGGAATCCGGGCTTTGGACACGGCACTCATGTCGCGGGCGTGGTCGCGCTGGTTGCACCGGACGCGCAGATTATGCCCGTCCGGGTTCTCGATGCCGACGGTATGGGCAATGCCTGGGTTCTGGTAGAGGCGCTGGCGTACTCCGTGGACCCGGATCGTAACCCGGGTACCGACGATGGCGCTCACGTGATCAATCTCAGCCTTGGCACCATCAATCGATCGGATATACTCCGCACCGCCGTGGGTTTGGCGACCTGCGCGATCGTCGATGCAGCCGCTGCGCCCGGGCGTCGAGTCGGCCCCGACGTCGACATCTCGGATCCCGGCTACGATGACGACAAGGACCGCTGCGGCAAATTCCACGGAGCAGTGGTGGTTGCGGCCGCGGGCAACGATGCCAGCGATAAAGTGCGGCATTATCCCGCGGGCGCCGGCGTGTACGGCATGTTGTCGGTAGGCGCGAGCGATGCAACCGGCCGTGTCGCCAGTTTCAGTAACTATGGATCCTGGGTCGATATAGCGGCGCCAGGGGCAGGCATAACGAGTTTCCTTCCCCTCGTGGCCGGCTCATATGGTACCTGGAGTGGCACGTCGATGGCGGCGCCCCTGGT
Source organism: Halieaceae bacterium (assembly GCA_036350855.1). Classification (GTDB taxonomy): domain Bacteria; phylum Pseudomonadota; class Gammaproteobacteria; order Pseudomonadales; family Halieaceae; genus JARRPM01. The sequence goes on from JAZBNW010000017.1 coordinate 4,377, forward strand.
GACGGGTACAGCGGCGCTGCTGATTGCACGCTATCCAGCGCTGGGGCCACGCGATGTGGCGCGGCGTATCGAGCGACGCAGCACAGTCCTGTGCGAAGACAAACTGCAGCAACTCGATGCCCGTGCAGCACTCGGCACGGTCAAGCCGGAAGTCGACTGTCCGTGAGCAACACGGCTCTCGCCCCCCGGTCATTTCAGTGGTCATGCTTTGATGGTTTAAAAGCCACCGTATAAGGTAAATGCAGCCCAGTAGAATGGATGCGGAGTGTCTTTCATGGCCTTCACTTGCGCATGTCGGAGGGCAGCGGCCGGTGCTTCCCCGCGGGAGCACGCCCTGTAGAAGCTGGCCATGAACTGCGCCGTGTGCTGATCGTCTATAGGCCACGCGGAGGCCAGTACCCGGGCTGTGCCGGCGACCAGGAAGGCCCGGACGAGGCCCACCATTTCATCTCCGCAGCTCTGTTCGGACAGCCCGGTTTCGCAGGCGCTGAGCACCACCAGTCCAGGTTGCAGTTGCAGCGTTTCCGCCAGTTCCACGGTGAGAGCACCATCGTAAAGATGCAGCGCTGAGAACATGGGATTGTCAGTGCGAAACTGCGCGTGGCACGCAAGGTGTACCACGCTGGCATGGCCGGCATGGCCTTGCACGGCAGCGAGCGTCGCCTGCTCGCCGACGAACACTTTGGCATCGTCAAACAAGCTGCCGATAAAATTTGCCTCCTCTGCTGCGTGTGGCAGCCGGCTGGACTCTCCCAACACGAACACTTGCCGCGGCGCGAGCGTCTGACGCAGGTAGCCGCGCATGGCCAACTGTGCGCTCGGCACCACCGCCAACTCGAAACGTTCGGCCAGGGCGGCGCTGCCATCGTGCAGTGCGGCAAAGGGAAGCAAGGCCAGTTGGCCATGTGGCACCACCAGCAGCCGGTGGCAGGTGTCGAGAGTAGGGGCAATGGGTGCCCACACCAGCGCATGCAACTGCTGCATGCGGATAAGGGCGCGATGCGTCAGTATCTGGATATGCCGGTGAGCCGTTGCGGCGCCGCGCCCCAGGGTCTCAATTTGAAATCGCGCCGCGCGCAGTGCATCGAGTACCTGGCTCCAGGACGCGAGATTGCGATGTACGGTGACGCCAGCGGGCTTCAGAACACAGGCGAACAGCTCGTCACCTTGCACACCGTATTCGACCAGGGCATCCGCTTCGCCCAACAGCGCCTGGAGGGCAGCGATGGTGACGCGGCCGTCGGTGTAGTCGCCGGCTGAGGTACTGCCCGACCCGAACGGTGATTTCACGCTGGCAGGCACTGCCATCCGTGCGCGCCGCGCCTGCTCCAACAATTCCATTTCCACGCTGCGCGCCTCCTGCGAGAGGACTTGGGACGATTCACCCTCCTCCTCCCTGCGTTGTGCCAGGCGGTACAACCAGTTCAAACGGTCGCGTAAATTCCGGGTGGCTTCACTATGCTCGCTGTTCTCTGAGTGGCTCAGGCGTTCGCCAAGCGAGCGCGCGCGCACTCGCTCAAGCTGGAATAGAACTTCGGCGGCCAGAGCTGCGCACGGTGAAGCGGCGTGCGCCTGCAGGGACATTTGCAGCAGCGCGTGATACGGGCGAAGGTGGTCGCTGAGAAAGGCGCTGCGCAGATCGTCTCCTGGTAGTGCACGCCGCTGGTCCTCAAAGAGCTCGATGGCCGCACCCAGGGCCGTCCGCGCGGCCGCAAGGTCGCCTCTTGCCTGGGCGGCCAAGCCCAGGCCTGTCAGACAGCGCACCTGTACGGTCACCAATTGCATTACGCGTGCCCGACCCAGCGTATCATCATACAAGTCGCTGGCGTCCTCGACCTTGCCTGCGCTTAAATATGCATCTGCTCTCAGGACATCAGCGCGCACGGAACCGTCGGTGAGATCGGTCGTCCCGAAGCCGATGGCTGCCTGTGCCGCCAGGGCCTGCGCAAGCCCGGGATCACCCGCTGACAGAGCCAGTTCTGCACGTGCCAGGCTGACCGTTGACTCGCCCACGCCGATGCCTTGCTGAACGAACAAGTCTGTAGCCCGTGAGAACGACACCGAGGCGCTTTCAGGTTGCGCCAACAGTGCTTGCGCACGACCGAGCTGGACATACGTCCACGCCTGTTCGTCCGGAAAATTCAGCCGTTCAAAATGCCTGATGGCCTGCTCGAAGAGTGCCGATGCCTCTGGTAATAACCGTAACTCAAGATACGCGTCACCGAGTTGCTTCTCGGCGGTTGCCAGATGCTGCGGCATTCCGAGCAATTCGTAGCGCCGTCGCGAGTTTTCGAATCCAGCTAGAGACATATGGTATTGGCCGCGCGCGAGATGGACCAGTGCCACGGATTCATCAACCAGGGCCTCCAGCACAGGAAAGCCATGGGTGGCGGCGCGCATCCGGGCCCGAGCATAGATGCGCAGTGCTTCGTCGAAGTCGCCTAGCCCAGTCAAGGCATTGCCTGTGTTTATATCGGCCATGACCGAGAGCTCGCGATCGCCGACGCGGGCAAATAATACTGCCGCCGAGCGGGATTCACGCGCCGCCTCGGCGTAAGCGCCGAGACGTTCGTGCAATGCACTGAGATTGAGACTGACTTTGCCAGCGGAACGCATATCGCCCAGCTCGATAAAGGCTTGCCCTGCCCGCTCTGCGCATTCGGTGGCCGCCGCATACTGGCCCAGCATGGACAGGGCCATGATCTTGGGTACCTGGGTCTGCGCTGCGTGACCGGCATCTCCCAGGCCGCTGAAGGCCCCGGTCGCCGTATCGAGGCGCTCTACTGCCTGTGCCATTTCCCCGCGAGTCAGGTGGGCAATCCCCATCGCCCAGTCGGCGACAGCTTGCGCTTCAATACACTGTGGGGCACCGAATATGGCGGTGGATTGAATAACCAGGCTCTGAAGTACTTCGGCGGTGTCGGCCGCGCGCGCCGGTTCGCTGCTCCAGGACGCGTAACAGAGATTCTTCAACGCCCATGCCACGGCCAGCAAATCTTCAGCCGAGTCGGGGATGAAGGGGGCAGCGCCGGGCTCAAGCAGCTGGCGCGCGGTATCGGCCGCGGTCGACCCAGTCGCCGTTTCTCTCACGGAATGGCGGTGCTCATGCTGGTTGTTCCCCAAGAACGACGGGGGGCAGCACAATCTCGTCGCTGCCAAGTTGCAATCTCAGGCGATAGGTCCCAGGGCTTATGTCGTCCAGCCGAAACTCCCCCAACTCATCCAGTGGCGTGACCCGGCTCCCGACCAGGGTCTCGCTATCGCCTGGCTGGTTATCCCCGGGTTCTGCTTCCGAACCGGGGGAGCGAAAATCAGCCACGAGCTCTATGGTGCCGGTCTCATCAGGCCCCAGGACCTGCCCCGTCAGGGTGAATGTGTCGGCCACGCGGGCGATACGCAGATCGACGTCGCGTCCACTGGCGCTGAACAGCAGCTGTCGTGTATCCGAGCCAGCGGAACGCATAGCGAAAGCGCCTGCCGGGCGTGCCCAACTGTCAAAACTCAACACCGCGTGAATAATATTGCCGACCGCTTCGGTGAGACCACTGTGGGCCTTGGGCTGAGCTTTGGGCCACAGGTCAATCGCCGATTGCAGCATCGCCGGAGGGGCATCCGGCAAACGTGCAGCGCGCTGGACGAGCTCGGTGAATTCATCGTCTGTCAGGCTGTCAATTGGCTTCATGATGTCACGATACGCAGAAAACTATGTAAGACAGAGTGGCGAGCGGGCGGGGAAATACATGGAAAGTTCATCCGCCCTTTATTGTCAGGTAGCCTTTGCTCTTCCGTCATTGCGGTATCCCTCTTCAATCGCCGACCAGGCGGCGAAGTTTGTCCAGGCAGCGCGCGCGTGTCGGTCCAATGCTGCCCACGGTCATACACATCCGTCGAGCGACTTCCTCGTACGCCAGTTTCGCGTCTTCATCACGAAACAACAGCAACAGCAGGTCTCGACAGCGCTCATCCAGCCGATCCATGGCACCGCGCACCTGGTGCAGCTGCTGTAGTTCGTCCATAGCCTCCTCGGCGCCGGGCGAGTCGTCTGCCAGGTCCCATTCCAGACCCTGCGCATCGTCCTGGCTACCGTGGGTTATCGACACCATGCGTTGGCCGCGATTGCGTTGCAGCAGGGCCTCTCGTTTGGCAGTCGTGACAATCCAGGCTTGCAGTCGGCTGGGGTCTGCGATGCGCGGCAGGTGTTCAACAAGGCGCTCGAAAACGGTTTGAAACACGTCCGCGGCGGTGTGCTCATCGAGCCCCATGCGCCTGACGATCGCGTAAACCAGGCGCTGGTAGCGCTGCACCAGAGCTGACCAGGCCGCGCCGTCACCAGCGATGCAGCGCGCCACCAGAATGGTATCGTCGTGATTGCCAGGGGCTTTGGACATAGATACCTGTAGTTGTATGAGGGCATGAAATGGGCGCCTCGACCGAACCTCGAATCTTATACCGGTTACATGCTGAAATCATCTTTTAGCCAGGTTCATGACCTGGATTGTCCGGTCATGCAATGCGGGCGAATCTGCATCGGTAGCCGAAAGGTCAACTTCAGCACCGTGTTTGCCGGCCAGTATGTGGGGATTAGAGAGGTCGCTGACGAGATCTGGCTTGCCGGAAGGCCGTATCCCAGCTTTATGGATTATGACCCAGGATTCTTTGATCAGGACGAGAACAGGGTGGAGCCAGTGGGGGTAAACCCATTCGCTCCAAAAGTGTTACCCATGTCCTCGGAATAAAGTGCGACCTATATGACCGGAATGCACCACCTATAAATATTGGAGCTGGCGAGAGGAATCGAACCCCCGACCGGCTGATTACAAATCAGCTGCTCTACCTACTGAGCTACGCCAGCCAGATTCAGGTTTTGCTGTGTCCGTAAGGGTTATCGAGGGTGACAGCCCGGCCCACTTGCCTGAAGGGGCGCGATTGTAGATAAAGCGGTGGGGGGATGCAAGGGGGTGGGCGGACACCGCCCGGGGCGGCAAATCGATCAGCCAGTGTATTCTGGCCCGGCGTTCTTCGCGGGCCGGCATTTAGCTACGCTGCTACCTGCCCAAACTCTGCCCGGGATACGTAAAAATACCAGTGTTGGTCTCTGGTAAATTCCCGGCAGAGAGCTATATTCGGATCACTGCTCAAGGACAATCCAGCCAGTCGGCGGCAACCCGCACCGTTGCCGAGGCAACATCTATATGCAATGCAAGCTCACGGGGTTCCTGTTTGTAATCCTGGTGCTGCTCGCCGGTTGCGACAACAACGACGATCACCGCAGCTCAACGCCGCCCCCACAAACCCTGCTGTCAGACGTGGCATTTTCCGATAGCGAGCTGGCGTCCTGCGTTGCAGAGCAGGCAGAGGAGAATGGCTGGACCTACGTTTCCGACGTCACGCAGATCATCTGCCAGAGAAGAGACATCGCCTCGATTGAAGGAATACAGGCCTTTGCCGATGCTTCCCCGAGCCGCTTAAAGCTCCTCGATTTCATTGGCTGCGACATCACCGATCTTGAACCGCTGAGAGGGCTGACCGGGCTGGAGACACTGGAGCTAGGGAACTGGAGCAATAGGGTCACGGATCTCGAACCGCTGGCCGGCCTGACCAACCTCTCTACGCTTTCAGTGCCCAGTGTCAATATCAGCGATCTGGGTCCACTGGCCAGTTTGACCAACCTGAGGAACCTTTCCCTGACTGTTTTTCGTTGCGAATTCTGTGATCCAGGTGCGATCGATAATGTGGAAGCGCTCGCAGGACTGACTAAGCTCAAAAGATTAGATCTATCTGGAAACCAGATCGGAGATTTGAGCCCCCTGAGCGGGCTTCAGGAACTGGAAGCCCTCGACATATCCGGTAACTATCCGATAACCGATCTCGACCCACTGCTTGAGCTTGGGCAATTGACCGAGCTCAGACTCTGGGTAAGGTTACAAACAGGTCTCACCGTTTTGGGCAACCTTGCCAACCTGCGGACACTGGATCTGGCCTGCTATAGCGGTGATGCGGCCTGCACCGACCTGACGCCCCTGGCAGCACTGATAAACCTGCGCGATCTGGTTCTGTTTACTCCTGTTCCCATCGACCCTCTGGCGCCTCTGACGCAATTGAAAAGGCTCTATATAAAATGCAGCTGCGGAGAAACCGGTCTGGCAGCGATAGCGGGTATGACTAACCTGGAGTCTTTCACGTTAACCAACAGCGACGTGAGCGACCTGGAACCACTGACAGGGCTCGTTAACTTAAAGGAATTGCGGATCGATTGGTTCGTATTGGATTATGGCGAGCCGCCGCGCCATATCCGCGATATAAGCCCTTTGGCAGGCCTTACAAATCTATTATCCCTGAGCATAGGACGCCAGCTCCTTAGTGACCTCAGCCCCCTGGCAGGCCTGAACAGATTGGCGGTGCTCGAACTCGAGGACAACCAGATCGCTGACATCGCCCCCTTGGCCGGCCTGACCGAATTGCAGCAGCTCATTCTCAGCTACAACAATGTAAAGGACTTGGGCCCGCTCGCTGGTTTGCAGGCATTGCTAATTCTCAATCTCGTCGGCAACGCTGTTGAAGACGTCAGCCCGCTCTTCCCGTTAGCATCCTTGCAGGAACTTGTTCTGATTCAAAATCCACTGATCCCCTGCAGCCAATTGGATGAGCTTGAGGAGGCTTTGCCAGAAACTCGCGTACTGGCCGACTGTGGCGGTTGAAAGCTGATATAAGAAGCGGACATTCTCTCAGATCATTTCAGGAGAGGACCGGTATAGCGGCCAATATGGCTATACGGGAACAGGGGGCTGAGCTATGCTTTGATCAGTTTGCTCTACAGGATTTTTATCTCGCTGGATTCATTTTGGAGCCTGAAAGGAAACCCTTATGTCGAGGCTATTCAGTAGGGCGGCAAGCTTAATTCTTGCTGCGGTATTGGCGGGGTGTTCTGCCACCCACCACGTTGAGGACGTTCGCGCTGAAGGTGCCGACCGGGTGACTGTCGGGACCGTACAGAAGGAAATCAAGCTCGGCATGTCCGGCGCAGACGTGGCCACAGTTCTCGGGTCACCAAATATTGTTACCACCGACAGCGAACGCCGTGAAACATGGGTATACGACAAGATCTCAACCGAGGTTGCGTACTCAAAGAGCGGCGGCTCCATCGTAGGGCTGATTTTTTCCAGCTCCGGCGGCGGCCTCGGTGGCGGCTATTCGAACGCGGGTGCCACCAGTACTACCCAGCGCACCCTGACCGTGGTTATCAAGTTTGATAGCGACGGCCTTGTGCGCGACTTCAGTTACCACGCCTCGCAATTCTGATGCCCGCTGCTCGCGGCTCCTCTGGCCTGGGCAGTTTGGTCGGTTCCCTTCTGATCTGCGGCTTTGTGGCAGCGTGTGAGAGTATTCCTGAGGAAGCCTACCGGCTGCCGCCGAGTTCGCAGAGCGTGCGAGAGGCACAGACGCGGACCTTCGAGGTGCCGGCTGAAGCGAATATCCTGCAAGCGTCAGTGGCGCTGATGCAGGACATGGAGTACAACTTCGATACTATCGAATATCAGCTGGGTGTGCTGAATGGCTCGAAAACTGTCGATGCCGATTCCCTCGTGCGCAACGCCGGTCTCGTGGCCGCAGATGTTGTTATGGCGATACTGTCTATCGCTACCGGCAATGTTCCCGGAGGCAGCCTTTACGCCGGCGCCGACGACGAGATAAACCTTGCAGTCACCCTGGTGGTCCTGCCCAGCCTGGAGACCAAGGGCCAGTACACTGCGCGTATTACTATCCGCAGCAAGTTGATGGACAAGACGGACCACGTCAAGAAAGTGGTCATGATCGAGGACCCGGTGGTCTACCAGGAAATTTTTGAGAAACTGTCAAAGTCATTATTCCTGGAAGGAGTGAAATGATTAGTCGCTACTTTCAGTGCCTGACGATGATCCTGTGTGTGGCTTTGATAGGATGTGCCACTGCTACCCCGGATGTCACCGGCTCCGGCAGCCAGTTGCAAGTCCGCCAAATCCAGACACGCAACTACGATACGCTCAATAAAGAAATGACCATGCGCTCAGTGGTTGCAACGCTCCAGGATCTTGGCTTTACCATCGATAGCGCGGACTCGACACTGGGCACCATTACCGGTACCCGCGTCTACTACGAAAGCAACTACAACAACTTCTCCATGCGAATGACAGTGACGGTGCGGGAGATCGAGGGAAAACGCGTGGCTGTGCGGGCGAATGCCAGACTCAATGACAAGGCTGTTACCGACC
>JAZBNW010000018.1:0-8392 GCA_036350855.1 Halieaceae bacterium
GTTGGCATACTTTTTGTGTGGTTGATCACAGAATGCCGCTATTCCCGCTTGCTGCACCACCGCGATAGAAGCGCAAGGCGGTGATAAAGCGCGGCATAGCCGCAATTCGCGTTCCGGGTTTTTAGCCGATAAGCGGTCGGAATGCTACAGTAGCCCCGGTTTCAGCCGATTGCCCCGTCCCGGAAAAGGTGGCCAGTTCCCATGATGCAACTCCGTTCCCTGTCCCTTCTTATTGTCGCGCTGGCATGTCCCGCACTCTTGCTGGTCGCCTGTGGGAAGTCCGGCGCGCCAGCGCCGGTGCCCGAGGGCAGCGAAGCCTCTGCCTACACGGTTGCCGCAAACACTGATATTGCCCGCAGCCTCGATTTTGACGATCAGCGGGATTTTGCCGATGCCGGCAGGGGACTGATCGCCGCCGCCCCGAACACGCCGCTCAGCGACAGTTCCGGGAACGCTGTCTGGGACCCGGCAAGTTACGACTTTATCCAGGGCGATGCGCCGGCTACGGTCAACCCGAGCCTCTGGCGACAGTCGAAACTCAATATGCACAGGGGGCTATACAAGGTCGCCGACGGTATCTACCAGCTGCGGGGTTTTGACCTGGCCAACATGTCAATTATCGAGGGCGAGAGCGGCTGGATCGTCGTCGACCCGCTGACCACCGCGGATACGGCCCGGGCGGCGATAGCGTTTGCGCGGCAGCCCCTGGGCGACAAGCCGATCTCCGCGATATTGTTCACCCATAGCCACATCGATCACTTCGGTGGCGCCCTTGGACTGATGTCCATGGCGCAAGCGAGTGCGGAAGAGGTACAGATCGTGGCGCCAGTGGGCTTTATCGAAGAGGCGACCAGCGAAAATATTCTGGCTGGCCCCGCGATGACGCGGCGGGCGCTGTACATGTATGGAGAGCGCCTGCCAAGGGGGCCGACCGGCCATGTGACCACGGGTCTCGGCATCCAGCCGGTGATCGGGAGTGTGGGCATCATGGTCCCCGATGTAATTATCGACCAGGCAATGTCGGAGATGGTCATCGACGGGGTACCTTTCAGGTTCATGAACGCCGCCGGCTCCGAGGCGCCCGCGGAGTACGTCTTTTACCTTCCCGGGCACAGGGCCCTGTGCGGGGCCGAAGTGGTCTCACACAACATGCACAATCTCTACACCCTGCGTGGCGCCAAGGTGAGGGACGCCCTCAGGTGGAGTGACTATATCGATACCATGCTGGCCAGCTTTGCCGAGGCCGAGATTTTTTTCGGCAGTCATCACTGGCCGATATGGGGCAGCGACCGCATCACCCCGTTTCTGGAAAAGCAGCGCGATATGTACCGGTATATCCACGACCAGACACTGCGCTGGGCAAACCAGGGCCTCACGCCACGGGAGATCGCCGAGCGCATCAGGCTGCCCGACTCCCTGGCGAAGGAATTCTACAATCGTGATTACTACGGCACCGTCAGCCATAACGCCAGGGCCGTGTACCAGTATTACTTCGGCTGGTATGACGGCAACCCCGCAAATCTCAACCCGCTGCCACCGGAGCCGGCGGCTGAGCGCTATGTGCGGTACATGGGTGGCGCCCAGGCCGTTATCGAAAAAGCGCGGGTTTCCTTTGAGCAGGGCGATTACCGCTGGGTGGCCGAGGTGCTGAACCACGTGGTATTCGCGGAACCGGATAACGACGATGCCAGAACCTTGTTGGCGGAAGCCTACCGCCAGATGGCTTACCAGTCGGAATCCGGTCCCTGGCGCGATATCTACCTGACCGGCGCCTACGAGTTACAGTTCGGCAAGCCGCAAGAGGGCTTCAGTCTGGCCAAGGCGGGACCACTGCTGGCGCAAACCCCCACTATCGAGTTTCTCAAGGCGATCTCGGTACGCCTGAAGGCCGAGGAGGCCGAGGGAGTGGAAATGCGGATCAATATAGTTTTTACCGATTTGCAGAACAGCTTTGTCCTGGAGCTGAAAAACTCGGTGCTGCATTATCGCGAGGGCGCGCCGCTTCCCGACGCCAATGCCACCATCAACATTACGCATCCCATGTTCATGAAGTTGCTGCTGGGTGAGGCCGGGGCGCGAGACATTATCTTCTCCGGCGATCTCAATATCGACGGCAGCAAGCTCGACCTGGTGAAATTCTTCGGGCTGCTCGACCAGCCCGGGGGTGACTTCAATATCGTTACCCCCTAGTGGTCCGGCTGTAGAACCCTGACAGGGTGCTGTCTCGATCAATGAGAGGCTGGCCCACCCTTTTCTTATATGGAGCCCTGGTTTTCCATGTCAGTAAGCAGTGCTCCCCAGCTTGGCAGGTCCGAGTCATCGGCGTTGAGCAGGCACAAACCGGCAACCCAGCCCGGTTCGGCGCCGCTGGTCGGTATCGGCTGGCACCACCGCACGTCGCCCACCAGGTAGAGCGTGTCGGCAGCGGCGGGCAATTCCACCCCAAGCTGCAGGATTGCACCGATTCTCAAAGCCTGTCGAAGCTGGAGGCGAAGCCCGCCCCTGGACACGTCAATGCTTTTACATCGGCTTATGGTGCCGGTTTCACGGCTGCCAAACTCCGGTGAAGCGAGTTCGACAAAGACCGTGTTTTCTACCCGGAACCTTGGGTGTTTGCGCATGTCTCTGGGCATGCATCAATCTCCTTCAGCCGCAGCGCGCCTGTCAATCGATAACCGCGCTATTATTTCGATTGCCGCTGCGCCAGTGCCACCTGTTCCCTGAACCTGGACCGGGTCTCGAGTATATCCGTAAGCCCGCGAGCGACGAGCAGTAATAATTGCTGGCCGCGTAGTTGGCGGACCTTTGTCCCGTGGCGGTCTACGAAGATATAGGAATTCTGCGCTCTGTCGTAGACCGCCAGCCGCGCGAGTGAGGCGACATTGCCGTCGCGAAAGCCCAGCCAGGTTCCGGCGGGCAGGTTCAAATCACCGCCGACGGGCCCGCCCTCCTGTTCACGGGCCTGCCCGGCCTGGCCTGCCTGCTTGTGGGCTCGCCTGCGCTCAACATGTCGGCGCGAAACCTCCTCCCATCGTTGCTGAAGTCGGCGGGTCTCCTCCTGCTCTCGCTCCAGTTGCAGCTGTTCCTGTTCCTCTTTCTCCCGGCGCAGGCGCGCTGCCTCCTCGTACTCGCGGCGCAGTTGCTCTACTGCGTCCTGTTCAAGCCTTAACTGTTCGAGTCTTTCCTGCTCACGTTGCTGACGCTCCCGTTCCGCGCGCTCGAGCTCTGCTCTTTCCCGTTCCAGCCGGGCTCGCTCCAGCTCGGCTTTTTGTCTCTCCAGTTCCCTGATTCGGGCCTTTTCCGCTGCGAAACCGGTGTACTCGTCCAGTTCATCCTCGGTTTCCAGACCCGCGCAGCGGGCCAGGCACCTGCTGAAGCCGGCGCCAACGTCCAGCGGTGTCACCTTGCCCATCGCCATCAGCCGGGCAAATTCAGCAAAGCTTTTTTGCAGCACCTTGAGCCCCGCCTGGTTGGTAAACAGCAATTGCTGTTCATCATCCATGCGCATGACTAATTTGGCGCGCAGGGAAAGGCTCTTGCCGTTATCCAGGATGAACCACTGGCCTTCCTCCAGTATGCTCACGGCTTCATTGCTGACCGGCTGTGCGTGAACGGTATCGGCCAGCGCAATGGGTGATATTTTCACCAGTTCCAGTGCCTGTCTGCGCAGGACCCTTGAATGGTGGTACTCGATCAGCTCCAGAGCCTTGTCGACCGCATGCCCATCGTGCTGGAGGCTCAGCAGCCAGTGTCTCAGGTCCGTTTCCAGCTGCGCGATCAGCTCGAATACGTGCTGCCTGCGGGCGCCTTCGTGTTCCTGTTCGGCGGGCGGGGGCTGGAGGGAGTCCAGCAGCTTGCTCGTGGTGGCGGACATGCTCTCCCACTCGCCGGAATCCTCGCCAAACTTCAGCAGGACCAACTGGGCACTTTCGTACCACGGGCCCTTGATGAATTCACCCACATCAGCGGGTGCCGGATAAGCCTCGAGTGCCGCGTTGATCATCAGGGCGGCTTCCCGCTTGCTCGCCACAACCCTGCTCCGCCCCTGCTCCGCATCGATCAGGCGCTGCGCCATCTTGCTTGCGCGCAGTTGGGCTCTGCGGGCAATTGCCGCCATGTCGGCGTTGATGGCTGCCAGGTCGATGGTCGGGGAGGCAAGCCAGGCCAGTGCCGCCTCAACCACCTTGCTCACCTCTTCTTCCAGTGCCTGCCCGAGCCGGCCCAGGCGCGGCTGCCAGCCGATGGCGTGCAGTTGAATGGTATCGAGCAGCTGGTGCATGGGGTGCGCCCCCGGAGTGAGGAAGCGCTCGTCGGTGACAGCCAGGGCTGCCAGCAGTGGTTTGAGTCGGCGCAACTCGCCGGCCAGTGGCTCTTCAAGCGAGCAGACGCGCTCCCACTCCTGCAGTGCGGCGCCCAGCCAGTTCAGGATCGCGGTCTGTTCATGGCTGGGTAGTGCGGGATCGCCAATCGCCTCAGCCTGGGCGAGAATGCCCTGCAGCGGCGTGAATTCGTCGTAATCCATACTGCGCAGGTAGCCCATCAGCTCGCGCTCGTCCATGGCAAGGTCTGCTTCTGCGGCCATGGCGGGGTCCGCATAACGTTCCAGAACCCGCTTTTGCAGTGAACAGGGAAGCGGAAAATGTTCGGCTTTGAGTTTCAGCGGTTCAAGTTCCTGGTTGTCAGGCCGGGCAGCCGTTAGCCTGACCACTTGATTCTTTGCGGTAGCTGCGGTCCGTGCAGGCAGGCCATGGGAGATTCCGGGTGTTTTTCGGCAGTCGGGCTTCGGTTCGTTAAAGCTATGGCAGGTTATTGTATTGGACGGTGCAATGGCAAGCGCTTCATGTGCTTTCAGCAATGAAGTTGAAGTACCCGGGATGCTTGATCGGGATCAAGCAATAGCCTTAATGTTTTGACTTATTCCGGTAGTCAGGGCTTTCTTGACGGACAGGAACCGGCACGGGCTGCAGCGGGACCTGCGCTGGTATCCACGCCGCTGTTTTGCGGGGCGTAAACACTCTGTACTCTCTGAAGGATCAGACATGAGAAAAGTTGACGACACCTGGCGCTCGAAGGCTGTGAGTGCCGGGGACGCCGTTGCTGCTATCGGTAGCGGTATGAAGGTTTTTGTACACGGCGCTGCAGCCACTCCCACACCGCTGTTGAACGCCCTGTGTCGCCGCCGCGACCTGGAAGACGTGAAGTTATACCACCTGCATCTCGCCGGGGACGTGCCGTTTGCCGAGCCCGGTGCCAACCCCGGCCTGTTCTCGATTTCACTGTTTACCGGTCCGGCCCTGAGAAAGCCGATACAGGAGGGGCGCGCCGACTTCATGCCCATATTCCTTGCGGATATCCCGGGCCTGTTCACTTCGGGAGGGGTGCAACTGGATGTGGCACTGTTGCAGCTCTCACCGCCGGACCGACAGGGATTCTGTACGCTGGGCACCTCGGTCGATACCGCCAAGGCAGCGGCCGATTCCGCTCGTATTGTTATCGCGGAAATCAATGAACAGATGCCCCGCACCCATGGTAATACCGTGGTGAGCCTGGACCGGGTCTCGGCGTTTATCCACACGGATCGGCCGCTGGTCGAGCATCTGGAATCCCCGGAAGGGGAGGTGGAGGCGCGCATAGGCGCCATCATCGCCGACCTGGTAGAGGACGGATCGACGCTACAAATGGGCGTCGGCGCGATCCCCAACGCCGTGCTGAGCCGCCTCCACGGCAAGCGTGACCTGGGCGTTCACACTGAAATGTTTTCCGATCGGGTGATAGAGCTGGTGGACGCGGGGGTTATCAACAACCGCCTGAAAAAGATCCATCCCAACCGCATCACCACCAGCTTTGTCAGCGGCACCAGGGCACTGTTCGACTTTGTGAACGACAGCCCGATCGTGGAGTTCCATCCCTGCGACCGCACCAATGACACGGCTGCGATCCGCAAGAACGACAAGGTGGTCGCCATCAACTCGGCCCTGGAGGTCGATCTGACCGGGCAGGTCTGCGCGGATTCGCTGGGCCATAGTATCTATTCCGGTATCGGCGGGCAGATGGATTTCATCCGCGGCGCCGCGTTGTCAAAGGGCGGCAAGCCGATCATCGCACTGCCTTCCACCGCAGCCCATGGAACTATCTCGAGGATAGTACCGGAACTCAAGCCGGGTTCGGGCGTGGTGACTACCCGGGGCCATGTCCACTGGGTGGTTACCGAGTATGGTGCGGTAAACCTGCACGGCATGACCTTGCGGGAGCGCAGCAGGGCGCTCATTTCCATTGCCCACCCGGATTTCAGGGCGCAACTGGGCAGGGCGGTCACGGGTATTCGCCACTTTCTGCTGCAATGACGCGAGGGCAGGGACACCCCGCGGGATAAGGCGGGCAGAAGTGCGTTGAGCTAACGGGGCGGGTCGAGAGGGTCCGCCCCGATTGGCGCTTCGCGCAGCAGTGTGCCGGCGGCGATTGAAAACAGGCAGTAGGCCAGGAAATAGTAAAAACCGACATCGAGGCGGGCGTGCATGGTCAACATGTCACCCGTCTGGTCAGCAGCGCTACCCGCCAGGAAAGCCACCAGCAGCCCTATCACGAATACATCGGCCATCGACCACTTGCTCAGGGACGCATTGAGCCACAGCAGTGGCCCACGCATCCGGGCATCCGCGATAAACAGGGCGGCTGCCTGCAGCAACAGCTTGAAGGCGGGAATCACCAGGCTGAAGAACACGATGAGAAAGGCGACCGGCAGGTTGCCGGAGCGCGCCAGCGACTCCACCGTGCCCCAGATTGAGCGCGTGTTGGTATACACCTGCAGCTGGCCCTCGATCTGGTTGAAGCCGAAAAAACCTGAAATCGCAGTGAGCAACTGCCGGGTCTGCGAGTCGGCTTCGGCGCCGGCAATCATTTCGATGCCCAGCTCGGCCATACGCGACTTCTCCACCGTACCGCTCAGGGTCAGTACCGGCTGGGTTACGCCGGGGTATAACAGGCCCAGGGCGATGACGATCAGCGCCAGGGTCATCAGTTTGCGTTTGGTCGACATATCGGCTCCCGGTCAAGAAGGCGTCATCATACCGAAAAGCCCGGCGCGGGACACAGGCGGGCCTGTCGCTCCCGATGATGAACCCCGGCATCGACATTGCAGGCAGGTGGATTACACTGTTTCCTGTACAAGGCGGGGTTATGGAGGTCTCATGGTCATTGGCAAAGTGGCGCGCGGCGGGCTGGCAGGCGCCTTTTTGAAGTGGGCTTCGCGTCTTCGCTTCCCCTACATCTTTTTACTGCTGTCCGGCCTGTTTATCCTCAACCTCTTCATTCCCGATGTGATTCCGATGGTGGATGAGGTCATCATGGGACTGGCAGCAGTGCTGTTGGCGAGTCTCAGGAAAAAACCTGAGCCAGAAAAGAGTGGGGAAGTGCCGGCGGAGTGACCTGTCGCAGCCGCCAGGCACAGTGCAAACCGACCGCTTGACGCTCGGGGAGGTGTCGATCAGGAAGCAGGCCTGCTCTCGCGCATTTTCTGCACGCCGCGAACCACAAAGTGTACGAAGGCGATCCACAGGCAGATATATGCCAGGGTATAGCCCCAGTCTGCGAGGAAGTAGCCGATCAGGATGCCCGCCACCGGCAGCATCGCCAGCCAGTGTCCGGGGACCCAGGCGTCGCTGCGCCAGGAGATGGCGATAGCGCTTACCGCCGACAGGATCATGAGGCCAGCAAATACCGGCAGCGCCCAGTCATAGAAATACATCAATGCCCCCACCACCAGGGAGATGATGCCGGCGGTGGAATGGATAATGGCGCCCGCGTCCAGCTTTGACTTCGCGGTGCCAGGACCTGGTGTGTCGTTCATAGGATAAGTCCTGTCGGTTGGAAGTGGCTGCGGGATGTCCGGGCCGGTATTGCATCCGTCGAGGCCTGCCGGTTAAGTCCGGGGTCCTGCTTGTCACTGATAGTGCCACGACCGCCGGCCCTGGCGCCAACGCGCCTTTGCCGTGGCCTGGCCCGGATTGTATCGTGGCGCCGCCGAACGTAGACTGGGCCCTCTTTTCCCCGGAGATTTCACCGATGGCGCCACCAGTTGCGCGGAACTCACAGTTCAGCCGACGCACCCTGGCGGCGATAGAGCGGATAGGCAACAAGTTACCCGACCCGGCGGTGTTGTTTATCTGGCTGCTGGTCGCGGTGTGGATATTGTCCTGGTTTTTTTCACTTTTCAGTTACGACCTGATCGATCCGCGAACGGGTGAGGCCCTGGTTGTCGCCAACCAACTGTCCCCGGGTGCAATGACG
The DNA here is from genome assembly GCA_036350855.1 of Halieaceae bacterium. Lineage (GTDB taxonomy): Bacteria > Pseudomonadota > Gammaproteobacteria > Pseudomonadales > Halieaceae > JARRPM01. The sequence goes on from JAZBNW010000018.1 coordinate 8,287, forward strand.
CAGTTCCTTTCCTCGGTGGTCACGACCTTTGCGCACTTTCATCCGATCGGGGTCGTGCTGGTAGCGATGCTGGGTATCGGCGTTGCCGAGCATACCGGTTTCATCA
>JAZBNW010000019.1:0-20158 GCA_036350855.1 Halieaceae bacterium
CCCGCTGTTCGAATACGAATTCGTCGATCAAACCCGCGCCAGCAATTCCGACAGCGACACGACGCCCATGGCCAGTGTGCAATACCTGATGGATGGCTTCGAGGGTATCGACGCGGGTACCGTTTACCTGACCTACAGCGAGGGGTTCCTGTCCGGCGGCCTGTCCGAGGCACCCTCGGGCCAGCTGGAGAACTTCGAGCCGGAAGAGGTGACAAACTGGGAGCTTGGCTTCAAGCTCGACCTGCTGGACAGCACGCTGCGGGTCAACGGTGCGTTCTACTACTCCGATTACAAGAACCGCCAGCTGACCTCCCTGGTCATCAACCCGGTCACCAATTCGCCGGCTCCGGCCACCGTCAATGCGGCCAAGTCCACAATCAAGGGGTTTGAGCTGGAGACCATCTGGTTCCCGATCCAGAACCTGCAGCTGATGTTCAATATGACCATGAACGACGGTAAAATTGATGAATTCATCGACAACCAGCTTACCCTCGCCGACCCATCGGTGGCCCCGGCAGCGGGCTGTAGCCGGGCCGATCTGTCCTTTATCCAGGTGGACTCCTGCCCCAATGACCGCTCCGATGAAAACCTGCCGCGCCTGCCGGAGCAGACCTATTACGTCGCTGCCGAATACACCTTTGATACGCCCATTGGCCAGATCCTGCCCCGGCTGCAGTTCAGCTATAAATCCGATGTGGACTACTGTTTCGATTCCGCCAGTTGCCGCTACGGCTTCTGGCTGGAAGACGAGCAGCTCGACCTCAGTGCGCGGGTGACCTGGCTCTCCAGCAACGAGAAATGGGTCGGGGCGATCTACGGCAATAACCTCACGGATGAGGACTATATTGTCGGCGGCAGCGCCCTGGTGGAGTCCGAGGGAGTGGGTGGCTACGCCGCCGCCACGCCGACAACCTATGGAATCGAATTGCAGTACCGCTACTAGCGCACCCGCCGCGCAATCACAGCGCCGCTTGCCGGCGCTGGCAACGCATCCGAAAATCGCCCAGCCACGTAACCCCTTCGGGCACGCCTGTGAGCCGATGCCCAAAAAACGGGCCAGGCCCCCGCGTCTATGGCATCATCCCAAGCCGCAACCCCGGGGACACTATCACCTTGCATTTCCTGTTAGTCATTTTCACGACACTGTTTGTCGCAACTCCCGGCCAGGCGCTCGAAGAAGTCCTGGTAAAAGCGCAGCACCGGGAGGAGTCCCTGGCGAATGTCCCGATCAGCATCACCGTGCTCAATGGTGAGACGCTGCAGCGCCAGGGTATGAACCGCATCGAGGATTTCACGGCCCTGGCCCCGGGCCTCAGTGGCTGGGAGCAGGGTGTCAGCACGCCCATTTACGCCATCCGGGGCATCAGCACCAACAGCTTTGGTATTGGCGGCGAGGCCAGTGTCGCCGTCATCGTCGACGACAGCTACGTCGGGCGCATCAACAGCACGTCGCTGACCATGGTGGACGTGAACCGGGTTGAGGTACTGCGGGGCCCCCAGGGAACGCTGTTTGGCCGCAACGCCACCGCGGGCGCTATCGTGATCTACAACAAACAGCCGGTGGACAGCTTCGAGGGCAGTTACGCTCTGGAAGCCGGCGAGGACAACGATCGCGGCGCCAGGCTCACGGTCAACCAGCCGCTGCTGGGCGAGCGCCTGATGTTGCGCGCCAGCGGTTTCAGCTACCGCGATGACGGCGACCTGGACAACCGCTGGCTGGGGAAGAACATCGGCGACGAGGACAGCCTGGGGGGGCGCCTCGCCCTGCGCTCGATAATTGGCGATATCGACACGACCCTGAGTTATGGCTACCAGCGCACCAATACCAACGGGCTGGGCTATGAAACACTGGTACCCTCACTGGCCGCCGCCGGCAATGTCCCCCCCGACCCTTTCGACGACAGGCTGGCGCTCGATACCCGCACCTATGACGACGTCAGCAACGCCAACGGCCAGCTGCGGGTACTGTGGCAACCCGACGCGCCGTTCTCACTGCTGTCGGTGACCGCCTACCACAACAACAACAGCCCCAACCTGTTCGATGTCGATGGCAGCGCCGTGTTCCTCACGACGGCGGGCTTCATCAACCGCAGGAGCGAGACCCTGAGCCAGGAATTCCGGTTTACCGGCAACCGCGAAAATGTCGACTGGGTAGCCGGGGGGATCGTGTTCAGTGAGGATGTGAGTACCACGGTCCAGCTGACCTATTCAGACACCAACATCCTCTCGGGCCGCCCGGTCTCCCCCGCGGATTTCGGTTTGCCGTTCCCGGACTTCGAGCTGTGCGACGCCACCTCGGATATCCTGTTCGGCAGCTGCCGGCAGAGCGTGGAGGAGCTGTCCTACCAGGAGGGCGATTACCTGAGCTACGGTATCTACGGCGACGTCACCTGGTCACTGGACCCGCGCCTGAGCCTCACCACCGGCCTGCGCTACAGTGCGGACGACAAGGAATTCAAATATCGCTCGGCGCCGGTAGACAGCGTCTCCACCACCCTGAACGCGTTGAACTCGGCACCCCTGAACCCCGCCGGCAACCTGCTGGGATATTCCACCGAGGGCTGGGAGCGGGTGGACAAAGACTGGAGTGACTGGGAGGCGAGGCTGGCGCTCAATTACCTGCTGGGCGAACAAAGCAATGCCTATGCCTCTGTCAGCAAGGGCTACAAGGCAGGCGGCTTCGAGCCCGCGGCGACACCGGCACTGTCGGTATTCGACCCGGAACAGGCGCTGTCCGGCGAGCTCGGTCTGCGCGGCACCGCCCGGGCCGGGCAACTGAGCTACCAGTTGGGGGGCTATGCCTACGATGTCGACGACTACCAGATACAGGTGATTGAGAACGGCCTGGCGCGCACGGTCAACACCAACGGGGTTCGCGGCTACGGGCTCGAGAGCCAGCTGCAGGCCCAGTTGACACCAGGCTGGCAGGCCCAGCTTGCCTACGCCTACACCCATGCCCAGTTCAGTGATTTCGACACCGATACGGGCAACCTCGACGGCAACCGGACCATCCTCACCCCACGCAACAGTGGCTACCTGGGCCTCAGCTATACGGGCCCACGCTACAGCTGGGGCGGCCTGGCGCTGCTGTGGCGCACGGAATACATGGGCGACATCTACTTTACCGCACAGAATAGCCGGCAGGACCGGCAGGACGACTTCTTTCGCAGCACCGCGCAGCTGAGCTATATCGAGCCGGACCGGAACTGGCAGGTCGACCTCATCGTGCGCAATGTGTTCGACGAGGACGTGCTGATCTTCAAACAGGACGTGGGGGCGGGCGAAGTGGCCAGACGCGCGAAACCGCGCTATGTCGGCCTGGCTTTCAGCGGCAGCTTCTGACGGACATCGCCGCTTCGTAACGCCCGGTGTGGTTTATAGTTGGGCTCCACTCACCATGTCCGGGACAGCAACACATGGCCAAATCTCCCCCGACGCGCCTGCGCTTCCAGAAACCGGTCAAACGAAGCGGTCAGTCAAAACTGTGGGGCAAGGATGAGCTGCTGATAGAACGCATGAGCCGGGAGGGCCGCGGCATTGCCACCCGGGCGGGCAAGATCGTTTTCGTCGCCGGTGCCCTGCGCGGTGAACGGGTGCAGGTGCAGTGCACCGCGGTGAAGCGCGATTACGACGAGGCACGCATGCTGGGCCTGGCAAGCGGCAGCAAAGCCTCCCCGGAACGGGTCGAGCCGGCATGTCCCCTGTACCAGGATTGCGGTGGCTGCACCCTGCAGCACTGGTCGCTCGCCGCGCAACAACGGCACAAGGCGGCGGAACTGCTGCGATTGCTGCTACCGCTGTCACCGGGCTTCGAGCTGGATACCCCACTTGCCAGCCCCGCCAGTGGCTACCGCCATCGCTTGCGCCTTGTGGTGCTGCGCAAACCCGACAAACGCCATGCGCTGGGCCTGCGGCGGCTGGCCTCGCGCGAGGCGGTTGTGGTCAGTGACTGCGCAATAGCCAATGCGGCGGTGAACACGCTGTTAAAGACGCTTCCCGCTTTGCTGGACGAAGCGCCGCAGCTGCAGGGGCTGCGCGAAATCGAGATCGACGCCGACAGCCATGGCCAGCTGGGTATATGCTGCTATTTCGCCGCGCGCCCCGGGGACAGGGCGCTGGCCTCCCTGACATCCGCTGTGAAGGTCGCGGCGGTGACAGCACTGCGGGCGCGCCTGATCGAGCCGAGGAAAGCCCGTGGCGAAGGGTCGCTGGATGACAGGGATGAGGAGGTGGCGCCCTGGCAGGAACTGTACGCCGAGGGAGAGCTTCAGCTGTCAATCACCCTGCCAACCCGCGAGCAGGCCGGCCCCGAACAGGGGAAGTCCCTGGAGCTGGCCTACCGGCCGGGAGACTTCACCCAGACCCACTGGGGTATCAACGAGGCGCTGGTGCAGCGCGCCCTCGAGTGGCTGCAACCCGCCAGGGACGAGGTCGCCCTCGACCTGTTTTCAGGCATCGGCAACTTCACCCTGCCACTGGCAAGCCGGGCGGGCCTTGTCCACGCGCTGGAAGGTGATCCCGACATGTCGGCGCGGGTGGCCGGCAACGCGGCGCGCAATGGCATGGACAATATACGCGCGCAAACCATGAACCTGATGGCGGAAAACCTGGCCCTGCCGCAGGCGGACATTGCCCTGGTCGACCCGCCCCGCGCCGGTGCAAAGGCAGTCTGCGAAGCAATTGCGGGCTCAGGGGTAACGCGGCTGGTGTATGTGTCCTGCCACCCCGCGACCCTGGCCCGGGACGCGCGCATCCTGTCGCAAGCGGGCTTTGCCCTGCGCCGGGCTGCGGCGGTGGACATGTTTCCCCACACCGGGCACAGCGAGGCGATCGCCCTGTTTGAGCGCAAGCTGAAAGCCCGGGCTTGAGTGGGCCGCGTCCCCGGCTGGCATCTGCAAGCACCCTGGTATACGCTTGCCGGTCACCTGCGGGACTTTTCCGCGGCCCATGGTTGCGGCTGCATTGGCAAAAGAATAAACAAGGGGACACTGAGATGTCGCAGACTATCAGTCGGGACGCCCGCTCCTATCGTTTGACCAGCATCGATTTCGTGCGCGGCCTGGTGATCGTCATTATGGCGATCGACCACGTGCGGGATTTTTTCCTGACGGGCACATCCTTCGACCCCATGAGCCAGCCGGACGTTTCCCCCAGCCTGTATTTCACCCGCTGGATCACCCACCTGTGCGCGCCGACGTTCGTGTTTCTGGCGGGCACCTCCGCCGGGCTTATGACCGCACGTAAAACGCGAGCGGAACTGGGCGCTTTTCTGGTGAAACGCGGCCTGTGGCTGATTTTCGTGGAGGTGGCGATCATTTCCACCGCCCTCACTTTCTCACCCCTGGGCCTGCCGGAGCTGGGAGGAGCCACGTTCATCATGCTGCAGGTGATCTGGGCGATCGGTGCCAGCATGGTGTTGCTCGGTGCGGCCCAGTTCCTGGGCAGCCGCGCCTGCCTCTATCTCGGAATACTGATCCTGTGTGCGTATAACCTGCTGGACCCCTTGTGGCCGGCCCCCGACCTGGAGAGCGGCAACTCGTCCCTGCGGGCCCTGCTCTTTTATCAGGGCTCATTCACGGTCGGGCCCTTTTTCATAATGGAAGTCTACCCCCTGCTGGCCTGGTTTGGCGTGATGCTGTTGGGCTTTGGCTCCGCCTTCCTTTTCACCGGCGACCCTGAGCTGCGAAACGCCCGCCTGATCAGGATTGGCATCGCGTTCATTGTCATCTTTGTCGTGTTGCGCGCCAGCGGCCTCTATGGCGACGCCAATCCCTGGCAGGTTCAACCCACGGGCCCACTTGCCACGGTTTTCGACTTCATGAATGTGACCAAGTATCCGCCGAGCCTGTTATTTCTGCTGGCAACGCTGGGACCGATGGCCATCGTCTGCGGCCTTGCGGATCGCTGGTCGGGCTGGCTGAAGGACACACTCGTGATGTTTGGCCGCGTGCCATTCGCGTTCTATGTGCTGCACGTTCCCCTGATTCACCTGCTGGCAATCGGCCTGGGGGTACTGCAGGGCTTCTCCGCGGGTCAAATGACGACCTTCCCGTTTTTCTTTCCATCGGATTACGGGATCGGCCTGGCCGGTGTATACCTGGCCTGGCTTTTGGTACTGGCCATTCTCTATCCGCCATGCAAAAAGATGGCGGACCTGAAGAGCCGGCGCAAGGACTGGTGGCTGAGCTACCTCTAGGCCAATTCTTTGCGGGCCATTACGAGGCGCTTATTCGGGCCAGATAATCCAGCAGGACGGTGTTGAGTTCCTCGCTGGCCTCCAGCGGCAGCATATGGCCTGATTTCGGGATCATCTTCACGTCGACGAGATTGGGGAATATGGCCCGCATCAGGCCGATCGGGTCCTCGCCGTGGAAACCCTCCAGGTCCACGTCCCGCTCGCTGCCGATAAACCATGCCGGCACCGGGCTCTGCACCCCCTCGAAGGGTTTGCGCTGGCGCCACTTGATATCCATGGAACGGTACCAGTTGAGGCCGCCGGTGAAACCCGACTGGCTGTATTCCGACACGAAGAACTCCAGCTCCAGTTCGTTGAGCCAGGGCCAGGGCAGCGCTGGCGGTTCCGGCATGGCGTCGATGTAACTGGTACCCGGCGGATGTTTGAACACATCGAAGTAGTTCGCCGCGCCACTGAGTATCCACATGACCTTGCGCAGAAACTCCCTCGGGGCGGCGGCGAGTTCGATGTCGGCCCGGGGCGGTTCGCGAAAATACTCGATGTGCAGGAAATGCCGCTCCCCCATCTCGCGGTACTCGGTGAGGGGTGACTTGTCCGGGTCGTGGGGTGCGGCGGGATTCTCCAGGCAGATGATCGCCTGCACCCGGTCCGGGTGGCGCAGGGCCAGGTCCTGGATGGCGAAGGCACCGAAGTCGATGCCGACAAAAATCGCCCGATCCACGCCGCAGTGGTCCAGCAGGCCCAGCAGGTCGGCGGTGATCTCGTCGACCCCGTAGGCTTCGGGTTCGTCCGGCGCCTCGCTCTGGCCCATGCCGCGCATGGAGGGTGCGATCACGCGGTACCCCGCATCGGCGATCACCGGCAGCTGCCGGTGCCAGCTGAACCAGAGCATGGGAAAACCGTGGCAGAACACCACCGTGCCCTTCTCCCCGGCACTGCCTGCCAGCGGTTTTGCCGCTTGCTCGACGTAGTGCATCTGGATGTTGTTGATCATGGCGTAGTCGTGGCGCCAGCCAAAACCGGGTCGTGTCATGGGAAACCTGCCAGCCGGACATACAGGCCCTATTGTAGCCCCTCATTACCCACGCGCGACTCCCGGGCCGGCAACATCCCGTCGCGGGTATAAAAAGGCGGCTACTCCTGCATGCCGTGGTAGAGCAGCCGTACCAGCAAGCGCACCCCGTCGTTGTCCTTGAGTTCGGCGTAGCGCGGGCCGTCCCGCTTGCCGATGTCGCGGATGTCCGCCATCAGTTCCGGGTGAAACTGGCAGGTGAAAGAACGGCGGATGGTGTGGGTCTCCCAGTCCTTGTAGTAGATACAGGTGGTGGAGACCTCGGTCCAGTTGCTCTCATCCACCGCGGTCTGGGAGAGAATTTCCACGGCGTAGGGCAGGTTCAGCATCCACGAAAGCGGACTCACCGCGATCTGGTAGCGAATCGGCACGATGGTGTCGTGCAGCAACTTGTAGGCCCAGTTGGCGAACAGGGCAGCCTCCTCGTTGACCTCGTCGCTGTGGAACATCTCGATACGCAGGTCGCGCTCCATTTTCAGCATGGTGTCGATGACGCCTTCCAGGTCGTCCGCCACCAGGGCATGGGCCTCGTGCAACTCGCCGGGAATGTGTTGGCTGCCGTTGCGGCGACGATAGGGCAGCAGGCGCCGGGTGCCCACCTCGACCTGCTCGTTGGGCGCCACCGCGAACAGGGTGTCATGCCAGCCTTCCGCCAGGGTCTTGCCATTCTTGATGACCGGCAGTGTGGAGCCGATCCCGGCGATACGCTCACAGACACGCTGCAAAGAGCGAATCGCCGTTCCGTCCGTATCCAGCGGCAGGTGCGCCAGGTTGGCGACCTCGCGCACGGCCCGCTTCAGCAGCCGGATGTGGGAGGCCGCCGCCAGCTGGTGCCCGAGGCAGATAAAGATGCTGGGGCCGCTGCTGGGAAAACGGTGCAGCAGCAGTTCGTCGGTAAGCCCCAGGACATCCTCCAGGCTGGCCCGGGAGCCGTCGAAGCTGGAGGCGTCGTGGACCGAGGGGTTGCCGCCCTGCACCACCGTGGCGATACCGGCGGCGAGGATACTGGCCAGGCGCCGGTTATTGGTCACCCCGCTGTCCCAGACGGGATAGAGAATGGTGTCCGCGTCCGCCACCTGCTGCAGGATATAGGCGATATTCTTCGAGGCCCGCACCTCCTCTCCCTGCAGGTTGATGCCGACGTTCTTCCAGGGTTCGATAACGGACACGCTGTGACGGTAGACTTCCGGCAGCCCCAGCAACAGGTCGAGCTCGAGCCGGGAGCTGATCACTTTTTCCAGTGGCGGCGCCACCCCCCATTCGAACAGTCCGCCGTCTGCCAGGAAGTCCCGGCCGGGAAATGGCGTGGGCGAATCCCGGTCGTTGAGGAAATAACCCAGCAGGGCGTGAATCGACTGGGGGCTGGCCGCATGGTGGCCGAGTATGCCGGGGCGGGTGCGCCAGCCCATTTGCTGCAACAGGGAGGCCTGCATGGCCGCGGGGTCGATAGGGGATTTCACAAATTGGCTGCCTGTTAAAGGACATAACAGGCTGATACAGCAATATTCAGGCCAGAATCCGGAGCCTGATTCCCGTTAAAAACCCGTGCAGGCAGGGAGCCGGCGGTCCTGAATCGCCCCCTCGATCAAGGGCGCCGCACCAAACATGTTCACCCCTGCACCAAACTGAGGCGACTGATCCATCCCGGCTGAGGCCGAAGGCTCCACAGCTAGCGGGGAAGCAGCGCTGTTCAGAACCTGCTTTCGCAGTTGCCCCATTCCCGCTAAAGTGGCAAAAAGCTAACCCGGACAACAGCTGGCGAGATGATCCCACCCCAAACAGATCCGGGCGACCGGATACGCGAGCAGACGCCCGACACGGAACAGGCAAGTATAATCGCCCGGCATGAGTGGACCCTGGTAGGCCTGCTGGCAGCGCTGGCCTTCCTGCTGGGCTGCATCGGCTACGCGCAGACCATGAGCTTTGCCAGCGACGGCGGTCCCAGCACCTGGTGGGACGTGATCTACGCCAGTCTGCGGCTGTTCATCTTTGAAGGGCCGGAGGAAACGGCGGGCTGGCCACTGTACATGCAGGTCGCCCGGGCCCTGGCGCCGATGGTGGTGCTGTACACCGCGGCCAAGGCCGTGTGGAACGTGATCGAAGAGCAGGTGGCTTTGTACGCGCTGCTGTTTCACAAGCGGCGTTTCGTCGTGGTCTGCGGCATCGGTGAAACCGGCTTTCGTATCGCCAGGGACTACTGCCTCAATTCAGGCAAACGCGTGGTCGTTATCGACAACGACCCCTTGAACGCGTTGGCTGCAGAGCTGAAGAATTATGGCGCCATCGTGGTATGCGGCAATGCAATGGACCCCCTGGTACTGCTCAAGTCGCAGGTCATCTACGCCAAGGAGTTGTTCCTGTGTACCAGTGACGACAAGGCCAATATCGCCATTGCAAAAAACGCCGAGCGCCTGACACGGCGCCTCAAAAACACCGAGTTAAAAAAACTGGAGAACATATCCCGGCGGCTGGAACCGGCGGTAGGGGGCGAACCGCCGGATACGTCACTGCGCTGTTTTTTGTGTGTCGACTCGCCGGACATCTACGAGATATTCAGCGTCCACAGTTTTTTCGAGGTCAACACTACGCGCTTCGCGATCCGCCTGTTCAACCGGCGCGAAACCATCGCACGCAATATTTTCGGCATCTGTGCCCCGGACCTCTACTACCGCCCCTCCAGCCGGGCCCATGAGCCCATGCACATTCTGTTTATCGGCTTCGAGGCGCTGGTGCGGGAAATGATCCTGCAGGCGGCCCTGACCGCCCACTATACCGACTTCCGGCTGCCCCAGATCACCGTGCTGTGCGAGTCGGACAACAAGAACCGGGTGGAGCGCTTCAGGCACCGCTATCCCCACCTGGATAAAACCGTCGACATTCGCTTCGTCTATACCGACCCGCTCACGATCACCCCGGAAACCTGGTACGAGATGCAGACGAGCACCCACTTCGACGTGAGTTACGTGGCCCTCGAGCACGATGTCGAAAGTATCCTCGCCGCCCGCAGGCTCAACCGCCTGCGCCGGCACAGCGGCCTGGCCCCGCTGAATTTCGTGGTCTGCCTCAACCAGCAGAACTTCCTGGCGGAAATTATCGACGATGATTTCCAGCCCATTGGCATGGACAAGCTCAACCTGCCGGACTACGAACCGATCGAATACTTCGAATCCCTGGACGAAACGATCTCGATCGACATCATCGTCAACGAAGCGCTGGATGCCATGGCCCGCACGCTGCACAACGCCTACCTGAACACCCAGCTGGCCAGTGGCGGCAGCAGCCGCAGCAATGCGTCGATTATTCCCTGGTCGGAACTGCCGCCACACAAGAAGAAGGCAAACCAGCATGCCGCTGCCCACATGGATGTGAAACTGCGGATCGCCAACTGTGTCGCACTGCCCATTGACGCCAGCGAGACGGAAGCCGTATTTCCCCCTGACGACCTGATGATGGAGTTGCTCGCCCAGCTGGAGCACCGCCGCTGGATGGCTGACAAGTATCTGGCGGGCTACAGCTACGGTGAGGTTCGCGACGAGGACCGCATGTTGCACCCGGACCTCATCCCCTGGGAGGACCTGACCGAGGCGGACAAGGAGAAGGACCGGGCCAATATCCGCCAGATACCGCAGCTGCTGAAGCTGCAGGACCAGAAGGTTTGTCGCATGTACAAGGGGCTCGATACCGCAGACCGGCGAAGACCTGCGTATCAGCGGCCAGAGACCGCCTGAAGCGCCGCTCCCTTCTTCGCCAGAAAGATCGTATGGCGACTGCCCTTGCCCGGGCGCGCCCGCACGGTGCGCACCGCGGTGTGGAAGCCGGCCTTTTTCAGGCGGATCACAAACAACGGGTCGGGACCCGCTGACCAGACAGCGAGCATACCCTCCCTGGAAAGCGCCCGGTAAATCGCCCGCAGCCCGGCGGCGGAGTACAGCCACTGGTTGTCGTCGTGGGTAAGGCCCTCGGGGCCGTTGTCGACATCGAGCAAAACGGACTCGAAGCCGCCCTCGGTCGCGCTGATCAGCTGTGCCACGTCGCCGCTGTAGACCCTGGTGCGCTCATCCAGCAGGGGACGGCCCGCGCACTCGCCCAGGGGGCCCCGGTTCCAGTCGACCACTTCGGGAATCAGTTCCGCCACGGTGACCACGGCTGAAGGCGCAAGGGTGCCCAGGGTTGCCGCCAGGGTAAAGCCCATGCCCAGCCCGCCCACCAGCACTCTCGCCCCGGGCACCTCGCCCAGGCCCGCACAACCCAGCTCGGCCAGCGCCTCTTCAGACCCGTGCACCCGGCTGTTCATCAGCTCGCCGCGGATGCCGGACAGCCGTATGGAAAACTCCCTGTCCCGCCGGGCCAGGGTGAGGGTGCCGCCGTTGTCCGGAATCCGGGCCGTACCCAGCGTGATCCACTTATTCATTGTTTTCCGGAATGACCTGCCTTGTCGGGACTGGCATGATACCCAAAGCGTTCCCTGCGGTCATGCAAGCTCAGGCAGACGGGTTCGACCCGGCAGGGTCACCCACCGGCCCCCGCCGCGAGGGCGGCAGGGCAAGCGCCAGTGCGGCAGCGAGCAACAGGGCGCCCACCATACTCTGCAGCACCAGCTCGTAATTCCCCAGGCGGTCGAAAGCGTAGCCCGCCAGCGGCGCGCCCACCAGGCCAAAGGGGAGAAACAGCGGGGCCTGGGCGCCGTTCACCTGGCCGATGATTGCCGCGTCGAAGTAACGGCTGTTGAGGTAGGGATGCATGGGTATGAAAGCCCCTGTGGCGAAGCCTGTCAGCATCACCGCCAGGTACACCGCGGTGGAATCCTGCGCGACGAGCAACAGGCACAGCCCGGCGCATTCAAGCAACAGCAGGCCGGCGGCCACCCAGCGGGCATAGGCGCGGCCCGCATCACCCAGCCAGGCGACAACGAGCTTGCCGATCATGCCGCCGAGGCCACCAGCCGACAGAAACAGCCCGGCCTGGGCCAGGGAATAGCCCGTCTGCACGAAATGCGGGGGATAACAGATGCCGAGCACAAGGGATACGTTGAGCGCGATCGCCACGCAAAGGCCGATCAGCCAGAAAGCGGGGCGCCGGTAAATCGAGGCTTCGAGTTTCGCGCCGACGGGATCCTGGCTAACCCCGGTGGTGGCTGGAATCCCCGCCATCACCAGCAGCCACAGGACCAGCAGCAGGCCCACGGCCAGGTACAGCAGGGTGTCGCGCCAGCCCAGCTGCGCCATCAACGCCCCGACCAGCGGCGGCAATAACATACTGGCGACACTGATTCCCATGGCCGCCACTGCCAGCGCGCGGGCCTCCCGCCCCGGATAGGTTTTTACCAGCAGACCGTTGACCACCACCGGGCCGTACAGGGTCAGCCCCAGGGCAAACACCAGGAAGCCGAGCGCCGCCAGCAGCAGCGTGGGTGCAGCGCTGATAAAGGCGAGGGAGAACATGGAACAGCAAATACCCGCCAGCAGAATGCGACGGATTGACGTCCGGTCCGCCAGCCTCCCCACCACCGGCGCGGCAAAGGCAGGCACCAGGAGCAGGGCCACCGGGCCGATGTTGATGGTGGCGGCCCCCACCCCGAATTCCCGCGAGAGGGGCTCGACAAAGAAGCCGTAAACGCCCAGCAGGCCCACCCCGAAGCCGAGGCAGGCCATGGCACTCAGCGCCGGTAACCACTGGCGCAAGCGCTACTGCCCCCCGTCGGGCCCGGGCCCCGGGGACATCAACCGGACCGCGCCTGCAGCGCAGCCGGCGGTATCACAGGGCACTGACAATGTACCGCCTATTCGAACATGCTGGCATCGGGACCTATCCGATCGGCGATCGCCTGCAATTTCTCCCGGTCGAGCCCGTAAAATTCCACCGCGTTGTCACCCAGGATCCTGCGGCCGTCGGCTTCCGGAAAATGGGAGAAGGTGGTTTTGAAATACTCGCCGGTATTGGGCCAGGTGCCCTCGGGATGGGGGTAGTCACTGCCCCACATGATCTGGCCGGTGCCTATGGCCTCGCGCAGGTCCAGGTCCGAGCGCGGCACGCAGGAGGCGCCGATCGCCACGTTGCGGCGGTAGTAATCGCTGGGCGCCATGGACAGGTGGGCGCGAAAATCCCCCAGCTTGGCGGAAAACTGCACGTCCCGGTAGTTGTGATCCAGCAGGCGCAACCAGGGCGGCAGCATGAACATGGTGCCGCCCTCGACGATCACCACCTTGAGCCGCTCGAAGCGCTCGAATACGCCGCCCCAGATCATGAAAGTCAGCGGGCGGTAGAGCCACCACATGACCTCGGACACATAGACGCCCATGGCGCCCGGCAGCTGCTCGCTGCTGTCTTCCACGGGCCAGTCCTTGCCGAAGTATTCCGGGTGCGGAGCGGGGCCGGAGTGAAAGTGAACGATCACTCCGAGGTCCTCGCACACCTCCCAGAAGGGGTTGTATCGGGTGTGGTGGTAGGCCGGCTGGTCGCCCCACAGGGTGGGTATCATCACCGCCCGCAGGCCGTTGTCCACACACCAGCGCACCGCCTCCACCGCCTGGTTCACGTCCCACAGCAGGGGGATGGAGGCCACGCCGATGTGCCGAGCCGGGTCCCTGGCGCAAAATTCCGCGAGCCAGCGGTTGTGCGCCATCGCCCCCGCCCACTGCAGCTCGGGCACGGCATCCCGGGGCGACAGGCCCAGCCCGGCGCCAAACGGCGGCGTGTTGTTTTCGGTGATGCCGTCCGGGAACATCACCTCGGCGGCAATACCGTCGCCCGCCAGCATCCTGACCCGCTCCTCGTAGTCCCAGGCCCCGGTCAGCTGTTGCCGGATCGGGGCGCGCCAGGCCTCATTGATTTCCTGGATAAGGAAACTCTTCGACGCCTTTTCCATCATCTCGAGCTGGATGGGGACCGCCATATCCATCATCTCGTGGTAGCGGGTCTCCACGTAGGGCTTGTAGTCGGCGATGGGCAGGCCGGCATGGCAGTCAGTGGAGACAACGATCAGGCGATCAGACATGGGCCACCTCCGGGGCGCCCTGGCTGCCCCTTATCAACTTGCCCGGCACAGCACCGGTATACCTGCCATTTTCCATAATCACCTCCCCCGCAACAATGGTGGCCAGGTAGCCCCTGGCGCCCTGAAACATGCGCCGCCCACCCGCCGGCAAATCGAATATGATGCCCGGCGGCTCCAGCTGCAGCTGGTCGAAATCGATGATATTCAGGTCGGCCTTCATCCCCGGCTCGAGGGTGCCCCGGTCTTCCAGTCCGACACAACGGGCGGTGTCGCGGGTCTGCATTTTCACCACCTGCTCCAGCGGCAGGCGATGGCCGCGCTGGCGATCGCGCGCATAGTAGCTGAGCATCTGGGTGGGGACGCTGGCGTCACACAGTACCCCGCAGTGCGCGCCGGTATCCGCCAGGGACAGCACGGTGGACTCGTCCTCCAGCAGCGCCACCTGGCGGCTCAGGTCATTGGCGCCGTAGCCGAAGCAGGGAAAGTACACCACGTTCCTGCCGTCGTTTTTCATCATCAGGTCGTAACAGTACTGCTGCGGGGGCACGCCGGCGGCGGCCGCCCTGGCGGCAATGCTGTCCTGGGGGGCGGGTTCATAGTTGGGTGGGTCACCCAGTTCATACAGCTTGTCATAGCCGCCGATGATGGTGTCCATGAAGGCGTCCCCCATCAGCGGCAGCGGCTCCGCCAGGATGGCGGCCCGCACCTCGGGCGTGCGCAGCTGGGCCAGGCGCTCCTCGTGGGACATGATGGAAAGCGGCGCGTAGTGGGTATGAAAGCTGAAGGGATTGACCGTGCCGTCCCAGCTCAGCAGGATATTGACCGGGCGGGCGCCCACGTGGGGCACCAGCCGGGCACCCTCGGCGTTGGCCTGGCGCACATACTCCAGCTGCTTCAGCACCCGGTCCCAGTCCCCCTCCTCGCGGAAAAACAGCACGAAATTGATCTGGCACCGGTTCTCCACGGACAGGCGCTTCATCCAGTCCATCTCCTTTTCCCAGTCCTTGAAATCCGACACCAGGCCGTAAATACCCTTGCCGCCCAGCTCGCCGATGACCCGGCCGATACCCAGCAGCTCCGCCTCGTCCGCGTAGGTGCCGGGCATGGCGCCCCCCGTGCGGGTGGTGTGCAGCTCGGTGCGGGAGGTGGTGAAACCCAGGGCACCCACCTCCAGGCCCTCCTTGACGATGGCGGCCATGCGCGCCACGTCCTCGGCGCTGGCCGGTTCGTTGTTGCTGCCGCGCTCCCCCATCACATAGGTGCGCACCGCACAGTGGGGTACCTGGGCACCCACGTCGATGGCCCGGGGAAACTTTTCCACGGCGTCCAGGTACTCGGGGAAAGTTTCCCAGTCCCACCGCACACCCTCGTGCAGGGCCGCGCCCGGAATATCCTCCACATCCTCGACCACGGCGATCAGGCGATCATGGGCCTCGTCACTGGGCTCACAGGGGGCGAATCCGATACCGCAGTTGCCCATCACCAGGGTGGTGATGCCGTGGTTGGCCGCCGGGCTGCACAGTGGGTCCCAGGTAGCCTGCCCATCCATGTGGGAGTGCACATCCACCCAGCCCGGGGTGAGAAGCTTGCCCGCGGCGTCTATTTCCTTTTGTCCCGCTGCCTGGACATCGCCCACGGCGGCGATCCTGCCCCGCTTTACCGCCAGGCTGCCCTTGAAGGCCGGTCTGCCGGTACCATCGATTATCGTTGCATTGCGGATTACCAGGTCGTACATCTCAACTGCCTCTGTTGGTTTTCAGGCCCGCCAGAGAAGATAACCCCGGCGGCAGCGAATTACATCCGCGGGACCGCCGATCGGCACGGCGCCGCTGGAGATAGACTGCCCTGGTATGTTTTATCGAATTTCCAGTGCAACCCACACGGGGGGATGCGCCGTCGCCATTGTGTCGGCGGCAGCCGGCTTGGGGTTGGCTGGATCACCAGCGAACCGGGCTTTGCGGATTACCCGGCCCTGCTCGCGGCGCTGGAGTAAGCCTTACTGCCTCAGGCCTGCTCCACCTCGAAGGTCAGTCCGGCATTGCGCTTCAGCCGGTCGATCAGCAGGGAGCCCATGGCGGCCGCAGGCGTCCAGATTCCCCCGGATGCCACATCCGGATTCTTCAGCAGGCAGATTGCGCTTTCGGCAATCATCTTCGAGGTGGACCCGTAACCCGGATCCATGTCACCCGTGACGACCACCCGCAGGGTCTTGCCGCCGGGACCCTCACCCAGGAACAGCAGGTCGTAAAAGCCCGTCTCCCGCTGCTCCCTGGTGGGCCCTTCCCCCGGCGGGGTGGGGTCCGTCGCCATCGATTTGTCACTGGCGATCGCCTTTGCCATCGCCTCCCCCTCGTCACCCGGCCCGGTGACGAACATTTCATCGTAGGCGAAGTCGGTGCCGTAGCTGTGCTCAAGCAGCAGGTTGGAGCGGTGGATGTTCTTGGTATTGATGGTCGCCATCACGAAGGGAGCGACCCAGCTCTGCAGGACCTCGTCGTACATCGGCTGCAAACCATTGGGCTGCTCCGGGCCGGTGAAACCCGGGGTCAGGGCAAAGGGATTCATCAGGGTGGCGACCAGCGAGGGGTCCTTGGCGGCGGCCGCCATGGTTGACCTGAAACTGGCCAGGGTTCCGCCGGACCAGACCCCTTTCATACCGCGCACCCGTCCGCGGACCCGCGACAGCGGCGAACCGAAGACTTCCTTTGCCTGTTGCTGGAGTAACCAGACCCCCAGGTCGAACGGAATCGAGTCGAAGCCACAGGAAAACACGATGCGGGCCCCGCTGGCCCTGGCGGCGTCGGAGTGGGCGTCGATCATCTCCTTCATCCAGGTCGGCTCGCCGCAGAGATCGACATAATCGGTGCCGGCCGCGGCGCAGGCGGCCACCAGGTCGGAGCCGTATAGCTGGTAGGGCCCCACGGTGGAAATGACCACCGCTGCCTTCCCGGCCATGGCCGCGATGGATGATGGATCACCGGCATCAACGACCAGCAGCGGGACCTTGCGGGATACCCCCAGCTCGTCGCGCACCGCCTCGAGTTTTTCCAGGCTGCGCCCGGCCATCGCCCACTGGATATCGCCGTCGGCGCCGTAATGGCTGTTCAGGTATTCGGCCACCAGTTTTCCGGTATAACCCGTTGCGCCGTAGACGACGATACCAATCTCCCTGTCTTTCTTCATAGCTCTGTGTCCCGTTCAATGCATGTGTGGCCTCCCGCGGGACGCCGTTTGATGTCGTCCGGGGAGGCGCTCAGGCACCAGCGCCACCCCTGGAGCCCGGCTTCACTTCTTTTTCTTTGCCTTCGCCTTTGCTGCGCCACCCATCATCCGGGCGATCCTGCCTTTCATCTGCATTCCGGGTACCGCGCCGAGGAAAGTCAGTTTGCCGAGCGGCACGCCGTTGTGGCGCAGGATGTTGTAGGCGGTGGTGTAATGGAAATAAAAATTGGGCAGAGCCCAGCCGTTCAGGTAGTCGAGGCCGCTGAAGGACAGGGTACCGATAGGCAGTGTCATGACGACCTCCCTGGACTCACTGCCCTCGAACTGGTCCGCTTTCAGGCTGCGAATGAAGGCCAGCGTGCGCTTGATCCGTTCCTCCAGTTCGGGGAAGGTGGTTTCGTCATCGACAAATACCGGTGGTTCCACCCCCGCCAGCCGGGCACTGCAACCCTTGGCGTTGTCGGTCACGATCTGCACCTGCCTGGCCAGGGCGAACATATCCGGCGAAAGCCGCGAGTTCAGCAGAATCGCGGGATCGATACCCCTGGCCTTTGCGTCCTTGACAGCCAGCTTGAGAATAGCGGAGAGGTTTTTCAGGTTGTGCACGAACACCTGGGCGGAACTGCGATACATCACATTACTCATGAAGCGTAACTCCTGACATAGGGTCTGGGACCGAACTGGGTACATAGCATAGTGCAGAGTCTGTGAGACCGCACAATTTAGTGCGCCCCACTCACGCAGACGGGAGTTCAGCCAGGGGCTATTGTACGGATGGATCATCCACAAGGAGGCGGTGCAGGGCCCTGACCGATTGCTCCCGGGCACGGGGGGACCACACGGACAAGACCGTTGCGCCCAGCACCCGAAGATCTTCCAGGGGGCTCCAGTGCTGCAGCGAGTCGACCTGCATCCGGGCCTTTGCCGGGAGCAGGCGGGAAAGATACAGCGCCTCCGGGTCCGGTGTCCCTGCCAGCACCTGGTCCTCGGCGAGAAAATGCAGGGCGGCGGTGTCGGTCAGGCCAGGCCGCACCGACAGGATGATGTCGCGCTGCCACCCGGGCAAACTGTCGGCATGGGCGCGGGGCATCGGCCGAGGTCCCACCAGGCTCATGTCGCCGCGCAACACGTTGAACAGCTGCGGCAGTTCATCGAGCCGCCAATGTCGCAAGCAGCGGCCGGCGCCAACGATCCGCGGGTCATCCTCGGGGGCCACGGAGCGCAGCACGGCAGTGCCTGGTCGCAGGGTGCGAAACTTGAACTGGGGGAACGTGACGCCATGGCGGCCGACCCGATATTCCCGGTGAATCACTGGCCTGCCTGCGCCAAGCCCAACCACCAGTGCCAGTATCAGCAGCAGGGGCAGACACAGGCATAATGCGATCGCCGACGCCACGACATCGAACAGGCGCTTGAACAGCCGCGCCGACGGTGAGGGGCGAGACGCGTCAGCGGCCGGTTCAGGCACCCAGCAGCACGCCGATGGTGACGCCCGTCGAATAGAGCACAAAGGTGAGTAGCGCAGCGGGTTGGACCGGCTTGTGGCGATGGAAATACTCCGGGTCCCGCAGGGTCCAGTAGACCGCCATGCACGCCGGCGGCAGGCACAGGAAACCCAGCAGTATCGTCCAGGGCAGGGTGGTCAGCACGGGCAGGGCCGCCAGCAGGGCGAAGGCGACCAGGTAGATCACCGGGAGGAATCGCGCCGCGCGGCGCTTGCCCAGCCTGGCGACGAGGGTGTACTTTCCGGCCCCCAGGTCCGCGTGGTAATCCGGGAACTCGTTGACCCACAGGAAAGCGGCGATAAGGATACCCAGCGGAACCGACAGCCACACCGGACCGGCAGCATAGTGACCGGTCATGACCACATAGGTGCTGAGGGCGATAATGGGGCCGTAGCAGAGCACCACATCCAGCTCCCCCAGGCCGCGATAGGCCAGGCGCAGGGGCGGGCCGTGGTAGGACCAACCGAGCACCAGGCCCAGGGCACCCAGCCAGAACACCGAGGGCTCCCGCCAGAAGACGATGAGCGCCCCCAGCGCCAGGCCCAGCAGACCAAAGCCCAGGGCGATTGCCCAGGTCTGGCCGCGGGTGAGAATACCGTCGACCAGGACCCGCTTGCCGCCGGAAAAATCTGTCCGGTCCTCCGGCCTGACCGCCAGGTCGGTGCCCGAATCGTAGTCGAAGACATCACCCCAGGCGTTCTTGGCGACCTCCATGCAAAACATGGCCAGGCCGAGGGTCAGCAACCAGGACCAGGAAAACCCCCCGTGGCCGGCCGCCAGGGACGCGCCGACCGCCATCGACGCGGCGGAAGTGATGCTGATCTTGGGGTCGGCCAGGCGCCAGAAGCCGGTTCTGAGTTTTGCGTCAATCATGGTTTCCATCGATCGGGAGCCTGTCGGCAGGTCCGGGATAGCCCCCATTCTACTACCGACCCGGCCAGGGTTGTATTCACCGTACACAGCCGGGAAACCTGCATTACAATGCCTGCCTTATCGAGACGCAGCCGGGACAGCCGATGCACACACCCGCAAAACAACTCTGGCTGGGGGCGCTGGAAACACTGCCACTGGTGGTGGCGGCATTTCCCTTCGGGATCGTGTTCGGCGCCATGGCCAACAGCATGGGCCTGGGGGCCGGCGTGACGCTGGGTATGTCCTCGATCGTCTTC
>JAZBNW010000020.1:0-4661 GCA_036350855.1 Halieaceae bacterium
CGTCTGGCCGCGCGCAAGGGTAGCCTTTCCAGCTGGCACCACGTGGATCCGGATGCACCAGACACCAGAGGCACGGCAATCTGATTGCGCTTGCCGCAAGCTTCTGAGATGGGTGTAGCCATCACCTTTTCGAGCGGTATCCGCCGGTTGCCAGGACTGGCGAGCCTGCTCGACGTCGACGCGGTGCGCGGGTCGCCGTGGCCTCTAGGCAGGTCGGTCGCACCGGGTGATGTGGTGGTGGGCTGGGGAAACAAGCTCAATACCCGGCGAGCGAGACGCTTCGCGACCGGCCACGGATTGCCCTATCTCAGGCTGGAAGACGGCTTCCTGCGCTCCGTCGGTCTGGGGGTAGGCGGCGCGCCGCCATACTCGCTGGTGATCGACGACATCGGCATCTACTACGATGCCAGCCGCCCCTCACGGCTGGAGCACCTCCTCAACGGACAGGCGCTGCCGGCATTGCCCGGCGGCAATCCCGTCCCCGCCGGCCCCGATGCGCTGGACGACCCGGCCCTGCTGGAAAGGGCGCGGCGCTGCATGGCGCGGATCGTCGCAGCGCGCCTGTCAAAGTACAACAGCAGCCCGGAGCGGCTGCTGCCGCCATGCGACCGGCGGCGGATACTGGTGGTGGACCAGACAGCCGGCGACCAGTCCATCGCGGGTGGCCTGGCCGGCCCCGCCACCTTTGCCCGCATGCTGGCGGCCGCGCGTCGCGAGCACCCGGATGCCGAAATCCTCATCAAGACCCACCCGGACGTACGCAGCGGCCGCAAGCGTGGCCATTACGGGCCCGCCGACACCGACCACCGTACCCGGCTGCTGACCGAGGACATCAATCCCATTCACCTGCTTGAACAGGTCGATCATGTCTACGTCGTGACCTCGCAGTTGGGCTTCGAGGCGCTGCTGCTGGGGCGTCCGGTGACCTGCTTCGGAGTGCCTTTCTATGCCGGATGGGGTCTTACCGACGACCGCATGGCAACGCCAAGGCGGACCCGGACGCGCTCGCTGGAACAGGTGTTTGCCGCCGCCTACCTGCTGTACGCCCGCTACCTCGACCCGGACCTGGGCAGACCGTGCGAGCTGGAGCGGGTGGTCGAACACCTGGCCCTGCAGCGCCACTGGTTCAGGCGGAATGCGGGTACCTGGCTGTGCGTCAACTTCGAGTGGAAGAAGCGCTGGTACGTGCGCCACTATCTGGCTTCACCCGGGAACGACATCCGTTTCTATCAGCGGCCGTCGTCTCTACCGGCGGGGCTACCTGCGGACACCACGAGAATTCTGGTCTGGGGCAAAAGGGACGACGAGAAACTCAGGGATCTGGCCAGAACGTTCGATTACCCCATCTGGCGCATGGAGGATGGATTCATTCGCTCCGTCAGTCTGGGCTTCGTCCCCGCGATACCCGTCTCCCAGATCGTCGATAGCCGTGGCATCTACTTCGACCCCGAGTCCCGGAGCGACCTGGAAACGCTTCTGGCCGAAAGGCAGTATTCGCTGGACGAGCTGCAACGTGCGCGGGATCTGCGTCAGCAACTGGTAGCCGCGCGACTCAGCAAGTACAACCTTGGCGAGCGGACCCGTCCGCTCGAGCATCAGGCAAAACCGGGGCAACGCATCGTCCTGGTCCCCGGGCAGGTGGAGGGCGATGCTTCGATCCGCTGCGGAACCGTCGATATACGCAGCAATGCCGCTCTCCTGCGTGAGGTACGCAAGGCGCGACCCGACGCCTACATTCTGTACAAGCCCCACCCGGATGTCGTAAGCGGCAACCGGCCCACGGATGCCGAAAAACCCGCTCCCGGCGACTACGACCAGTTCATCGACGAGGCGAGCATTGCGACCTGCATCGAGGTGGCGGACGAGGTCCATACCATGACTTCGCTGACCGGTTTCGAGGCTCTGCTTCGGGGAAAGACGGTTTTCACCTATGGCCTGCCCTTCTATGCCGGCTGGGGTCTTACAGTGGACCATCATGCCCACTCCAACAGGCCTCGCCGATTGAGCATCGACGAACTCGTGGCTGCCGCCCTGATCCTGTATCCGCGCTACCTGAATGTGGCCACCCGTGAATTCACCACACCCGAGCATGCCATCAGGCTGCTTGGCCAGGACCTGGCATCCGCCAGGAATACCCGCCTCAAGCCGAGGCCAATGGCCCGGCCGATCGCCATGGCGAGGGCATTCCTCACTGGCCTGTTGCGTGAACTGTTGCGCCGCAAATGAAAAGCAAGGGAGGCGCTGATTCATTCCGTTTGTGGTGAGCCCTTCGACTCACTCAGGACAGGCTTGTCGAACGCTCCCCTGAGCGGAATAGATCCAATAAAATCAGCTGTCTAAAATGCCCTTCGACAGGCTCAGGGCGAACGGACCGATTAATCAGCGTTTCCCAAGCTTCTGGATTCCACCCTTAATAGCAAAAACAAACATGGAATAATCAAGTGCCCTGAGGTAATGCTGATCTATTCCGTTCGTGGTTAGCCCTTCGACAAGCTCAAGGCGAACGGGCCAAGTAAACAGGACTGCCATTCAATAATGCCCAACACAATTTGCCCTAGCCAATGAATCGCCGGATCAGCCATTATTTGCCGAGAAAAGCCGGAGAAACCGGCGCCTTTCTGTTTCTGCAGGGCCCCATATCGCCCTTTTTTACCCTGATCGGAAACGGCCTGGCGTCATTGGGTCATGCTGTCCACTGCATCAATCTGAGCATCGGGGATCAGTTGTTCTGGCGCAGGCCTGGCGCCACGAATTACCGTGGCAGACTGGAAGACTGGCCAGCCTTCATCGATTCTTTCCTGGACGACCATCGAATTACCGATCTGGTCCTGCTGGGTGAACAGCGCGACTATCACAAGCAAGCCATCCAGGCGGCCAAGGCCCGCGGCATACACGTGACGGTCACCGACTTTGGATACCTGCGGCCTGACTGGATCACCCTCGAGCGTGACGGCATGTCCGGGTGCTCCTGTTTCCCCCGCGACCCCGCAATCATCCGCTTACTCGCAGAGCGTCTTCCAGCGGTCGACCTGAGCAGGAAATTCCAGGACAGCTTTCTTCGCATGGCGACCTGGGATGTGGTCTATCACATGGCGAATGTGTTCTTCTTCTGGCTCTTCCCGCACTATCGCACGCACAAGATGCAGCCTCTTCCGCTGATCTACCTGGGAACGGGATGGCGCTTGCTGAAGGGAAAATTGTTCAGGAAAAGTACGGAGCGCACGATCGCGACACTGATCGAGAAACATTCCCGGTATTTCGTCTATCCGCTGCAGCTTGCCTATGATTTCCAGCTGAGAGCCTATTCCGGCTACCCGGACCAGGGCGACTCGATCAGCGAGATCGTGACTTCCTTTTCCAGGAACGCACCCGGAGACAGCCATCTGATCATCAAGGTTCACCCGCTGGATACCGGGCTGCGTGACTGGAAAAAACTGATCCGACGGATATCCTCGCATCAGGGCGTTGCCGATCGGGTGCACTACCTGGATGGCGGCAACCTTGATCGGCTCTGTGAGACAGCCCTTGGCATGGTCACGATCAACAGCACTTCGGGATTGCGCGCGCTGCAGCTGGATTGTCCGGTGCAGACCCTGGGTCAGGCCATCTTCGATGTGCCTGGTTTGACATTTCAAGGTGGCCTCGATGCCTTCTGGTCAGAGAGGACTCCGCCTGACAAACCGTTGCGCGATGCCTTCGTGAAACTGATGGCAGCCAGCATCCAGGTCCGGGGCGTCTACTACAACCAGCCTGGACTTGATGCCGCAGTTGCCGCGGCGGTGGAGCGGCTGCACAACGACATGGTCAATACGGCCCGCGCTGTTGACCAAGGGCTGGTCAGACTCAATGACCGCCCGGAGAGTCTGCCGGCAGCTTGTGCGCAATGAAGACCCGTAGTGAGTTGCAACGCATCCTGATCACCGGTGCCACAGGCGGAATCGGTCAGGCACTTGCCCGGCAGTATGCAGGCGTCGGTCGCACGCTGGTACTTCATAGCCGTGACGAGGCAAGGCTCAATTCACTGGCCCGGGAATGTGCCTCGCTGGGTGCCGCGGTTGAAACTCTGGTATTCGACCTCTCGGGACACGGCGCAACCGAGGCATGGCAAGCGACGCTGGCTGCACTGCCGCCCCTCGACCTCGTCCTGGTCAATGCCGGAGTGACCAGCCATATCGGCAGGCAAGCCGAAGGCGAGTCCTGGCAGGCTATAGCAGAGACAGTGGACATCAACCTCTACTCCGCCATGGCCACGGTTTCAGCTGTGTTGCCAGCCATGAGGAAGAGGGGCAGGGGGCAGATAGCGCTGATCAGTTCGCTTTCCGCCTGGTACGGCCTGCCCTTGACACCTTCGTATTGCGCCGCCAAGGCGGGCCTCAAGGCCTATGGTGAATCCCTGCGTGGCTGGCTGGCGTGCGAAGGGATTTCTGTCAATGTCGTCCTGCCCGGCTTTGTCGCCACAGGCATGAGCGACCGGTTCCCCGGCCCCCGCCCCTTCATGCTGACGCCGGTTCAGGCCGCACGCCGCATCGCGCGCGGGCTGCAGCGCGACCAGGCACGCATCAGCTTTCCGTTTCCCTTGAATTTGAGCATGTGGGGGCTGGCTGTGCTGCCGAGCTGGTTGTCCCAGCGACTGCTGCAATGGACCGGTTTCGGGCGCCGAG
>JAZBNW010000021.1:0-2708 GCA_036350855.1 Halieaceae bacterium
CCGGCTGCCTTGCGGACATCCAGCGTGCTCGGGAGGGGCTCACTCAACATAGGCGCGCATCATAGGGGCGGTTTCCCCCTTTGTCAAAAATATCTTTAAAATACAAACAGTTCACGCAATTACCCACAACAACAGGAAGCCCGGATATGGATGTCATTCTCGCCTCGAGCTCACCCTATCGACAGCGCTTGCTGGCACGCCTGCAAATCCCCTTCCGCTGCCTCGCTCCGGATGTGGACGAAACACGCCTGCCGAATGAGCCGCCCGCTGCGATGGCCGCGCGACTGGCGCTGGCGAAAGCGCGATCCGTCGCCTCCAGCCACCCCGATGCCCTGGTCATCGGCAGCGACCAGGTGGCCGCACTCGGAAACACGGTCATGGGCAAACCCGGCGGGTACGATGCCGCCTTCGCCCAGCTGCGCTCGAGTGCCGGACGGGAGGTCCGCTTCCACACGGGTCTCGCCCTGCACTGCACCGCCAGCGGCTTCGAACGGTTCCACGTGGAACCCTATAGCGTCTATTTTCGCGAACTTAGCGACAAAAGTATCAGAAACTACCTGCAAATGGAGCAACCCTACGACTGCGCCGGCAGCTTTAAATGGGAGGGCCTGGGTATCGCCCTGTTTGCACGCATGGCGGGTGATGACCCGACAAGCCTGGAAGGGCTGCCACTGATCACCCTCACGGGAATGCTGGCCGCGGCGGGTCTACCGGTGCTCTCCAGCCCCCGGGCTGACGGGCCATAACGGCAGGTCCAGCAGTTGGGGCAGTTCATCGATAATGGCCTGGGGCTCGAAGGCGGAGAGCCGCTCCTTGTCGTGAACCCCGAAACTGACTCCCACGGAGCGCACACCCGCCTCCCTGGCCATCGCCAGGTCGTATTCACTGTCCCCGATCACCACGACTTCATCGGCGGATTTGCCCCGGTCGCTCATGATTTCGTGCAACATCAGCGGGTGCGGCTTGGAGCGGGTCTCGTCCGCGCACCGCGTGGCCTCAAAAAAACTGGCGAGTTCCAGTTCCGCCAGCACCCGGTTGAGGCCCTTGCGGCTCTTTCCGGTGGCCACGGCCAGCTCGATACCCCGGGAGCGCAGGCCCTGCAGGGTATCCATCGCGCCTTCAAAAAGACGGGCCGGTCCCCGATCCGGTGAACTGAAGTGCAGGGAATAGGCCGTGGCAAGCGCGGCCCGGTGACCATTGTCCAGGGCGGGGAACAGCCGTGCCAGCGCCTGGGGCAGGCCCAGCCCGACAATATTGCGCACAGCCGCGGCGGCCGGAGGCTCCAGCGCCACCTCGACTGCCGCGTCGCGCATGGCGCTCACGATATGCTCTACCGAGTCGCAAAGCGTTCCATCCCAATCAAATATTGCTATCATATACAGCTAGTTACGCAATTTATCTAATATATTTTCTAATTCGATATCCAGAGGCGCCGACAGCTCGAGCAGGCCCTGCTCCGGCAGCGTCAGGCGCAATGACCGCGCGTGCAGGAACAGGCGCTGCAAACCGAGGTCCCGACACAGGGCGGCGGTATTCTCGTCACTGTACTTGTCGTCACCCAGCAGGGGAAAGCCGGCATGGCGGGCATGCACCCTGATCTGGTGAGTACGCCCGGTAACAGGCTTTGCCTCCACCAGGGTAGCCCGGTCAAAACGCTCCACGACGGCGAATTCCGTGACCGAACGCTTGCCATCCCTGGCGACCCGCACCATGCGTTCTCCCGATTGCAGGACATTCTTTTCCAGCGGCGCCTCCACCACCCGCAGGCTGCGGGGCCAACTGCCGGCAACCAGTGCCAGGTAACGCTTGTCCACCCTGTCCTCGCGCAGTTGCCGGTGCAGTTCACGCAGCATTGCGGGGCGTCGCGCCACCATGATCAGGCCCGAGGTATCCCGGTCGAGCCGGTGCACCAGTTCCAGGTAGCGATCAGCAGGACGCATCTGGCGCAGGCTCTCTATGAGGCCAAAACTGAGCCCGCTGCCCCCGTGGACCGCGATGCCGGACGGTTTATTGATCACGAGGAGGTTGTCGTCCTCATAGATGATTCGCTGCTGAATCTGCTCGGCCCAGTAGCGCGGCACCGGTGCCGGCTCCGTCGGCGAGGGGCGCCGCAGGGGCGGTATGCGGACCACATCGCCTTCCGACAGCCGGTAATCCGCCTTGACCCGCCCCTTGTTGACCCTGATCTCGCCCTTGCGCAACGCCCGGTACAGGCGCGTTTTCGGCACGCCCCGCAGTTCCCGGATCAGGAAATTGTCCAGGCGCTGGCCCACCGAGTCCTCACCGACGCTGAGATGGTGCACGCCGGCGGGCTGGATAGCGGATTCTGTGTCAGGCATAAGTAGCCGAAATCATTTAATTTTCTTCCGTTTGCTGATATAGTCCGGCCGTGTGATTGCACCCGCCGCGAACAGAGACCGGCGCTGGTGACGACGCAACCCCCTGGCGACAGTTTGGACCTGCCGAAGAGAAGCACGGTTCCGCCAGTCCGATCACACACCGACTAACGGATGTCGACACGGTGTTTAGCGGGAGCGCAACAATGCTCCCTGACAGTCATTCATGACTTTTGAGCTGCGCTGAACACTGGCCTGAACAAGGGCGTCGACAATTTAATAAACCGCGCAGCAGACACTGCCGGGACAAAGAATCAGTTATTCAGATAACACAGCGTCGTCGCAGGTCTCAGGTGCTGCGACACTAGCAAA
>JAZBNW010000022.1:0-5025 GCA_036350855.1 Halieaceae bacterium
GCCGTAGATAATCGCAATCACCGGATTCAACAGGTTCAGAAAAGCGTAGGGCAGGTAATCGAGGGTTGCCACTCCCAGGGTTACCGCCATGAAGGCACCGCAGGTATTCCAGGGCACCAGTGCCGAGGTCATGGTGCCGGCATCCTCCAATGTCCGGGACAGATTTTCCGGTGCCAGGCCCCGGCGACTGAACTCCATCTGGTACATTCGTCCCGGCAGCACAATAGAGATGTATTGGTCGGCAGCGATAATATTCATTCCAATACAGGTCATAACCGTAGTGAAAATCAGCGAGCCCGTCCCGCGCACGCCTTTCAATGCCACAATAACGATTCGGCGCAGAAAACCCGTATGTTCCATTACCCCACCAAAACACATGGCTGAAATGATCAGCCAGATGGTGGTAAGCATACTGCCCATACCACCGCGCGACAGCAATAAGTCCAGCGAGGTATCGCCCGTGCTGGCCGTGTAGCCGGTACTGACCGATATCCACAGGGCTTTGATTACCGCAGCATGGCTGGACAGTGTGCCGGCGCTATCTCCGAACAGGCGGGTACTTTCGCTCTGGTAAAATGCAGCGACCACACAAGCGGCCGCCGCGCCAAGAAAAATGGTGGGCAGGGCAGGAACCCTCGTCAATGACAAGCCCAGCAACAGCACCAGGGGACAGAATACCGGCCAACCAAGGGCGTAGTTTTGTTCCAATACCAGGCGTGCGGTGACAATGGCACTATCGCCACCCGCAGTTTGCTCAGCGCCCCATCCCAACCAGGTAAACAGGGCGAGGGCTATGGCAAAGGAGGGTGCGGTAGTCCAGAACATATGTTTGATGTGCACAAACAGATCGACGGAAACCATGGCCGGGGCGAGGTTGGTGCTGTCGGACAGCGGCGACATCTTGTCGCCGAAATAGGCGCCCGAGATCACGGCGCCGGCGGTAATTGCGGGCGATATTCCCAGGATATGCGCAATTCCTATCAGCGCCAGACCCACCGTCGCCGCGGTCGTCCACGAGCTTCCGATCGCAACCGAAACCAGCGCGCACAAAATCATCGCGGCGGGGTAAAACCAGGCGGGGTCCAGTACCCCGAGTCCGAGGTGGATGATCGCGGGGGCTGTACCGGCAAGCATCCAGCTGCCGATGAGGGCGCCGATCATCAACAGGATGAGACAGGCCTTCATGGCGAGCATGATGCCGTCTACCAGCGCCTGCTCAATCTCTGCCCATGACTGTCCACGAAGCATGCCGAGACTACAAGCGACTGCCGCTGCGATCATCAAGCCAATCTGACTGGGCCCGGAAGTGGCATCACTGCCGAATAGACCGACTGAGCCCGCCAGCAACAGGACCAGTACAAACAGCGGCAGGATCGCCATCCACAGGGGAATGGCGTCAACATCAGGCGTTGACACCACGATGGCGCTTTTCACTACACCGCCCCCGCTTGCATGCCCGTGAGGAATTTAGTCAGATTGTCCGCCAGCTCCTCACAGGGGTAACCACCTTCCTGGATTATCACGGTGGGCAAGCGAAGCCTTCCGGCGATGGTCTGGCCGATTGTGCCGTAGCCGCGGCTGCTGATGCTGAGCCCGGCAATCGGGTCACCTTCAAACCCGTCCAATCCGAGCGCTATCACCAGCGCATCGGGAGAAAACGCCTCAATCCTTGCAAAAGCCTCCTCCAGTGCTTGCAGATAGGGTTCATCGCCGGTGCCCCGGGGCAGCGGCAGGTTCAAATTGTATCCCAGCCCCGCACCCACGCCCCGCTCTGCGGCGTGGCCCCAGAAAAACGGGTAGAAGCGCACAGGGTCGGCGTGCAGTGACACGGTCAGTACGTCGGCACGATGGTAGAAAATGGACTGGGTGCCATTGCCGTGGTGCAGGTCTATGTCGAGAATGGCGACTGATCGATATCGGGTGCGCAGTTGCTCTGCGGCAATGGCGGTATTGTTCAAATAGCAGAACCCGCCGGCGATATCGGCACCGGCATGATGGCCGGGCGGTCGTGAAAGCGCATAGGCCACGGGCTCACCCGCCATTACGATCTCACTGGCATGGATGGCCGACCAGGCACTGGCGAGCGCGCTGCCCCAGGTATCGGCGCCGATGGGTGCCGAGGCGTCCGCCATATGGTAGCCCGCCTGGGCCACTACCGATGCCGGGTAGACACAATCCCGGTTGGTGGGATGAATGTTGGGAGTAACCTCGCTGGCGGCACCGGCAATACGACTCCAGCGCGTGTAGGCATTCCTGAGAAAAGCCAGATACTCCGGAGTATGCACCCGGGCAATGGCAGCCAGGCCATAATCGCGGGGCTCGGTTTGTTCGAGGCCCGCCGCAAGTGCCCCCCGCAATAATCGGTCGACCCGGTCGGGCGACTCCGGGTTGGGTTGTCGCTCGCCATTGACGAGAAAGCTTTCGGGATAATGTCTGGCCTGACTGGCGGAAAGCACACATTTCATATAGTAATCCTCAGGGCCTGGCCGTCGGCAGATTCAGCATCTTTGCCAGGCTGGCCAGACTGTCATCCAGGATAGCCAGAATGTCAGTTATCTGTTGCGTGCTGGTTATCATTGGCGGACAGACCAGGAAGTGGTCACCCTCAAGCCCACCACTGGAGCGCCTCGAGTAAATGATCAAGCCGCGTTCGTAAGCCAACTCGACCAGCACCGAAAAGACATTCAGGGCAGCTGGCAGCGGAGCCATGGTTGCGCTGTCGCTCACCAGTTCAAACGCGGTTAGCAGGCCCTTGCCCCTGACATCGCCAATAAACGCATATTTGCCTTTCAGTTGCGATAAACCAGCCAGGAGCTGCACGCCCCGGTCAACGGTATTCGACATCATCTTCTGTCTGAATATTTCATCGATAACCGCCAAGCCCGCAGCGCACGCGATGGGGTTGCCGGCATAGGTATAGCCGTGCTGAAAGCCGCCGCTGTCCAGTATGGTGTCAACTATCGATTGTCTTGCCGTCAGGGCGCCCAGGGGAATATAACCGGCGCCAAAGCCTTTTGCGGTGACAATGATATCGGGGTTGATATGCCAGTGTTCCGCCGCCAGAAACTTTCCGGTGCGGCCAACGCCGGTCATCACTTCATCATATATGAGCAACACACCAAACTCGTCACAGATGTCGCGAATGTGACCATAGTAGCTATCGGGTGCTACCAAGGCTCCCGTGGAGGCGCCACCTACCGGCTCCATGATAAATGCCAGCACCGTCTCCGGTCCTTCAGCCACTATTTTGTCCCTGAGCATCTGCGCGTAGCGGAATCCGCGCTCATCATCACTCAGCTCGTCGTGATCCAGATAACAGCGCGGAGCGGGAACCTTGGGCATGGCAACGTGCATGGGCAGGAACGGCGCGTTGAGTGGCGTATAGGATGTCAGCGAAAGGGCACCCAGTGTGGCTCCATGATAGGAAGGCGAACGGGAGATAATTTTCCAGCGCTCGCCCTCACCGCGGGAATAGGCAAACTGTCGCGCGAGTTTCATCGCACTTTCCACAGCCTCGGAGCCCCCGGAGACAAAAAAGACCTTGTTGTGCCCGGGGGGGCTCAGTTCAGCCACTTTTCTGGCAAGCAATTCCGCCGGCTCGTTTTCAAAATGTAGGCGGTAGCCAAAAGTGGACTTTGCCATTTGCGCCTGCATCGCCTGCAACACCGCCGGGTTGCTGTGGCCGATGTTGGACACCATGGCGCCGCTGGAGCCATCAATGTATTTCTTTCCGTTGACGTCCCACATGTACAGGCCCTCGGCCCGGTCGAGCAGCGGGCGCCTGTCACGGGTCTGGTAGAACAAATGTGATTCCATCATCCTGTTTCCACCGGGTACTGGTCAGTGAGACCATAGGAGCGTTGTTGTATGTCGGTACTGTTTACGGTTCGCTGTAACGCGAGCAAAAACTCCTTTTCGGCCGCATTCAAAATGGCTCCCTGGTTTTGCAGGGTGAACACGTCAACCGCAACCGGTGTTTCATCCACGGCCAGTCGCCAGAGTTGCCCGTTGGCGATATCCCGCTCAACCACGTGAACCGGCAGCGGGCCTATGCCGAGCCCGGCCATGATCATACGCCGCACTTCTTCCAGGTTGTTGGACAGGCCCGTGATCGTGTCGCTCAACTGTGACTGGCCCCTTAGTACCGCTACCTGATGCAATACATCGCCGAGCTTATCCGTGTAAAAGCTCACAATCTGCTGCCCCTTGAGCTCATCCAGTTTGCAGATTTTTTTGCCGAAAAGCGGGTGCGGTCGTCCGCAGAAAAACCCGAAGTGCTCGCGGTAAAACAGGTCAACGGCCAAATCCGGCACCGGCTCCCTGATCAGGCAGACACCGAGCGTGGCCTGTTTTGCCCGGATGGTTTCAATCACCTCCTGACTGTCTTTTATCGAAATTGAAAAAGTAGCCCGCGGGTTTTTTTGATGAAATTCCAGCAGTGTCGCATCGAGCATCGGGGTTATGACATGGCTTGCCATGACGATCCTGATATGACCCTCGACGTTGTCGTGGCTGTCCTGGACGATGTTGGGCAAGCGCCCGATAGAGCCGAAAATCTCCTCGCATTGCCGGTACAGGGCTTCGCCGTGGTGGGTCACCGTGAAATTGCGAGGCCCCCGTTCAGCGAGTTGAAAGCCCAGTTGTGTTTCCAGCCGTCTCAGGGCATTGCTGACGGTGGGTTGCTTCAGGTTCAAATAATTTGCTGCCCCGGTAATGCTCTTGAACCGGGCAATGACCATGAAGGTTCGCAACAGGTTCCAATCGAGGTCCCAGGCAATCTGTGCGGGGTGCCGGGCAGCGCTTTCAGCTATTTTGTGGCCTGGATCCATCATCATTTCGCAGCATGATTACATTCATGAATACTATAGTTGAGTTTCTAAATATAATTTCACAGAATGTTATCATGGCGTCGTTTTTCTGCAAACTCAAAAACAGGCCTGGAATGGGTATGGCCACAGGATCAGAACAATGAAACGAAAGGTGATTATTACCTGTGCGGTAACCGGCTCGATTTATACCCCGACC
>JAZBNW010000023.1:0-3386 GCA_036350855.1 Halieaceae bacterium
ATCGGCATTGGCTGAGCGCAGCCGTTTAACCATGGCGGCAATATCGCCGATGCTGGTGGCTGACTCGTCCATCACCAGCTGGATACCCAGCTCCTGGGCCTTGCTGCGCACACCCGGAACAACGTCTCGGGTAAAGTCGGTATCGCCGTATACCAGCGCCAGGGTTTTCGCGCCCCTGGCGGCCGCCGTCTCCAGTGCGATGTCCATATAGCGCGTGGATGGCGTATCGAGACCCACAATGTTCTCGTAGCCACGGGACCAGATCGCGTCAGCCGAGGCGCCGAGGGTCAACATGGGAATGTCGAACTGTTCCGCCACCTGGCTCGCGGCCATGGTGATATTTGAGGAATAGGGACCGACCAGCAGGTCCACCTGGTCTTCCTGGATCAGCTTCTTGTAGAGCTGGGCACTGCGGGCGGGGTCGGAACCGTCGTCGTAATGAACGAGTTCCACCGGACGCCCCAGCAGTTCGCCGCGGGCATTCACGTCGCCTACCCACATCTGCAGGCCGCGCAACTGGTTGGTGCCGAACTCCTGAAGGTTTCCGGTCAGGGACTGGGTGGTGCCGATCCTGATGGGTTCGACAGCATAGGCCCCGGCCGCAAGGGTGAGAGCCAGGGTACATAAAGATAGGAGCAGGTTACGGATCACAGTGGTCCCCGATTACTTTTCTACGTCAAGTTCGCGCTTCGTGGAGTACAGCCAGCGCACCGTCTGGTATTCGAAAGCCGACCCGGTTTCATAGTAACGGAAGGAGGTATTTTCCCGGGTATCGATACCGTCAAACAGGAATGCGGTCGACCGTACCGGCTGGGCAAGCAGGTCGTCCTGGATATAGTTCTGCAACACGAAGTCTGGACCCAGGCCGATACCGTCGCGAAGGTTGGAGGGGCCCAGCAACGGCAACACAAGGTAAGGGCCGGTGCCGACGCCCCAGTGCCCGAGAGTCTGCCCGAAATCTTCATCCGGTCTGGCCATGCCCATGCTGGTGGCGACATCGATCACCCCGAACAGGCCGATCGTGCTGTTGACCAGCACCCGCCCCGTACTCTGGAAAAACTTGGTCGGGCTGGCCTGCAAAATGGAGTTGGCCATGGTGCGCACGTCCCTGAAGTTTTCAAAGAAGTTGTGCAAACCGATGCGGGCGGGCTTGGGTACAACGGCCTGCCAGCCACGCACCACGGGCAGGAAAACCCATTGGTCGAAATGGTAGTTGAAGTTGTAGATGCGCTTGTTCATGCCCTCCCAGGGGTCGTAGACGGACGTGATATCTACAGCATCCGCCGGCACCACGCGATCAAAGGCAAAAACCGGTTCCGGATATGACGCCTGGGGTTCGACCGGTGGAGTCGAGCTGCAGGCCCCCAGGGCGAGGAGCGCCAGCAATGCACAGGAGCGAAGGGTAATCGATTTCATCAGTTAGCCCCCTCGGTGAATGTCGACACCATAAGCGCCACGTTGTCGCGGTAGTTAATATTGCCGCAATGTCCGCCAAAGGGGTAAATGGTCGCCCGCTCACCAAATACCTCGTTGAAGAATTCGATTTCGCCGGGCTCCAGAATGATATCGTTCTGGTTATGCATCACGGTAATCTTCGGTGAGTTGCGCAGGTAATCAGCAATCCCCCGCAGGCTGATGGCACTGATAAACTCGTCCCGGGACATATCGGGGTAGTCCGCCTTGTAATAGGGGTAGAAAAAATCGTGGTAGTAATCGGTGAAGCCAAGGCGATTGGTTACCTGGTTGTACCTGGTCAGGTCTGCATAACGGTCGAGCACCAGGCCCTTGGGTTTGACATAACCGAAATCGGTCATGACATCCGATGTGAATACCATGGAGGCGGAGGACAGCCGGAAAGACACTCCTATCAGGGCGGCTAGTTCCTCATCCTTGAGATCCATCGCCTTGTAGGCCTGGTAGAGGAAATCACCTCCTATCTCGTCCTGGTCCTTGTATACCTTGCCGAACCCTTCCACCAGCTTGTTGAAAAACTGGTTGAAATTGTCCTCCCCCCCAGGGATGTTCTCCACCATGCGGTCCAGCAGTGAGATGGAGTTGTAGAGCGATACGGGGGGGTTGATCAACAGCACCCGACGGAAATTGAATGACTTGCGTTCCTCATCCAGTTTGGCGACATAGGCCGAATTAAAACCGCCAAGGCTGTAGCCGGTCAGGTTGAAGGAGGTGGCCTCGATGTCCCCCTCCAGTTTTTTCCAGATCATCTCCATTACATGGTAGAGGTCTTCCGCGTCCCTCTCCGCGTGGCCAACCACCCCGGTCCTGGAGGCCGCGGAGACGAAATTCGGAAACGTGGGAGACGCTACCGAGATGACGTGAAAGCCGGCCTTGTAGAAAGCCCTGGCCATGTTGTAGTTCTTGGCCCCGATGGAGGCTGCCCCGGTGCCGGCGATCAGGAAAATCAGCGGAGCCGGGTGATCCTGCAGTGCTTCACCGTACATCATCTCCTGGCCGTACCAGATCAGGTCAGGCAGGCGCCGCTCGGGAAAGACGTCAAGCAGGCGTTTCCTGAAGGGAATATCCTTGGGCAGGTCCGCCTCGTAGCCCTCCGGCGTGCCCAGGATCGTTGCGACGAAGCGGTCAGTGATCGGATACCCGTAGTCCTCTACTGTTGCCTTGGCAGAGGCTAGAGAAGCGAATAAAAGCAGGCACAGCCCCGCCAGGAGGCGTTGCGATAAGTTTGTGATAGTCACATGAAGTCCAGAAGTGTCCCCAGAGCGAACGCCCATTCTGACAGGAAATTTTAGCCAAATCACCCGTTTTATTGTAAATCGGGACCACACACGCCGCGGCGGCTACAGTCGTCGCTGCCGCCAGCGGTATCCGGACGGCGCAGAATGTTGGCCGAGCTTATATCGGCATCGGCAGAAAGACCGAAGAGACCGCGTGCACCGAACGGGTTACCGCCCGGTCACCCCGATCTCCGGCAATCCGCGCCATCATTTCCTGCAGGACGATAAGCTTGCCGAACAGGCGCTCAAAACTGAGATTGTCTATAACGCCCCTGTACTCGTAGGTCACCAGGTACGGCTCCCCGTTCGGCTTGCGGGTATGTTTGAGTTTCCACAGCAGTATTTCCACGTTGCGCGCGCTGGTGAGCAGGGCGGCCCCATTGAGACGGTCGTGGATAAACATTTCCGGCTTGAATCCATAGGCCTGACGCAACATGCTCCCGAGGCCGACCACCAGGGCGAAAACCCGGTCGCCGCGAAATTCAGGGTCGAAGGTCAGGTTCATTGCGTCAATGCCCTGCAGGCCGTCGAGTTCCGCAAAATCCAGCTGCCCCCGGGCCACCCTGAACTGGGCCAGCCGGCCCTCCACCGTCATGCCGGGATTGACCGCCAGCTGGTCGGGATTGCGCTTGTACA
>JAZBNW010000024.1:0-15783 GCA_036350855.1 Halieaceae bacterium
AGCCGCCGGGTGCTGTCCTATAACCCGGCGACCAGTGCCATGGAGTTCACCACGGAGGATCTCGCCGAGGGGGTGGAAGACCTGCAGCTGTTGTTCGGGTATGACAGTACCGGCAATGGCGAGGTTGACACCTACAGGGATCAGGCCGCCGTCGCGGGCAACTGGCCGAATGTAGAGTCTGTCGAGGTGTATATGCTCGTGCGCAGCGCGACCAGGGACGTCCAGTATACCGATGTGAAAACCTACCAGCTGGGCGCCGCGGTATCGGTGGGTCCCAGGAACGACAACTACCGGCGCCTGATCAGCCATACCAGCGTCTCGCTGCGCAACCTGAAACTGATGATACGAGGTGATGCATGATTCCCGTCGCGACAGGTCCGGCCCAACGCGGTGTTGCCCTGGTGGTGGCGCTGTTGTTCCTGCTGGTGGTCACCATTATCAGCGTCATCGCCGCCAGCAACAGTACCGTCGGCCTGAAGATGTCGGCGAACCTGCAGGATTCCTATGCATCCTTCCAGTCCGCCGAGGCGGGAATTATCGCGGTACTGTCACTGGCCGGCACTGCCAGCGATCCTTTTGACGGGGATGACACACCGGATCCGTTTGCTGATTTTACCGCCGCGGATCACCCACTGCGCGGGCTGAGTGATGGCGCTGATTCCGTGAATACGGATGTCTACCTGACCACGGCGGGTACCGCCTGCCCGAGGAGCGCAGTCGGCTCCAGTGTCGGCCTGTTTGACTGCGACTATTACCGTATTACCTCGGAACACGAAGTGCCCAGGGAGGCGCGGACCAAGGTCGAGCTGGGCGTGGTGAAGACCATCATAGGGGGTACCCCGTGATCGGCAGTGTTGGATACAGGACAGTGGGCGTCCTGGCCGCGATAGCCCTGGTCGGGATGAGTCTCAGTGTCAATCTTGTCGCGGATGACACCGAGATTTACCAGATTTACGGCGGTCGCCCCAAGGTGCTTATTGCAATAGACGACTCGGGCAGCATGTCCACAGCACTGGACGGCAGCACCCGCATGGCTATCGTCCAGGACGTGATAACGAAGCTGATTACCGACAATACGGATATCGATTTTGGCGTGCTGGAATTCAACAGCAACCTGCCGAACGCAGACTACGATGGCGGCCGGATAGTAAGCCGGATTGTTGCGGATATGTCCGAGGCCGAACGCGGCAATATGATCACGTTGGTAAACAGTATCAGAGCCGGTGGCAGCACGCCCCTGTGCGAATCGACCTATGAGGCTTACCGCTACCTGTCCGGGCAAGCGGTGGTGTATGGCGACAAGTGGCAGCGCGGCGATGCCGATAACGACGTGTTGCCGCGGGATGTGCTGGCGGAAGACCCCAATGAGCCCGTGCCCACTTATCAGTCCCCCGCAACCGGCTGTGGCCCCGTTTTCGTCGTTATCCTGACGGACGGTGAGCCACAGAATGATACCGGCGCGAACCAGGCGGTGAAGGACCTCGTCGGCAAGACGGGCAGCTGCGGCATCTATCCGACCTTCGGGCAGGGCGATGCGGAAAACTGCCTGCCCGAGCTGGTCGAACATATGGCCTCCACCGACCTGGACAGCAACGGCGCAAACGGGGTGCAGAATGCCATCACCTACACCATAGGCTTTACCATTGACCAGCAATTGCTGAGCGACGCGGCCGACCGGGGCCCGGGAAAGTATTACACAGCGGACAATGCCGCCGAGTTGTCTGTCGCCTTCGGTAAGGCCATAAAGGATATCCGCGCTACCGACACGGGTCTCACCTCCCCGGCGGTAGCGGTGGATACCTTTACCCGCACCGAGAGCCGGAACGAGGTGTTCTTCGCAATGTTCAAGCCCGATAACCGGGTGAACTGGCCGGGAAATATCAAGCGGCTAGATATCAGTCTTGATCCGGATACCGGTCTGGCAGAGCTGGTCGACGGAAACGGTAATGCCGCCATTGATCCCGTCACCGGCCATATCAGGGCAACGGCAACCACGGTCTGGAGCACAGACAACAACGATGGACCGATCGTTGAGAAAGGTGGTGTCGGCGCTGTGCTTAAGGCGCGTGATCCCGCCACCAGGCGGCTTTACACCAACACCGGGCCCGGCGATGTATTGCTGCCATTTGCGACGGGCAATATGACCCCGTCCGCCTTCGGCTTTGCCAGTGACGCCGAGCTGTATGATTTCTTCGGCGTTGCCGATCGGGCGGAATTCGACACCGTGGTCGATTGGGGCAGGGGCTACGATAGCGAGGATGAAGACGAGGACGGGGCGACTGACGATACCCGCTGGATTCTTGCTGATATGCTGCACAGCAAGCCGCTGGTCATCAACTATGGCGCCAGGACCAATGCCTTCAGTGCCGAGGATCCCGACCAGAGAATCGTGGTCGGCACGAACGGCGGTTTTCTGCACATGTTCAATAACGATGACGGCGAGGAAGACTGGGCATTTTTCCCCAAGGAACTCGGGCCGGTGCTCAATCTCCGCCGGCAAAACACCGTGTCCGGTCATGTCTACGGCGTCGATGCAACCGCCGTGGTTTACACGCGGGACCTGAACAGGGATGGCAATCTGATTGCGTCGGACGGGGACAAGGTCTATCTCTACTTTGGCCTGCGCAGGGGCGGGCGGATTCTTTACGCCATGGACATTTCCGACCCGGGCAGTCCGGTGCTGCTTTGGCGAATCGACGCCGACACCGCGGGTTTTGCCGAACTGGGGCAAACCTGGTCGGTGCCGGTGGTGACCCGCATTCCCGGTTACAGGGACGGCGACGGTGTAGCCAGGCCGGTGCTGGTGTTCGGGGCAGGATATGACACCAACAAGGATCTGCAGGGCGTTGCCACCGCGGACACGATGGGTCGCGGTATCTACATCGTCGATGCGATATCCGGCGAGCTCGTATGGAGCATGACGCCGGCCACGGATTCGCAGACGAACATGGAGGAGGCAGGGCTGCTGCATTCCGTGGCCGCCGGCGTTACCGTATTCGACAGCAATGGCGACGAGTTGAGCGACCGTATTTATTTCGCCGATACCGGCGGCCAGCTCTGGCGCGTGGACATGCCCGGTGCGGATCTGCCCGATGCGGGCCAGGACAGCTGGCGCGCGGTGAAAATGGCCGAGGTCAATGGCGGGACGGCGGGGACCGACAGGCGGTTTTTCAATGCGCCGGATGTGGTTCGTACCGCCCACTCGGGGGTGGCTTTCGATGCCATCCTGATCGGCAGCGGTGACCGCACCAATCCCAACGACATGGATAACCCCGCCGACCCGAACGATGTGGCGGTAGACAACCAGTTCTATATGTTCCGGGACCGGGCGATCAACCCCTATTTTACAGATGCGCCGAGCTCGGATGATTGCAATGCCGACCCGCCCAGCGTCGATTTTCGCTGCCAGTTGCCGCTGGATCCGAACGACCTCTACGACGTGAGTGCCAACCGTATCCAGCTCGGCACGGCGGACGAGCAGTCAGCGGCGCAGGCGGCGCTGCTCGCAGCCAGTGGCTGGCGCCTCGATCTACCCAACAATGGCGAAAAAGTGCTCGCCCGCTCCATCACGATCTCGGGGAGGGTCTATATTTCCACCTACACGCCGCAATCGGTGAACGAAAATACCTGTGAGCCCGTGTCCGGACTGGGTCGACTCTACGTGCTCAATCTTTTCAACGCCGGCGCCGAGGTTGATTTTGACGGCAATGGCAACACCGACCGGTCCTGGATCATCGGTGAGATCCTGCCGGATACCCCGTCCCCTCACTTTGGCGAGGACGGCGAGATCCGGCTTCTGCTGCCACCGGGTAGTGGCGGCGGCGGCATTATAGACAGCCCCTTCCTGACGGGCGCGTCCCTGCCCGGACCCTATGGATCCTACTGGTACCGGGAAGAGTATTGATGCGAGCAAGTGATGGCCCGGGTGCCCGGGGCTTTACCCTGATCGAGTTGATCATCGTTATCGTGATTGTCTCGGTGCTGGCCGCCATCGCCCTGCCTGCCTACCAGGACAGTATGCGTAAAGGCCGGCGTGCGGACGCCAAGTCGGGGCTCATGGACGCAGCCAATCGTCAGGAGCGTTTCATGCTGGACCGGTCGGCCTATACCAGGGACATGAAAAACCTGGGTTTCGGCGATGACCCGATGATTTCCGAGGAAGGGTTTTACAGCATCGATGTCGATGAAACCGCCACGGCTGCCCTGTGCGGTTATGCATTTGATCCCAACGATAACGCGCCGCCGTGCTATGTGCTGACCGCGACGCCGGTGGCGAGCGAAGCCCAGGTCGATGACCTCAGGTGCACGAAATTTATTCTGAACTCCTCGGGTGCCAGGGCAGCGGAAGGCTCCGCGGCGTCGGAGTGTTGGTAATTGGAGGTGATCCAGGTGATGGAAATGACATTGCGCAGGGGTTCAGTCGCTCGAGTGGCAATTGGACTGGCGGCCACTGTGGTCAGTGTGACGGCACTGGCGGGTATGCCCCGGGGGGAGTTTGCCTGCAAGGTCCGGGCCGAGGGCGGCAGGCTCGGATTGGTGCTGGTGCAGGCGGATACCCGGGCGCTGGCGGAAAAATCCGCTGTCGGCGCGCAGGCGTTCACCACCGATGGCACGCGCGGCCGCGCTACCGCAGTGCTGGAGTGTATCGTGCCCGATGATGAACGCTTTGCCGACTACCAGTTCCAGCAGTTCTTCGAAAGCCTGCCGCTTTGATCTGCTAGTCTTCCAGCCCCAGTTTCTTGAGCCGGTAACGCAGGCTGCGAAAACTGATGCCAAGCAGCTTCGCCGTCGCGGTTCGATTCCAGCGGGTTTCTTCCAGCGCTTTGCTGATGATCTTCTTTTCGAGGGACTCCAGGTAGCCTTCCAGGTCGCCGTAGGCGGCGTCCAGATCCAGCCCCTGCGAGCTTTCCGCGGCGGCAGTGACGGGCCTCTGCGTGTCGCGGGCAGAACGGCTTGCCGGCGGCGCCGCGGCCCCGGAAAACTGCAGGTCGTCCGCCGTGATGTTCGCGCCGTCGGACAGGGCGAGAGCCCGCTCCAGCATGTTTTCCAGCTCCCGTACGTTTCCGGGGAAACTGTAATTGCACAGCGCCTCGATCGCCGACTTTTCCAACCTGGGTTTCTCGTTGCCCTCATCCCTGGCAATACGGGCGAGCAATACCTCCGCCAGTTCGGGGACGTCCTCGATACGTTCGCGCAGGCTCGGGACGTAAAGATCGATCACGTTGATGCGATAGTACAGGTCGTTGCGAAACCTGCCAGCTGCAACCTCCTGGGCGAGGTCTTTGTGGGTAGCGCTCAGCAGGCGCACATCGGTGGCCTGTTCCTCGTTTGCGCCCACCGGGCGAATCGCTTTTTCCTGGATCGCTCGCAATAGTTTGACCTGCATGCCCAGTGGCAGGTCCGCGACCTCGTCCAGAAACAGGGTGCCACCGGCGGCGGCCTGAAACAGGCCGATCTTGTCCTGGTTGGCGCCGGTAAAGCTGCCCCTGGTGTGTCCGAACAGCTCGCTCTCCATCAGTTCCGGCGGGATGGCGCCGCAGTTCACGGCGACAAACGCCCCTGACGCCCGGGCACCGTTGTTGTGGATCAGCCGCGCCACCACTTCCTTGCCGCTGCCGGACTCGCCGTGGATATGCACGGGGGCCTGGCTGCGCGCGAGCTTGGTAATCTGCCGGCGCAACTGCTGGATGGCCTCGGCGGAACCGATGAGGTCGTGGTCGACGGCGTCATCGGCCCTGCGGGTATCGCCCTCGAGTTGCAGGGCGCTGGTGACCAGGCGCCGCAGGTTATCCAGTTCGATAGGTTTGCTGATGAAGTCGAAGGCACCGGCTTTCAGGGCCGAGATGGCCGCCTCGACACTGCCATGGGCAGTGATCATCGCCACCGGAATGTGAGGGAAGTCCTGTTGGATATACTCCACCAGGCTGATGCCGTTGCCATCGGGCAGGCGCATATCGGTGAGGCAGAGATCCGGCTGCTCCCGGGCAACCCCGGCCCTGGCTTCTTCCAGGGTGGCCGCGGTAAGCGTGTCCAGCCCCATGCGACTCAGGGTAATATCCAGCAACTCCCGGATATCCGGCTCGTCGTCCACTATTAAAACACGTTGCCTGCTCATCTTTTTCCTTGGCCCGCGAGCCTCTGGTTCTGAAGCGGTACCTACAGGGCCCGCTGGTTCAGGGAGATTCGAAAACAACTCTCGCCGCGACTGGTGGGTCGGTAAGTCAGGTCGGCATTATTGATTTCGCACAGCTCCTTGCACAAGTACAAGCCCATGCCACTGCCGGCTTCCACTGTGGTGAAAAACGGCTCGAACAGCTTTACCTGGTCAGCCGGGGGGACACCCTGGCCGGTGTCGATAATGTCGATCAGGCACTGGTGAGCGCTGAAGTCCAGGCTCACCATTATCCTGGCGGTCTCCTTGCCGGTCGCCATGGCGCTGTGGCGCAGGGCGTTGTCGAGCAGGTTGGCCACCACGCGCTGCAGGTTTTCCGGGTCGAATTCCACCAGTAACTCGCGGTAATCGCATTCGATGGACACGTCTGCGGGACGGTTCAGTTCTTTCAGGTAGCTGGCCACAAATTCACCCAACCAGTCGGACAGCATGATGTATTCCGGCTTGGGGGGCTCGCGCCTGGAAATGCGCATCACGCTCTCGACGATCTGGTTCACCCTGACGCAGTGGTGCTGGATGATATTGGCCATGCGCTGGTCTGTCGGGGAAAGGTCCGGTGACTCCTGTAACAGTTGCGCCGCATGACTGATCGCGCCCAGGGGGTTGCGAATTTCATGCGCAATACTCGCCGTCAGGCGCCCCAGCGAGGTGAGCTTGAGCGACTGGGCGTACTGGGTGACGGGGGTGTAGTCCTCGACAAATACCAGCGCTTCCCGGCGGGCGTTGGGCTGCAATTCGCGAAAGTGGGCGATAACGGGCGGCGCGCCGTCCATGACACTGAATGGCTTTGCCCGGTGCTGTCCCGAATCCTTCCAGTGCTCGAACTGGTAGGCGAGCTCCGAGCTGTAGTCCGCCAGCTGGCGGCCCTGTTCCACCGCGACCGGGCGTTCCGGGGCCAGCAGGCCTGTTGCGGCCTTGTTCATCACGCGCACCATGCCGTCGTGATTCACCAGCAGAATCCCGGTATCCATGTGCTGCACGATCTGCTCATTGAGGCGCTGCAGGTTGTAAAGGTCGCTGGCCCGGTTGCGCGCCAGCTCCTCCGCCCTGCCGAGGCGGCCGGCGATCGCCTGCACCATGATCGATACCCCGAAGATCAACACGCCGAGCAGGCCGGCGGGGAACAGGGAGTTTGAGTCCAGCACGCCGACCAGGATCAGACGGGTCGTGTCGACCAGCAGCGCGATGACGCAGATAGCGGCCACCAGAGTCGCCACCGTGCGATTGGTCAGCAGAACCGCGCTGGCCGCCGCCGTGATGACCAGCAGTATGGGCAGGCCGCTGGTCATGCCACCGCTGCTGTCCGCGAGCAGGGTGATCGCGGCCACATCCACCAGGAAAATGAGGAACAACATTTTCTGGTTCTGGTTCAGCCGGGTCGACAGCGAGCCCACCAGGGGCACACTGGTGGCCAGATAGCCCAGTGCAATTGCCAGGTAGAGCCCGGGGTTGAGGGACCCCACCAGCTGGCGGGTATTCGGGCTCACCAGCATGATCAGCAACACCACTGACAGCAGGGAGCGATAGGCGACGTAAATCCTGAACAGCGCCAGGTTCTGTTGGCTGGGGGAGTGCGGCGTCGGTCTGGTAAGTATAGCCGGGCGGTTCACTGTAGGGCTGCCTGCTCCTGCCGGTGTGTGGTCGTGACGACGTAGTGTAACAGGCATTTGGGCGGAATCAGCGAGTCGGTCGCGGCAGGACTGGTCTTCCCGGGCACTTTTTCGCACAATAGCGGCCTGCTCCCTCACCCTGGATTGCGCATGACAACCCTCAATATCCTGATGGCACAGATAAATACGCTGGTCGGGGATTTCGTCGGGAACACCGCCCGTGTCATGGAGACGATCAAGGGGGTCGAGGGAACGGGAGACGCCACTGTCATCGTGTTTCCCGAGCTCACCCTGAGTG
Organism: Halieaceae bacterium; assembly: GCA_036350855.1. Classification (GTDB taxonomy): domain Bacteria; phylum Pseudomonadota; class Gammaproteobacteria; order Pseudomonadales; family Halieaceae; genus JARRPM01. Next base: position 8,081 of record JAZBNW010000024.1, read on the forward strand.
GTTATCCGCCGGAGGACCTGTTGCTGCGGCCGAGTATCGAGCGTCGCATCAATCAGTCGCTGCAGCGGATTCTCGCCGGGATGGACAGCGAGGCCTATGTGGTCATCGGTTATCCCCGCAGGCAGGCGGGGGTTCTTTATAACGTCGCCGGCGTGCTGCACCGGGGTGAGATCATCGCGGAATACCGCAAGCAGGCGCTGCCCAACTACCAGGTGTTTGATGAGAAGCGCTATTTCACCGCGGGTGATGAGGCCTGTGTGGTCGACATCGCCGGCGTCAGGGTGGGGCTCAGTATCTGCGAGGACATCTGGGAGGAAAGGCCCACCCTGCAGGCGGCGGGGGCGGGCGCCCGGTTGCTTATCAACATCAATTCCTCACCCTATCACCGGGGCAAACGAGCCGAGCGTTGGGAACTGGTCTCCCGGCGTGCCCGTGACTCCAGTATGGCCATCGTCTACGTCAACCAGGTGGGTGGCCAGGACGAACTGGTATTTGACGGTGGCTCCTTTGCGGTGACTGCCCAGGGAGAGATCGCCGCCGCGGCCCCCAACTTCGAGGAGGGCAGGTACTGGCTGGACATGGTATTTGGCGATGGCCCGCCACGGATTTCCGGCCTGCCCGTGGCCCCGCCCCTGGACGACCTGGCTGCGACCTGGCAGGCCCTGGTGCTGGGCGTGCGCGATTACGTCAACAAGAACTTTTTCAAGGGTGTCGTGCTGGGTCTCTCGGGGGGGATTGACTCCGCCCTCACCCTGGCGGTGGCGGTCGAGGCCCTTGGTGCGCACCGGGTGGAGGCGGTGATGATGCCTTTCCGGTATACCGCGCAGATGAGTGTCGAGGACGCGGCGGAGCAGTCACGGCTGCTCGGGGTGCAGCACAAGGTGATTTCGATAGAGGCAGTCTACGACGCTTTCATGGCGAGCCTTGCCCAGGAGTTTGCCGGCACCCGGGTGGACACGACCGAGGAGAACCTGCAGGCCCGCTGCCGGGGCGTGATCCTGATGTCCATTTCGAACAAGAAGGGGCTGCTGGTGCTGACCACCGGGAACAAGAGTGAGATGGCGGTGGGATATTCCACCCTGTACGGTGACATGGCGGGCGGCTTCGACGTACTCAAGGACGTACCGAAGACACTGGTGTTCGAGCTGTGCCGTTATCGCAATTCTCTCGGGCCTTGTATTCCCCAGCGGGTTATCGATCGACCGCCGTCAGCTGAGCTGGCGCCGGACCAGAAAGACGAGGACAGCCTGCCCCCCTACGCTGTGCTCGACCGGATTCTGGAGCTGTATGTTGAGCAGGATTACAGCGCCGACGATATCGTCGCGACAGGTATGGACGTGGAGCAGGTGCGGCGGGTGTTACGCCTGGTGGACATCAACGAGTACAAGCGGCGCCAGGCGCCTATCGGGGTGCGGATTACCCGGCGTGGATTTGGCCGGGACCGGCGCTATCCGATTACCTCGGGCTGGGCCATCGGGGACTGAGCAGCCACGCCGCCGCCCGGGAGTCAGGCGTCGGGACGGTTGTCGAACTGGGGTGGTTCCGGCGGATCGAACAGGCCGAAGCTGATCCTGTTTATCCAGGACCGCTGCAGGCCGTCCAGGGTATAGACACTCTGGAACTCGCCGTTCTCATCCAGTGAATAGTGGTCGGGGTAATTCAGCGCCAGCACCGCGATGGTGTCCCGGGCAAGGTCGTTGTAACCGAGCAGGATATAGCCCTGCGCCATGACCGCAAGACCGTCGGCCACTGCCGGTGTGTGCTGGAAATTCTCGACCACATAGGTCCCGCGGTTGGTGGCGGCCAGGTAGGCGCCGCGGCGGAAGTAGTAGTTGGCCACGGTGATTTCATGGCGGGCCAGCAGGTTGCGCAGGTAGACCATCCGGGCCCTGGCGTCAGCCGCATAGGGGCTGGCCGGGAAGCGCGACACCAGCTGGGCGAACTCGGCGAAGGCCTCCCTGGCATGGCTGGTGTCTCGCTCGGAGTGGTCCGTGGGGATGAAGCGGTCGAAGATGTCCTCGGTTCCCGTGTAGGCGGCCAGGCCTTTCATGTAGTACGCATAGTCGACATTGGGGTTCTGGGGGTGGAGTCTTATGAAGCGGTCCGCCGCTTCCACCGCCGCCTCGTGCTCGTATGCCTGGTAGTGGGCGTAGATCAGTTCGAGCTGCGCCTGCTCGGCGTACTGGCCGAAGGGGTAGCGCGATTCCAGCAGCTGCAGGGCGCGAACGGCCTCGCTGTAGTTGGCGTTTTTCAGGTATTCCTGGATCTGCTCGTACATCTGCTGCTCCCCGGTATCCGCCATTTCGGGCAGCTCATCGTTGCTGGAGCAACCCCAAAGAGCCAGGCTTAAGATTAGGAGCAGGATGTATTTCAATGATCTCACCAATTTGGAGTGGGGCCGGCGTGCTAAGATGCAGGCCGCAACACGGGTCGTAGCGGCGGTATTTAACCACAGGCGGCCGGGTGCATAAACAGGAAATATGATGAAGGAAACCATAAAACTGGCGGCAGGGGTGCCGGAAGAGCTCGACGGCGAACGCCTCGACCAGGCGGCGGCGGCCCTGTTCCCGGAATACTCCCGTTCCCGTCTCCAGACCTGGATCAGGAACGGTGAGCTGCGGGTGAGCGGCCAGCAGCGCAGGCCGCGAGACAAGGTCAGAAGAGGTGACGATCTCGTCGTGGTGGCGGAGCTGGTGCAGGAAGTGGGCTGGCAGGCCCAGGCGATTGACCTGGATATTGTCCATGAAGACGAGAGCATCCTGGTGCTGAATAAACCCGCGGGGCTGGTTGTGCACCCGGCGGCCGGACATGCCGACGGTACCCTGGTCAACGCGCTGCTGGCCCATGCGCCCGAGCTGGCGCAGTTGCCCCGGGCGGGTATTGTCCACCGGCTGGATATGGAGACCTCCGGGATCATGGTGGTCGCCCGCAGCCTGAGCGCGCACCACCACCTGGTGGCCCAGTTGCAGGCGCGCACGGTAAAGCGTGAGTATTGCGCGGTCTGTATAGGCGCCATGACGGGCGGGGGCACCGTGGACGCGCCCATGGGACGGCACCCGAAACAGCGCAAGAAAATGGCCGTGCTGTCCGCCGGCGGCAAACCCGCGATCACCCATTACCGGGTGACCCGTCGCTTTGCCCACCACACCCGCATCGCGGTCAGCCTGGAGACCGGTCGTACCCACCAGATCAGGGTGCATATGGCCTACCGGCACTACCCGCTGGTGGGCGACCCGGTATACGGCGGCAGGCCGCGGATTCCCAAGGGCGCCTCCGGCGAGCTGATCGAGGCCCTGCGGCGCTTTCCGCGACAGGCCCTGCATGCCCAGGTGCTGGGCCTGATTCACCCGCAATCCGGCCAGGAGATGCAGTTTGAATGCCCGCTGCCGGAGGATATCCTGGGTCTGCTGGATATTCTCGAGCGGGAGGACCCGGTCACCTTGCATCACCCCCCATGAACACCCCCTGTATCAGGCCCGATTGGCCCGCTCCGGCCAATGTCATCGCGCTGACGACCCTGCGCCGGGGTGGCGAAAGCCTGCCACCTTTCAGCAGTTTCAACCTGGCGGCCCATGTCGGGGATGACGACGCTGCGGTACAGGCCAACCGGGTGAAACTGGCCCGGCTGCTGCCCGCCGGGAGCCGTGTGCAGTGGTTGACGCAGGTACACGGCACCGATGTGGCCAATGCGGCCGCAGCCTGCGAGGGTGTGGTTGCCGACGCCAGTTGGAGTCGCAGCCCCGGTTGCGCCTGCGCGGTGCTGACGGCGGACTGTCTGCCGGTCCTGTTTTGCTCGCGCGCGGGAGACGCCGTCGCCGCGGCGCACGCGGGCTGGCGTGGCCTGCTCGGCGGGGTGCTCGAACATACGGTGCTGGCGATGGGGCTGGAGCCCGGCCAGATCATGGCCTGGCTGGGACCGGCGATCGGCCCGGCCGCCTTCGAGGTGGGGCCGGAGGTAAGGGCCGCGTTCCTGGGGGCTGCCCCGCCCCGGCAACAGGCGAACACCGACGCCTGTTTTGTCGCCAGCGCGGCGCGCCCGGATCACTATCTGGCCGACCTCTACGCCCTGGCGAGACTGCGCCTGGCCGACCTTGGGCTGGGGGGCGTGTTCGGTGGCGGCTTCTGTACCTTCAGCGACGACGACCGTTTTTTCTCCTACCGGCGCGATGGTCGCACCGGACGCATGGCCAGCCTTATTCTGCTGCGCTGAGTCACTTGCCTGGGGCGGTATGTCGACCATACTTTTGTCGCGCGCGGCGAGATATTGCCTATATCCTTTGTTGAATTGGGGCTATTGCGTCCCCATATAGAAGGTCATGGAATAAGGATCCACACCATCAAGGCGTGGTGACCTGAGGAGATTGAAACCGATGAGAATGGATAAATTGACCAACCAGCTGCAGATGGCGCTGGCGGACGCCCAGTCCCTGGCCCTGGGCCGGGACCATAATTTTATCGAGCCGGTCCACCTGTTGAGCGCCTTGCTGGAACAGAAAGGCGGTTCCTCCAGGCCGTTGCTGCAGAAAGCCGGGGCGAACATTCCCGGCCTGGCCACGGGGGTGAAATCGGCCGTTGAAGCACTGCCCACGGTCAGCGGTACGGGGGGCGAGGTCCACCTGTCAAACGACCTGGGCAAGATACTCAATGTCGCGGACAAACTCGCCCAGCAGGGTGGCGATACCTACATTTCCAGCGAACTGGTGTTGCTGGCCATGCTGCAGAGCAAGACCTCCGCCGGCGAGCTGCTGAAAAAGAGTGGCGTGACGCCGCTGACCCTGCAGGGCGCTATTGAGCAGGTGCGCGGCGGCGAGTCGGTGAGCAACCCCGAGGCGGAGGAATCCCGCCAGGCCCTGGACAAGTACACCATCGACCTCACCGAGAGAGCGGAGCAGGGCAAGCTGGACCCGGTGATAGGCCGGGACGATGAGATACGCCGTACCATCCAGGTACTGCAGCGTCGCACCAAGAACAACCCGGTGCTGATCGGCGAGCCCGGCGTCGGCAAGACCGCCATTATCGAGGGCCTGGCCCAGCGGGTGATCAACGGCGAGGTGCCGGAGGGGCTGAAGGACAAGCGCATCCTGTCGCTGGACCTGGGCGCCCTGCTGGCGGGCGCCAAGTTCCGCGGTGATTTCGAGGAGCGCCTCAAAGCGGTGTTGAACGAGCTCTCCAAGCAGGAGGGCCGCGTTATCCTGTTCATCGACGAGTTGCATACCATGGTGGGCGCGGGCAAGGCCGAGGGCTCGATGGATGCGGGCAATATGCTCAAGCCCGCCCTGGCCCGCGGCGAACTGCACTGCGTTGGCGCCACAACCCTCAACGAGTACCGCCAGTACGTGGAAAAGGACGCCGCCCTGGAGCGCCGCTTCCAGAAAGTGCTGGTGGATGAGCCCAACGAGGAGGACACCATCGCGATCCTCAGGGGCCTGAAGGAGCGCTATGAGGTGCATCACGGGGTCGATATCACCGACAGTGCGATCATCGCCGCGGCGAAGTTGTCCCAGCGCTACATCACCGACCGGCAGCTTCCGGACAAGGCGATCGACCTGGTGGACGAGGCCGCCAGCCGTATCCGGATGGAAATCGACTCCAAGCCCGAGGCGATGGACAAGCTCGAGCGCCGCCTGATCCAGCTCAAGATAGAGCGCGAGGCGGTCAAAAAAGACACGGACGCGGCGGCGCTCAAGCAGGTCGAACTGCTGGACAGGGAAATCGAGAAAGTCGAGCGCGAGTTTTCCGACCTGGAGGAAATCTGGAAGTCGGAGAAGGCCTCCGTGCAGGGTGCCGCCCAGATCAAGAGCGACCTGGAGCAGGCCAGGCTTGACCTGGAAACGGCCAGGCGCGCCGGTGATCTCACCCGCATGTCTGAGCTGCAGTACGGCCGCATGCCCGAGCTGGAAAAGCAGCTCGCGATGGCCCAGGAATCTGAAACCCGCGACACCGTGCTGTTGCGCAACAAGGTCACCGAGGAAGAAATCGCCGAGGTGGTATCGCGCTGGACCGGCATTCCGGTATCCAAGATGATGGAGGGTGACCGGGAAAAACTGCTGCGGATGGAATCGGCCCTGCACCAGCGGGTGGTCGGCCAGGACGAGGCGGTAGTCGCGGTGTCCAATGCCGTGCGGCGTTCACGCGCCGGCCTGTCCGATCCCAAACGCCCCAACGGTTCCTTCCTGTTCCTCGGTCCCACCGGGGTGGGCAAGACCGAGCTGTGCAAGGCGCTGGCGGATTTTCTCTTTGACAGCGACGACGCCATGGTGCGTATCGATATGTCCGAGTTCATGGAGAAACACTCCGTGGCGCGGATGATCGGGGCGCCCCCGGGGTATGTCGGTTACGAGGAGGGCGGCTACCTCACCGAGGCGGTGCGTCGTCGGCCCTATTCCCTGCTGCTGCTGGACGAGGTCGAGAAAGCCCACCCGGATGTCTTCAATATCCTGCTGCAGGTGCTGGAGGATGGCCGGCTGACCGACGGCCAGGGTCGAACCGTGGATTTCCGCAACACCGTGGTGGTGATGACCTCGAATCTCGGGTCGGACCTGATCCAGGAGATGGCGGGAGAGGAAAACTACAACGCGATGAAGGCCGCAGTCATGAACGTGGTCGGCAGTCACTTCCGCCCGGAGTTTATCAACCGTATAGACGAGACGGTGGTATTCCATCCGCTGGCGCAGGAGCAGATACGCGGCATCGCAGAGATCCAGCTCGGTGGCCTGCGGCAGCGACTCGCCGAACGGGAACTGGGGCTGGAGCTCAGCCCGGCCTTCATGGACCACCTGGTGGCTGCGGGATTTGACCCGGTCTATGGCGCCAGGCCGCTCAAGCGGGCCATCCAGCAACAGCTGGAAAACCCGCTGGCCCAGCGTATCCTGTCGGGCGAATTCGAGCCCGGACAGACCGTGGTGGTGGACCTCGACGGGGACAAGACCACGTTCAGCAATAAGTGATGACCCGCTTTATCGGGTAGTCACTCGACAAAAAAAGGCCCCGCGAGGGGCCTTTTTCATTACGGTTCGCAGTGTACCGCGATAACGTCCATCGCCTGCTGCCGCTGTATCTCCTTTTCCTCCTCGCTCAGGGGCCTCAGTTCGCCCTGGTCATTGCGGATCTGGATTCTGTTCTTGGTGTTCAGTGTCTCCAGGTTTTCCCGGGCTCGCTGGCACTGCTCAGGGCTTTTTTTCACAGGGGCCTTGCTGGTGTTGACCGGCTGGAAGTCGTTGCTCACGCTGGGTTCCGTGGTGGCCGGTACGGCGCCCTCATCGGCATCCACCTGGCGCACCAGGCTCGATCCGGTGGTGATCACCTCATAGGGCGTGCCCTGGGGCGGCGGCCGGTCGCTGTGCACCGGGTTGCCCCGGTCGTCCTGCCAGCGGTAGTAGGTGCTGCCGGCATGGGCGGAGCCCGCGGCGGTGACCACTATCAAGGCTGTGATTGCCAGGCAGGTTCTGGTTAGCTCATTCACGTCCTGTTCTCCCGTTGATTTCATCCCCTGCGCCCTAAAGTAACCCACTGAACCCCGCCAGGCAAACCGCTGTCCCCCGGTTCAGGACCGCGGCGTGCGGGTTGACTTTGGAGCGTTTCATGCGAACAATAGGCGCGTCTTGCAGATGGCAACGGCTAACGTCGAGTACCCTCGATCTCTGGCCCACTGTCCCGATCCCATTATTCGGGTTCAGCTGTTTGTAAGTCCCGTAATCAACACC
>JAZBNW010000025.1:0-9891 GCA_036350855.1 Halieaceae bacterium
CTAATAGTTTGCAGCTTTGGATTAACGTGATTGGCTACCATCACGGCATGCACCTCAGGGTTCGTTACCGTCGTCGAATCCGAATCGCCCCCGTAGTGAGTGCGCAGTATAGCGCAGATTGGCTCCTCTGTGTTTGGGTTTAAATTCCCTGAAAAGCGAAATAATAGACAGTTTTCGGGTGGGAAAGTTCAGTGGGGGCGGCTCTTTTTGCCGCCCCCGGCTGTACCTGACTGCTCAGAAGTCCGAGCAGTCGTTGGGCTCCATGGCGTTGATCCAGTCGGCTATCAGCTGCACGCCCTCGGTGTGGATGACGCTGCGGCCGATCTCGGGCATGCGCACCGCGGTTTCGTTGGAGTCCATGCGGAAGGTCATGATGGACTCGTCGGAGTTGCCGGGCACGATGTCGTAGTCGAGGTCGCCCGCGCCGCCACCGGCGGCCACTGGCGGCTTGCACAGGCCCACTTCGGTACCGAAGGGGCGGAAGTACTCCAGGAACAGGCCCGAGGTCCTCGCCGCGCCATTGGGTTCATGGCAGTGCATGCAGTTGATATCCAGGTAGCCCCGGGCGCGGTCGTCCAGGTCGGCGCTGGTGTCGCCCCACAGGGGGATGGTGTCGATGGACGCCTTGTCCTGGGGTGCGCCCACCAGGATGCCCTGGTCGGTCCAGTAGTCCAGCTGGTTGGCCGTGCCGCTGGCGTAGGCGTAGTCCATGTTGAGCGAGCGGGCCTTGGGCCCGATCGGCTGCAGCTTCTGCTCGTTGTGGCAGTTGGCGCAGTTATTGGTGTTGGGAATGACATAACCGGTGGACTGCTGCTCGCCGTTGATGTCGATCCAGCTGACGTTTTTGGTGCCGCCGGTGACGGTCAGCACCGCATCGCTCTTGTCCTCGTTCCAGATATAGGGCAGCGCTCGCCAGCCCTCCTTGCGGTGGATCAGCACGCGGGTCTCGATGATCTCCTCGGCGCTGTCGTCATCCCGCAGGTCGGCCTGGATGGTGAACGTCTTGGTGATCACCGTGCCCACCGGGAAGTCGAACACGTCCTGGGAGCGGTAGACCGCCTCGAAGCCCTCCGGAACGAACACGAAGCGATACTTGTTGGCGTAGTCGGTGAACAGCGGGGTGGTCAGGTCGTAGATGATGCCGCCGTTGGCGTTTTCCATGGGGTTGCCGGCATCGGCAAACAGGCGGTAGTCGGACAGGTCGGGGCAATCGGCGACGAAGGCCTCGCTGTTGAGCCCGGTGCCCTCGGCGCCACACAGGGCCTCGGTGTCGACCACGGGGCTGTCGGGGTTACCCGGCTCTACCGGTGGCTCCAGCTCGATGGGCGGCAGTGAGGCGTGGCGGCAGTTGAAGAACTCCGGGTCGGTGGAAATTCCCGGGTCGCCGGGAACACCGTTCAACAGCACCGTGGCGTTGAGCCTGCCCCAGGTGGCGTCCGGGTCGTCATCCAGTGCACAGATGGCCTGGCTTTCACTGAGTCCGTCGGGGAATTCGAGCAGCAACAGGCCTGAATCGGTGCCCACGCCGGAGCTGTCGTAGAAGATCTGCGGCAGGTTGTTCGGGAACACCAGGGCCACGTCGCCCGCCAGGTCCTGGGGGTCGTAGGCGTTGTTGCGCATGTCGTTGTCGTGGAAGAAGATTTTTTCCGGTACCGGGTCATAGGTCGGCTTGCTGACGAAGGCGTCGGCGATGTAATAGCTGACGATATAGATGCCACCCGACTGGTTGCCGGTGATGGTATTGCCGAAGATCTCGATATCGTCATTCGCCATTACCATGATACCGGTGCCGGTCGGTACGGTGGCCACGATATTGCCTGCCGGCGCGAAGTTGGGTGTGTTGTTGTCGTAGATCTTGTTGTTGAAAACCCTGACGGCCTCGCCGCCCTGTACCGGCGGCCCCGGCAGGTCGAACACCAGGACGCCGCCGGTGTTGGCGGTGGTTTCGTTGTCGTAGACGTCGGCGAACTTGGAGTTCTCGATTTCGATGCCCGCGACGTTCTCCCATACATAGTTGCGGCGCACGATGATCACCTCGGACTGGCCCACGTAGACGCCGGCGTCGCTGGCGCCGCGCACGTTACAGTCTTCGATAAGCACGTTGCGGGTCTGCACCGGGTACAGGCCATAGGCGCCGTTGTTTTCATCGGGGCCGTTGGTCCACTCCACCCGGACCCGGCGGATGGTCACCCCGTTGGAGCCCTCCACCTTGATCGAATCGCCGGGGGTGTTTTCTATGGCGATATCTTCCACCACGAAGTTGTCGCCGGTGGCCAGGATGCCCTGGGCGCCGCTGGTCTGGTTGTCGAAGCGCAGTACGGTGCCGTTTTCGGCATCCATGCCGGTGCCGCGTATCACGATGTTGTCGACGCTGGTGCTCAGCTCGCTGGTGAAATCATAAGTGCCGGCGGGGAACTTGATGATGGTTTTCGGGGCGGCGGTGATCAACGCGTCCAGCGCCCTGGTTTCCAGGTCATCCCCGGCTTCCAGTTCGATCAGGGTGTAGTCCGGAAATTCCGGGTCGACCACGACGGGTGGTTCCGGTGGTATCTCGGGTTCCTTGTTGCCGTTATTGTTGTTGCCGTCCGAGCAGGCGGTCACCAGGGTGAGCGCAAACAACAGGGCCAGGGGCTTTGCCCAGGCGGATGTCAGGCACGAGTGTAGTGTGGGCATGGTTTCACCTTTCTTATTTTATTGGTCGTTCGGGAAAACCGCAGGGTACATGGGCTTGGCAATAAAGGAAAGCCGCAGTCGCACTGGCGATGCCAGGCAATTGCGGCTTGTGGGCTGTTGGCCAGAATGGGGATCGCATTGCGCTGGTATCCCGCGTCCGGCACTTTCCTCCATGGGAAAGTATGGCGGCATATAGCCGTATACCCTTGCGCCCTGGGTGTCGTGGGTCCGGGCTCGCGATCCCGGCTGCAACGTCAACCCAACAGGTGCACTTTCACTATGGTGGTTGCGGCCACGCTGTGCAAGCGGGTTCTTAGACCGAGTATGACTAATACCCCGCGCCTTAATACGCCAACGGGCTATTGCTTGACGTTGTCCCGCACGATTCTCTGCTTCTGGCGGTTCCAGTCACGGTCCTTTTCCGCGTCGCGCTTGTCGTGGGACTTCTTGCCCTGGGCCAGGGCAATGCGGGCTTTTACCAGGTGGCCCTTCCAGTACAGCTGGGTGCAGACGCAGGTCTGGCCCTTCTGGGAGGTGGCCGCCAGTATCTTCGCCAGCTCTTTTTTGTGCAGCAGCAGTTTGCGGGTGCGGGTGGGGTCGGTGACGAAATGGGTGGAGGCGGTATCCAGCGGCACGATCTGGGTGCCGAGCAACCAGGCCTCGCCGTCCTTGATCAGGACATAGGAGTCGCCCAGGTCCGCCTTGCCCATGCGCAGGCTTTTTACTTCCCAGCCGGACAGCACCACACCGGCCTCGAAGGTCTCCAGCAGCTGGTAATCAAAGCTGGCGCGCTTGTTGCGGGCGATAACATTGCTCGAATTCTTTGGCTTTTTCTTCGTCATGGCGCGCATTATACGGCCAAGGCCTGCGGGTTAAACGTGAATCTTTCTCTTTTCAGTCCTGTGGGCATGGGGCACTCTAAGCGCATGATAAATCTGAGGTTTTTACATTGACCGTCGCCCAGAGGGGGGAGCTCGGGGGCTGGGGCAGCCGCACCACATTCGTGCTCGCCCTGTCCGCCTCGGCCATAGGGCTGGGCAGCCTGTGGCGGTTTGCCTACATGCTGGGCGAGAACGGTGGCGGCCTGTTCATGCTGGCCTACCTGCTGTGCCTGTTCCTGGTGGCGGTGCCGGTGATGATCGCCGAGGTGATTATCGGCAGTCACGGGCGGGCCGCCCCGGTGGTGGCCATTCGCTGGGCGGCGGACCGCTCCCTGCTGTCCCGCGGCTGGATGCTGCTGGGCTGGCTGGCCTGCCTCACGGGGCTGTTGATCCTGTCCTTCTACGTGGTGGTGGCCGGCTGGTCCCTGGCCTACGCCTGGGATATGTCCAGCGGCCTGTTCGCCGCGGCCAGTGCCACGCTGGTGGCCCAGCAGTTCGAGCTGTTGCTGGACGATGTGCTGCTGATGATTTACTGGCAGACCCTGTTCCTGTCCCTCGCCGTGCTGGTGGCGGCGCTGGGCATCCGCCGCGGCCTGGGCATGCTGGCCTGGCTGGCGGTGCCCTGTCTTTTCGCAATGCTGGCGGCGCTGGTCAAGTTCGCTTTTGATGTGGGTGATATCCGGGCCACCCAGGATTTCCTCTTCGCCATCAGGCCCGTGGACTTCGGCTGGGGAGCCGTGCTCGCGGCCCTGGGCCAGGCCCTCTACACCCTGGGCGTGGGTGTGGGTACCGGCATCAGTTTCGGCGCCTATGCCCCGGCGCGCCTGCCGATCGGTCGCTCGGTGATGGCGGTTGCGGTGTTCGACACCGCGATCGCGCTGATGGCGGGCCTGGCGATTTTCCCCATTGTGTTCGCCAACAATATGGAGCCCTCCATGGGGCCGGGCCTGATGTTTATCAGCCTGCCCTATGCCTTCGGCAACCTCATGCTGGGTGAGCTGTTCGGCACCCTGTTTTTCGCCCTGATGGCGCTGGCCGCCCTGGGCTCGGTAGTGGCGATCATGGAGCCGGTGGTGGGGGTGCTGATGCAGCGGCTGCGCCTGCGGCGGGTCAGCGCGGCGCTCGCGGTGGGGGTGCTGGTGTGGTTGCTGGCGCTGCTGGTCACCCTGTCCCTGGCCCCGGGCGATGAGCACACCCTGCTCGCCAACGGCAGCCTGTTCCGGCTGCTGGACCGGCTGAGCGCCGATGTCCTGCTGCCACTGGTCGCCCTGTTGACGGCGGTGCTGGTGGGCTGGCGGCTGCGGCCGGAAATCCTCAGGCGGGAACTGTACCGGGAAATGGACCTGTTTTTCTCACTGTGGCGCCGCCTGTTGCGGTATATTGCCCCGCCGGCGATAGCGCTCATAATCGCCGCCGCTTTACTGGTGATCAGATGACTGACATGGACACAATCAGGGTCGAGGTAGCCTACGCCCTGCCCGACAGGCAGGCCATCCTGGCGCTGGATGTCATCCCGGGGACCACGGCGCTGGACGCCGCCCGGCAGTCGGGCATTACCGATAAATTCGAGGGTATCGACCTGGAGAATGCCAAGCTGGGGATATTTGGCGGGATAGTGTCGCCGTCCCAGGTGTTGCAGGCCGGGGACCGGGTGGAAATCTACCGGCCCCTGATCGCCGATCCCAAGGAGGTGCGCAAGGCGCGTGCCGCCAGGGTCAAGGAGCGGCGGGCCGGGGAGAAAAAAGACTAGCTGCTGGCTTAGGCGTCCGCCTGCCCGGGCTCGTCTCCAGGCTCGTCTCCCGGCTCATATCCCGGCCCGTCTCCCGCTTCGATATCGCCCTCGTACCTGACCAGTGAATCACCGTCGAAGTAGACCATCAGGCGCGACTCGCTCAGTACCCTCGTGCCGTTGCGCTTGACGTAGGGGTAGTCCCAGCGGGACTGGTTGAAGGGGTCCTCCAGCAGGGGTGTGCCGAGGATGAAGCGCACCTGGCGGCGGCTCATGCCGGGCTTGAGCTGGTCCACCATCTCCTGGGTGACGATGTTGCCCTGCTCCACATCGATCTTGTAGACGCCGGGGAAGCCCACAAAGCTGCAGGCACTGAGGCAGAGGGCTGCAAGCAGGGTAAGGATGACGCGCATGGGTTAAAACTTCCACTTCTCCAGACGGGGTGGCATGATAACGCTACTGGACTGCACAGAGAACCCCTCCCGACATGACAGACGAAAACCAGGAGCTGCGCAAGGCCGGCCTGAAGGTCACCCTGCCACGCCTGAAAATCCTGCAAATTCTCGAGTCTTCGGGGGAGAGCTCACAGCATCTCAGCGCAGAGGATGTGTACCTCGCCCTGCGCGCGGCGGGCGAGGAGGTCGGGCTGGCCACGGTTTACCGGGTACTCACCCAGTTCGAAAGCGCGGGCCTGGTGGACCGCCACAACTTCGAGGCGGGCCATTCGGTGTTCGAGCTCTCCAAGGGCGACCACCACGACCACATGGTCTGTGTCGGCTCCGGCGAGGTGATCGAGTTTACCGACCTGGTCATCGAGAAGCGCCAGCGTGAAATCGCCGCCGAGCACGGTTACGAGCTGGTGGATCACTCCCTGGTGCTGTACGTGCGCAAAAAGAAGTCAGGGAACTGACGCCGCCGCTCAGGTCTGGCCCTCGAGCATTTCCCGGGCATGGGCCAGGGTCTGGGCGGTAATCTTCACGCCCCCCAGCATCCTGGCGATCTCCTCGACTTTTTCCTCGTCGCGCAATCCGTCCATGGCGGTCTGCACTGACTTGCCGGCGATGCTCTTGCTGACCCGCAGGTGCTGGTGGCCCTGGGCCGCAACCTGGGGCAGGTGGGTGACACACAGCACCTGGGCCCGCTCGGACAGGCTGCGCAGCAGTTTTCCCACCACCTCCGCCACGGCGCCGCCGATACCCACGTCAACCTCGTCGAACACCATGCTCGGCACGGTGCCACTGCTGGCCGTCACCACCTGGATGGCCAGGCTGATGCGCGATAACTCCCCGCCGGAGGCAATCCTGCCCAGGGGCTGGGTCGGTGCGCCGGGGTTGGTGCTGATCAGGAATTCCACGTCCTCACTGCCGTGGGGGTGGGGGGCCTCGCTGCTGCGCGGGGCCAGCGCTATCTCCAGCTGGCAGTGTCCCATGGCCAGCGAGGCCAGCACGGCGCCGGCCTGTTTCACCAGCTTGCCCGCGGCGCTGCGCCGCTGTTTGCCGAGTTTGGCGGCGCCGCTGGCGTAGCGCTGTGCCAGCTCGGCCAGCTCCGCCTCCAGCTGCCCGATGCGCTCGCCGCCGTCCGCCAGTTCCTGTAACTCCAGGTTCAGGCGCTGGTGCAGCTCGCCCACCGCTTCCGGCAGTACCCGGTGCTTGCGCGCCACGTCGTAAATGTCCGCGAGGCGCTGTTCCACCTCCGCCAGGCGCTGGGGGTCGATCTCCACGCTGTCGATATGGTGCTGGATCTCGCCGGCCGCTTCGCTCAGGGCGATGGCGGCGGAGTCGAGCAGCTCCCTGGCGCTGGCCGCCGCCTTCGTTGCCTGGGCGTCACCGCTGAGCAGCTGCAGGGCCCTGTGGACACCGCTTGCGTGTTCCTCGCACAACTCCAGTGCCTGGTGCGAGTCTTTCAGGATGTGTTCCGCGTTGGCCAGCAGCTTCAGTTCCCGTTCCAGTGCGCCCAGCTCGCCGTCGCGCAGGGCGAGGGCGTCCAGCTCGTCCACCTGGTAGGCCAGCAGCTGGGCGCGGGCGGTCTGCTCGTCCCGGGTACTGGTCAGCAGGTCCAGTTCGCGTCGCCCGCGCAGCCAGTCGGAGGCGATCTGCTCCACCTCCCGGGTGAGGGGCAGGTGGCCGGCGTAGGCGTCCAGCAGCTCCCGTTGCACCGGTTTGCGCAACAGCGACTGGTGGGCGTGCTGGCTGTGGATGTCGATCAGCAGGGCGCCCAGCTCGGCGCAGTCCTGCAGGGTGGACGCGGTGCCGTTGATATAGGCCCGGCTGCGGCCCTCGGTGGTGACGATTCTGCGCAGCAGGCACTCTTCCGACAGGTACAGGTCCCGCTCCTGTAACCAGGCCACGGCCTGGGGTATGGCGCCGACGTCGAAGCCGGCCACGATTTCGGCCCGCTCGCAGCCGTGGCGCACGGCCCTGGGGTCGGCCCGGTCACCCAGGCACAGGCCCAGGGCGTCCAGCATGATGGACTTGCCGGCGCCGGTTTCACCGGTGATGACGGTCATGCCGCGGGCGAAATCGATTTCCAGCGCCGCAACGATGGTGTAGTTACTGATACTGATGTGAGTGAGCATGGGGGAGGCCTGCAGGTTTCACCTTTTATACCCCAGAATGTGGGCGGCATAAATACCTTCTTCGTCCGGGTCCCGCTGACATCCCCTCTTGTAAATAGCAGGCGCTGTGATAAAACCGTCAGTGGGACTTGTGGTTAACAGGGCAGGCAATGGCTGATATTTCCGAGCGGGCACGTATTCTGTTGAAGACACTGGTGGAGCGCCATATTCGCGACGGCCAGCCGGTGGGTTCGAGAACCCTGCTGGAGGAGGCGGGCCTGCCCGTCAGCGCGGCCACCATTCGCAATGTGATGTCGGACCTGGAGGACAAGGGCTACCTGCACTCCCCCCACACCTCCGCGGGCCGGGTGCCCACGGCGCTGGGTTACCGCCTGTTTGTCGACAGCCTGTTGCAGGTGAGGCCCCTGGACGAGGCGGCCGTCGCCCGGATGCGCGCCGAGCTCAACCCGGACAAGTCGTCCACCGAGCTGGTGCAGTCCGCCTCGGCCCTGTTGTCGAGCATCACCGCCCAGGCGGGCCTGGTCACGGTGCCGCGCCAGGAGGCGCACCAGTTGCGCCAGGTGGAGTTCCTGCCCCTGTCCGGGGACAGGGTGCTGGTGATACTGGTGATCAACGAGCGGGAGGTGCAGAACCGCATCATCCACACCCAGCGGGTGTTTACCGAGGCCCAGTTGCGGGAAGCCGCGGCGATGGTCAACCAGCGTTTCGCCGGTCGGCCACTGCACCTGGTCAAGGAGCAGATCCTGCAGGAAATGCAGGATGCCCGCAGCCGGATCGACAGTTACCTGCAGGCCTCCCTGGACCTGGCCAACCAGGCGCTGGAGCAGGACTCCGACGGCGAGGACTGCATGGTGGTGGGCAAGTCGCGGCTGGTCGGCAATGCCACGGCGGAGGAAATGCTCCAGTTGCGGGGCCTGTTCGACGCCTTCGAGCGGAAAAAAGACCTGCTGCACCTGCTGGAGCGCTGCAGCCGCGCCGAGGGCATCCAGATTTTCATCGGTGAGGAGGCGGGCTACAAGGTCTTCGGCAATTACAGCGTCATTACCGCTCCCTACAGCGACGGCGACCGGATGCTGGGCGTGCTGGGGGTGATCGGCCCCACCCGCATGGCCTATGAGCGGGTCATTCCCATCGTCGATGTGACCGCCCGCATGCTGAGCTCGGCCCTGAGCAGCTAAATCCGCCCCGCCCGCCTTGAATTGGCGGGTGCCGGCCCCCATATCCGACTGCAAACCGACTTTTGACCCGTAACAGCCATAAAACGGAGGGCAGGCGTGGCCGATCACAAACAGGAACAGGCGGAAACCGCGGAGCAGAACCAACAGGAATCCCCGCAGGAAGAATTGGAATCAGCGGTGGCGGGGGACGCCGTCGAAGATGAGCCCACCCTGGAGAGCGTCGTGGCGCAACTGGAAGAGGACCTGGCCGCCGCCAGGGATGCCGCCCTGCGCTCCCACGCCGATGCCCAGAACATCAAGCGCCGGGCCGAGCAGGATGTCGAAAAGGCCCGCAAATTCGGCCTCGAGCAATTTTCCCGGGAGTTGCTGCCGGTGGTGGACAACCTGGAGCGGGCCCTGGAGGCCGCTGTCGGCCAGGAGGAGGCGGTAAAACCCTTCACCGAGGGGGTCGAGCTGACCCTCAAGAGCTTCCTGGACGCCCTGCGCAAGTTCAATATCGAGGCGGTCGACCCGATGGGCGAGCCCTTCGACCCCAACCTGCACCAGGCCATGAGCATGGTGGCAAACCCCGACGTGGAGCCCAATTCCGTGATAGCGGTGATGCAAAAGGGCTATACCCTGAACGGCCGCCTGTTGCGCCCCGCCATGGTGATGGTCAGCAAGGCGGCCGACTAGGGCCCGCCGGGCAAAGAATAATGCCCCCGGCCCTTGAATTTGGCCGTGCTGGGCCAATATAGAGAACATCGCAATTGACAGTGGCAGGCAGCGCCTGTCCAAGCAAACGGAGATAGACACATGGGCAAGATTATCGGTATCGACCTCGGAACCACCAACTCCTGCGTTTCAGTGCTGGAG
>JAZBNW010000026.1:0-7961 GCA_036350855.1 Halieaceae bacterium
AGGTCGATGGCCTGTTGACCTATGTGTATCACCTCTTTCCCAACGTCATGATCGCAGTGCTGTCACATCACACAAGCATGCTGATTCTGGAGCCGGTAGCCGTAAACAAAACCCGGGTAATCAGCTACTCGCTCACCAACAAAGCGCTGGAGGGGGAAGAGGCCCTCGAAAAAGCGCGCAATGACGCGGCCTTTGTCAGAACCACGGGCCAGAGCGAGGATATCGCTCTGGCACAATCCATCCAGGCCAGCCTGCACAGTGGCGCCAACGATCATTTCACCTTTGGTCGCTACGAAAAACTGATCGGGCACTTTCACCGCAATATGCAGGCCCTGCTCGACCAGCCCTAGTCAACCGGCGTTCCGGGGCGAGGGCTGCAGCATTGGCGAGCCGCGTCTCAAAAGTACGCGCGCACCCCCAGGATCGCGTTGATACCTATCTGGGGCGCGAAGTCCTTCAGGTAGGAGGTACTGTTGCGGATGTCCTCATCCAGCAGGTTCTGGCCCTGCAGATAGACCTGGAACTCCAGCGTGTCGCTGGTGGCCACGGTGTAGGAAACCTCGGCGTTCAACAGGTCATAAGCCGGCGTCGCTGTTTCCAGCGGCGCGAGATTATCCTGCTTGTAGGCGTGTATCCACAGTACGTGGGCGGCCATGCCGGCGTGATCCCAGTCCAGTCCCATGCCGATGCGTGTCGGTGGCGCCAGCGGTACATTCGTGTTGTCGGAGAGCTCTCCGTCCACGATATCGCCAAAGGCGAACAGCTGCCAGTGCCCGAACCTGTTGGGTTCAAAATCGTAGCGCAGTTCTGCTTCCGCCCCGATGAAGTCGGCATTCTGCTGCTGCCATAACAGCACCGGCAGGTCATCCTGCTCCCGCCCGGTATTCAACTGGTAGATATAGTCACTGAAGTTATCGGCGTAGATCGTCGCACTTCCCGTGAAGCCACCCACGGCGACACTCACCCCACCCTCCAGGTGGAGGTTTTTCTCAACGTCCAGCGAGGGATCACCCACCTCGAAGACCTGCGTGGCGATATGCGGCCCATTGGCAAACAGTTCATCCACCCCGGGTGCCCGCTCCGCATGGGCCACGCTGAAGCTCAGGTTGATCATGTCGTTCAGCTCGAAAATTGCGCCTGCCGACGCGCTGAAGGGCTGAAAGTCGGCGTCGGCGCCGGGGCCCGTCGCGCCTTCATCCGCTACCAGGGTGTTCGGTACTTTGGTTTTTACGTCCTCGTAGCGCACTCCCAGGTCAAACTGCCACTTGCCGAGGTCGGCGCGCTCGATCCAGAACCCGCCGGTGGTCTCGGTGTGTGAGCCCGGTACGAACGCTTCCGCGCCCACCGCTGAAAAATCAAGCTCGGTGTATTGCAGGCCGAAAACCCCCTGCCAGATTCCCCATTGATTGTGCTTCAGCTCCAGCCGCGAGTTATCCGTATCACTGTTGAAGACGGTGCCGACCTCGCTGCCTTCAAGTTCGGTGTGCTCGTACCGGGTGTCTACGTAACGCAGCCTGATCTGTTCGAAGCCGGGGAAAGGATCGCGGCCGGCTATCTCGACTTCGGTGCGTTGCGACTGCAGGTCGATGGAGACCGGCGCTTCTTCCTCCTCGCCGTGCTCCTCGCCGTGCTCCTCGTCATGCCCGTCCCCGTTTTCCTCGTCATGTCCCTCCTCGTGCCCGTGCGCATCGCCGGGAATGCCGTACTCCGACTTGTAGTCGGTATAGGCTACCCCCACCAGCCACTCTTCCCCGATCCAGCTGCCGCCCACGGTCCAGCCATCGTTGTTCAGGAAGCTGTTTGACAGGGTGCCGCTGTCCTGGCCGTTGTCTTCCTCGTGCCCCTCATCCTCATCCTCGTCTTCCGGGTACAAATTCGCATTACCGGGAATATCATAGTCGTCGGTACGCCGGTGGAACCCGTCGATGTGAAGCGCAAACTGGCCGCCACCGAGGTCCAGTCGTCCTGCCGCGAATTCCTCCTCCGCGGCGGTATTGCCCTGGGCGGTGGCGCGTCCCTCGTAGCCATTCTCGGGGATGGACTGGGGTATCGTGGGTGACACCATGTTGACTACCCCGCCGATGGCGCCGGAGCCGTAGAGCAGTGTGGAGGGGCCGCGCAGCACTTCAATCTGGTCTGCGAGAAAGGGCTCGACAGAGACGGCGTGGTCCTGGCTTACGGCTGACGCGTCACTGACCGCCATACTATTGCTGAGGATGCCCACGCGGGTGCCCTGCAGGCCACGGATCACCGGGCGGCCGACGTTCTCCCCGAAACTGGCGTTCGCCATGCCCGGGGTGCGGGCCAGTGTCTCGCCCAGGGAATTGGCCAGCTGTTGGCGCAAGGCCTCACCCTGCAGCACGGTGGCGGATTGGGACAGGTCATCCGACGCCCGCGCCAGCGGGTTTGCGGTGACTATGATTTCCTCTAGCTCGTCGTGCGTATGGGCTGTCGGAACCTCAGTGGCAGAGGCGGGCTGGGCCAGACTGACGGCCGGGCACAGGTAGACAGACAGCGCCGCCGCGACGCCGTAGCGGATTGAATTGGACATGGTTGGACTCTCTCATGGATCACGGGCCACCGGTTTGGTGACAAAACCAAAAAAATCGATCAGTTCGGGTTTCAGGTGTTCCGGGAGGAGACGGGGGGTGCTCTGGCGAGGTGACAGTGGGTTGGGGAGGCCAGCGGCGCGGCGTTCGAACGGGCCGGAACCGCTGGCTGGCAGACTGGCAATGGCAGTGCTTCGCAGCCGCTGGTGACCGCAGTACCCAGGCCGTGGCCGATGATACAGCTCGCGCAGGGGTCGGACTTGAGCGAGTGGCTGTCGCCGATATCGTGCGCGACAGCAATGCCCTGCGCCGCCAGCATCAGTAGCAGTAGCGCGAGGCGGGAGTAGCGGCCCAGGTTGAAGGATGAAGTATTCATTGCGGCGCTAGAAATATCACAACTGAATGCGTTGTTCAACGTCATTGTCGACTCGACCTTGATTCGACGAAAACGGGAAGACCGCCATCAACCTTACAAAGCCGTCGGGTATTTCCTGCCTGCCGGCACCTCCCGGGCACTGTGACAAAACCCTCTGTGCTGACCGCAGTTCAGGGGCTCTGCTCCCGTGCCTGACGACTTGATAGAATACGCGACAGGTTCATACTGGTTGCCTTGGCAGGGCAAGGAGTGAGGTCGGATGGCGAATACTGAGGGCTCGATCACGGTCGAGCAAAGAGAGCACCTGCTGCTGATCGGGATCAACCGGCCGGAAAAGTACAACAGCTATACGCCGCACATGGCCGGGCAGCTCGCGCAGGCCTATACCCGGCTCGACGAAGATGCGGACTTGTGGGTGGGAGTGGTGTTCGGCCACGGCAAACATTTCTCCGCCGGGCTGGACCTGCCGAAATGGACCGACGCCATCGCCCGGGGAGGGAAGGATACGGCGCACGCAGCGGGGGTGGACCCGATGGCACTGGGCAGGGCCTGTCGCAAGCCCATCGTCACGGCGGTCCAGGGCATCACCTTTACCTTCGGGATCGAGCTGGCCCTGGCTGGGGATATCGTGGTGGCAGCCGACGATTGCCGCTTCTCCCAGCTGGAGCCGGCCAGGGGTATCCACGCCACCGGCGGCGCCACCTTCAGGTTCCCGGAGCGGGCAGGCTGGGGCAATGCCATGTACCACCTGCTGACCAGTGACGAGTTCGACGCCGCCGAGGCCTACCGAATCGGCCTGGTGCAGGAAGTGGTGCCTGTCGGAACCCAGCTGGACAGGGCCATCGAACTGGCAGAGCGCATTGCCACCCAGGCACCCCTGGCAGTACAGGCCACCAAGGCCTCGGCGCGGCGCTACCTGACGGAAGGGGTGGACGCCTGTGTCGCCGCCCTGGGGTCGGTACAGGCGCATCTGCTGTCCAGTGAGGATGCCGCGGAGGGAGTGCAATCCTTTATCGAGCGCAGGCCGGCCAGGTTCAGGGGCCGCTAGAGCATGCAGGACTGACGACCGGCAGCGCCGCTTGCCCGCCATGTTGCACAGCCTGACGACGCCGGCGATGGTCGCCATCGGGCTGGTACTGTTCCTGTTTGGCATGCGCCAGCTGGAGAGCGGCGTCCGCTCGTTCGGCTACAACACCTTCAAACGCTGGCTCACCTCATCCACTGCGTCCCCCGCAGGCAGCGCGTTCATGGGCGTGACGGTTACCGCAATCCTGCAAAGCAGCTCGATGGTCAGCCTGCTGGTACTGGCCTTTGCCAGTGCCGGTGCCTTGCCACTTTACAATGCCATCGGTGTGCTGTTCGGAGCCAACCTCGGCACGACTGTCACCGGCTGGATGGTTGCGACAATCGGATTCAAGTTGTCGCTCAATTTTTTTGCCCTGCCAATGATGGCCACCGGCGCGTTGATGCAATTGCTGTCGTCGCGGCTCAAGGGCTTGCTGGGCCTGGGCATGCTGTTGTTTGGCCTGGGCCTGATCATCTTTGGCCTGAATATCATGAAAGAGGCTGTGGCGGACCTGCCGGGCCTGGTGAACCTGGAGGCATTGCAGGGCTACGGGCCGGGCCTGTATTTCCTGGTGGGTGCCGGGCTCGCCGCATTGATACAGTCGAGTTCGGCGACCATGATGATCACCCTGGCAGCCTTGCATGCCGGTGTGCTCGACCTCAGTGCGGCCGCCGCACTGGTGATAGGAGCGGACCTCGGTACGACCAGTACCACGGTGTTGGGGAGCATCGGCGGGCATTGCGTCAAGCGGCAGCTCGCCCTGGCGCATTTTCTGTTCAACGCCCTCGTCGATCTGGCCGCGTTTTTCCTGTTGCTGCCACTGCTTCCGCAAGTGATGAATTTTTTCGCCTTGCAGGACCCGCTCTACAGCCTGGTGGCTTTTCACAGCCTGTTCAACCTGCTTGGACTGCTGCTGTTCCTGCCATTCCTGAAACCCTTTTCCCGTTGGATCGGCCGACGCTTCCTGTCCGGCGCCGACCTGGAGCGGCCTCTGGTCGGACAGCCGATCACCGTGCCGGACGCGGCCCTGGTGGCGATCGACCGCGTTCTGGTCGAGATGCGCCTCAGCGCAGTGGTGCTGGGCATGCACGGTTTCCATCTTCAGCCCGAACAGTTACAGCTGAGCGGCGCGCTGCAGTCCGAACTGGACGAGTCTTTCGAGCGTCGCATCAATGCGGAGCAGCGCTATCTCCGGATCAAGCAGCAGGAATCCGACCTTCTGGCCTTCTCCTTCGACCTGCAGGCGCAGGCACTCACTACCGAACAGGTAACCCGGCTCGAACGGCAGACGCGGGAGTCGCGAGCCCTTGTCTATAGCAGCAAAACACTGAAAGACATCCGGGAAGACCTCGTCTACATGCGACACAGCCCGCAACCCGAGGTGCTTGCCCTGTACAAGGAGCATCGCAATTTTATCAAGACCTTCTATCGCCATTATCTGCAGCTGAGCGGCGCCGCGGCCGCCAGCGCGGCGAAGCGGGATGCAAACGAGCAGTTGTTGCGCGATATCGAGAACCACTACACGAACGCAAACAGGGCGGTGCACGCCATGGCATCGGGCGACGTGGTCGGCGGCGCGGAGTTGTCCACCATGCTCAATGTGAACAGGGAAATACACCACAGCTGTAAAAGCCTGCTCCTGCAGTAAGCTGTGTGTCGGGGAGCGGGCCGCGCGAGCGGCCGCAAGAGCAGTTGAAAGAGTGTCGAATACTCAGTAGTTTAACCCGCTCTCGAGCTACTTTCTGGAACGCACTGTGTCTATCAGCCCCGCCCGGACTCCGGTCTCCCTGAATTCGCTGTTGGCCCCGCCGGCGGCGCGCGAGTGGAATTGAAACATTGACCACCGACGACGATGAACACTGGATGCGGCGGGCACTGGCGCTGGCGGACCGCGCTGCCGCCCTGGATGAAGTGCCCGTGGGTGCGCTGGTCGTGCGCGACGGCGAACTGCTGGGGGAGGGCTGGAACCAGGTGATCTCCGCCGCGGACCCCACGGCCCATGCCGAGGTCGTCGCCCTGCGCGCCGCCGCCAGGCAGGTCGGCAATTATCGCCTGCCCGGCGCCACCCTGTTTGTCACCCTCGAACCCTGTGCCATGTGTGCCGGCGCCATGGTACACGCCCGCATTGCCCGGCTCGTGTTTGCCGCCGCCGAACCCAGGGCCGGCGTGGCCTGCAGTCGCTGCCAGTTGCTGGACGAACCCTGGTTCAATCACCGGGTCAGCTGGCAGGGCGGCGTGCTGGCCGAGGCCAGCAGTGACAGGTTGCAGGCGTTTTTCAGGGCCCGCAGGTAAGGGCGGCGGGCAGCGGCGCGAACAGGGCGGTGCCGACGGGGCAGGGCCTACAGGGCCGACAGCCTGCTGCCGCGCAGGACTTGCGGCAGGTAGTCCTCCACCTTCAGGGGCGGCAGTGGTTTGTTGTCGGTGATGTCCTGCCAGTTGAGGATATTGTGGTAGTGGCGAATATTCTGCACGTAGGTGGCCGCCTCCACCCCCCTGGCATAACCGTAGCGGGTGGTGCGGTAGTGGGAGCTCTTTTGCAACAGGGGCAGCCGCTCGATCACGTCCTGCCAGCGGTTCGGGTCGCCCCCCTGGCGCTGGGTGAGTACCCGCGCATCCTCCAGGTGACCCAGGCCGATATTGTAGGCCGCCAGAGCAAACCAGCCCCTATCGGGTTCCTTGATGCTCCCCGGTAGCCGGCGTTTCAGGTCTTTCAGGTAGCGCGCGCCACCGCGCAGGCTCTGGAGCGGATCGAGCCGGTCGGTAACGCCGGTCTCTTCCGCGGTCGGCAGGGTAAGCATCATCAGGCCCCGTACCCCGGTGGGAGACGTGGCCAGCGGGTCCCAGTGGGATTCCTGGTAGGCGATGGCAGCCAGCAGCTGCCATTCCATCTGGTACTCCCGCGCCACCTGCTGGATCAGGCCCTTGTACTGCGGGAGCGTGCTGCGCATATTCTGATTGAAGGTGTGGGAGCTGATACGGGAGATACCGGCAGTGTGGCCGAAGTACTGGTCGCGCAGCTGCTCCAGGGTGCCGTCCTCCTGCAGGCGCAGGAAAAACTGGTCGATATAGGCCTGCAGGCGCCTGTTGTCGGCCCCGGGCGCCAGGTACCAGACCATGTCCTGCTCCTGTTCCGTGAGCAGGTCGAACGCCACTTTCAGGCGCGGGTACAGGCTGCGCTGTACCGTGAACTCATTGGAGTCGATCACCGCCAGTTCCGCCTGCCCGGTATCGAGCATTTCCAGCAGCTCCATCGTGTCCGCCCCGGCGATTTCCTGCCACTGCAGTTCCGGCACAAGCTCGTCCCGCAGCCGGGCCAGTTCATCCGCGTGACTGGAGTTCGCCAGCACCACGATAGTCCTGCCCGGTAACTCCTCGACGGTGAGGGGGCGCCGGGTGCCCGCCACGTAAACGACCTGGGGTTTGAGTTTGTAATAGGCGGATGAGTGCGGGAACAGGTCTGCGCGCTGCCGGGTCAGGGTCAGGCCCGCCGCTGCCAGGTCCACCTCGCCCCGGTTCAGCAGCTGGAACAGGCCGTCCAGGGTAAACGCCGACTCGATCTCCAGTTCGACCCCGAGGTCAGCCGCCAGCAGCCCGGCCAGTGCGTACTCGAAGCCGTTGGGACCGTCCCGGTCCAGGTAGTAGGTGGTGGGGCTGTTGCGGGTCGCCACCTTCAGCTCCCCCCGGGACTGGATCCGGTGCAGGGCATCGCCCCCACCGTCGCAGGCGCTGAGCACATACACCAGGATCAGCGAGAAGGTGAGGGCAACTGTGATGACGCGCGGATGCATGGCCCCATTCTAGCCCCCGGCGCGCAAAACCTGACAGGCCTAATTGTGCCAACGGCCGGTTTTCCGGCTTCGCGGCGACAATACCGAATTAATCCGAGGAACCTTAACTCCCCGGGTACAAATACAGTACAATGCCGCCTCCAAATTTTTCCTCCACCCGGAGCTCCCCACAGCATGTTGAC
>JAZBNW010000027.1:0-4866 GCA_036350855.1 Halieaceae bacterium
AAAGAGTAGCCTGCGCGAGATGTTTCCCGCAGCCAGCGGACGCAAGGAGAAACAACAGCTGTACCGGCTGTTGAGTATCGGTGCCGAGTATGACCTGCGCGACAAGGTGCTGGCGGATCCGGAACTGATTGGCCAAAGTAGCGAAATCTGGCTGCGGGCCCACTCGGAGGCGGGCAGCTATCTCAAGGGGCAGGTCACGGCCGGGACGCCGGAGTCGGATCGCAGGGTCAAGGACCTGCAGATGGCCTGGCTCGACGAGCTGCGTGCCCAGGGCCGGACGGAGTCCCGTTTCAATGTCACGTTTTTCACCCAGGGGGATTCCCGCGAGCCCGAGATGGCGGGCATAAAAGTCGCATTGTACGGCTCCTTCTTCACCCTGCTGGTCACCTTTGCCATCGCCTTCCCGATTGGCGTGGCCGCGGCGGTCTACCTCGAGGAGTTTGCCCCGCGCAACCGCATCACTGACCTGATCGAGATCAATATCAATAATCTCGCGGCTGTGCCATCCATTGTCTTCGGTCTGCTGGGTCTGGCGGTGTTTATCAATTTCTTCGAGTTGCCGCGCTCGGCCCCACTGGTAGGGGGGATCGTGCTGTCGCTGATGACCCTGCCCACGATCATCATTACCTCCAGGGCGGCGATTCAGGCGGTGTCCCCCTCGATCCGGGAGGCCGCCCTCGGCGTTGGCGCCTCCAAATTGCAGACGGTGATACATCACGTGTTGCCGGTGGCCATGCCGGGTATCCTGACCGGCTCCATCATCGGTATGGCCCAGGCGCTGGGTGAGTCGGCCCCCCTGCTGATGATAGGGATGGTGGCATTTATTATGGACGCCCCGGCGGGTGTGACCGATCCGGCGACGGTGCTGCCGGTGCAGATCTACCTCTGGGCGGACAGTCCCGAGCGCGGCTTCACCGAGAAGACCTCGGCGGCGATCATGGTGCTGATGGGCTTCCTGATCATCATGAACGCGCTGGCGGTATACCTGCGCAGGCGTTTTGAAAGAAAATAAGCAGGTACAATCGATGCAACTGACAGAAGCGGATAAATCGCTGTCGTGGACAGCGGGGGAAAACAGGATGGACAGGGCAGGGGAACAGGATGCGGCATCTGCGGCAGGGGCGGCGACCAGGCGGCCGCTGGATATCCGCGACCATGTCGAACCGGCGGATTACCAGACGATCGGTACGCCCTTTGTCAGTGACGCCAAAATGACCGCGCGCAAGGTCAATGTGTTTTATGGCGAGAAGCAGGCAATCACCAATGTCTCCCTCGACATTGGCCGCAATGAAGTCATCGCGATGATCGGGCCATCCGGTTGCGGCAAGTCCACCTTCCTGCGCACCGTGAACCGCATGAACGACATCATACCGATCTGCCGGGTCGAGGGAGAGTTCGCCCTGGACGGCGAGGACATCTACGGCGGAGACCAGGACACGGTGCTGTTGCGGGCCCGGGTCGGCATGGTGTTCCAGAAACCCAACCCCTTTCCAAAGTCCATTTATGAGAACGTGGCCTATGGTCCGCGGATCCACGGGCTTGCCCACAACAAGGCGGAGATGGACGAAATCGTGGAGGACAGCTTGCGCCGGGCCAGTCTGTTCGAAGAGGTGAAAGACCAGTTGGATAAGCCCGGCACCGGCCTGTCCGGCGGACAGCAGCAGCGGCTGTGTATTGCCCGGGCCATCGCCGTGAGTCCGGAGGTGATCCTGATGGACGAACCCTGCTCCGCACTGGACCCGATCGCCACTGCGCGAATCGAGGAACTGATCGATGAACTGCGGGAAAATTACACCATCGCGATCGTTACCCACTCGATGCAGCAGGCGGCGCGGGTGTCCCAGCGCACCGCATACTTTCACATGGGCAAGTTGATCGAGGTGGGTGACACCAAGCAGATATTCACCATGCCAAAGCATGAGCTCACGGAGAATTATATTACCGGCCGGTTCGGCTGATCCGGCTGCGGAGATACCCTATGGACAATAGCATTCAGGCAGAGCAGCACACCTCCCAGCGTTATAACGCTGAGCTCGAGGGCTTGCGCAGCAGTGTACTCACCATGGGGGGACTGGTAGAGCAACAGTGCAGGCAGGCGCTGGAGGCATTGGTCAAGGGCGATGAGGAGCTGGCCAGGTCCGTGGCCCGCTCGGACCACGAGGTGAACCAGATGGAACTGGAGATCAGCGCCCAGTGCACCGATATTCTCGCCCGGCGCCAGCCCGCCGCCCGGGACCTGCGCATGGTGGTGGCCATCATCCGCATGGTGGCCAACCTCGAGCGCATCGGCGACGAGGCCGCCAAAGTCGGTCGCCTGGCGCGAAAGCTGGCGGATGGTCGGGACAGGGAGGCCTACTGCAGCGAGCCGCTGCATCTGGGGGAGGGCGCCAGCAGTATGTTGCGCGGTGCGCTCGATGCGTTTGCCCGCCTCGATGTAGATGCCGCCATTGCTATTATCGCACGGGACCCGGAGATCGACCGGGAGTTCAAGACACTGACCCGCCTGCTGATGACCCATATGATGGAGCAGCCCCAGCGGGTAAAAAACATGTTGCGGGTAAACAGCTGTGCCCGGGCCTTCGAACGCATCGGCGACCATGCGGTCAATCTCTGCGAGGAGGTCATTTACCTGGTGGAGGGAAGCGACGTTCGCCACCTGAGTATCGAGGAGATCAGGGAGCGGCACAGCTCCTGATCGGCGTGATGGCCTAGTCTTTCCTGCCCCCCTTGGCGTCCTTTTTATCCGCTTCCTTGACCTTGCTCGAGATAAGACTCGTCACCCAGTTGGACAGGGAACGCCCGTCCGCCTCCGCGAGCTTCTTGGCTTTTTTTTTCAGCTCGGGGTCGATGCGGATGTTCAGCAGCTTGGTTTTGGACATTCCAAGATCTTGATTATTAAGCGGAAAGAAATGGTATTTTAGCACATGTATATACCTTGTCTTGACTTATTTATTCACTATAGTATGTATATACAAGTAGTATCATAAAGCAAATCCAGGAGTAGTGATGAATTTACAGGCAGCCCAGAAAGAGTTGAGGGGCAGGGCACCCAAAGTGACCGGCCTGATCCTTGCCGTTGAGGTCGTGGTGGTGGTGTCCATCAGTTATGCACTGGTCGGTATATTCGCCTGATATCCCGGCTTTCACCCCTCGCAATCGCTTTTTCCAGAGACTTATTCCTCGGCCAACTGTGTGACAATCCTGTGACAGAATAGGCCCCTGAGAGGGTTCTGGCGCCCCGGAAGCATGCCCTTACCGTCGATTTGACCCCTTAATTGTAATAAAAACGTCACATTCTCCCGGTAAGCTTCGCCCCCAGTGCACACAACCGTGCATTCCATAATCATTAGCGGGGGAATCAAGCATGAAGAAATATCTTGCTGTCGCGGTGGCAGCCGCACTGGCGGGTAGCGGACCGGCATCCGCCAATGTGAGCGACGCCGAGTTTGCCGAACTCAAGGCCCAGTTCGCCGCGATGGCGCAGCGCATCAGCGCGCTCGAGGCGGAGAATAACCAACTGCGCGCCCAGAGCGATGCCACCGCTACCCAGCTCGAGGGTACCCGGGAGGACCTGGCACTGGTAAAGAGCAAGGATGTGTCCGATTCCTGGTCCGACCGGATCAACTGGAAAGGCGATTTTCGCTATCGCTACGAGGACATTCAACAGGACGGCAGGGATGACCGCGACCGCGACCGGATTCGTGCCCGCGCCGAGCTGATAGCGAAGACTACTGAGACGACCGTGGTGGGCCTCGGTATGGCCACCGGTGGCGATGACCCGGTATCCACCAACCAGACCCTGGGCGGTGGCGGCTCCACCAAGGACCTGCGCCTCGATCTCGCCTACTTCACCTGGACCGGCCTGGAAGACACGGCGATAACCGCCGGTAAATTCAAGAACCCCTACTATGTCGAACAGAAGAGCCAACTGATCTGGGACGGCGATTTCAGACCCGAAGGCGCCGCGCTGCAATGGGCAAACGGTATGTTTTTTGCCAACGGTACCTACAGCTATATCGAAAGTGACAGCAACAGTGACGACGAGGCATTCTGGGGCGCGCAGGTCGGCGCCCAAATCGCGCTGTTCGACGGCATGAAGTTAACCGCGGCGGCAGGTTACCTGGATTTTCCCACCGCGGGCCTGGAGTCCATTTATGATGGTGACTTCTTCGGCAACACCACGGTTATTGTCGACGGTGTCGAAGTGTACGAATACGACTACAATCTCTACCAGGCCTCACTGGGCCTGAGTTTCGAGCTGTTCGATCTGCCCCTCACAGTGTTCGGCGACTACGTGCAGAACGACGATGCCGACGAGTACGACACCGGGTACATTGCGGGTATCAAACTGGGTAGCGCCAAGGCCAGGGGCAGCTGGCAGCTGCTGTACCAGTATGAACAGCTGGAAGCGAATGCGACGCTGGGTCTGATCACCGACTCCGACTTTATGGGTGGCGGTACCGACGGCGAGGGCAGCAAGTACGGAGCCAAGTACATGCTGGACAACAACTGGTCTATCGGCGCGACCTATTTTGACGGCAATACCGGCGTCGACCTGGGCAATGATGACGGCTACCAGCGGTTGCAGGTAGACACTGAGTTCAAGTACTAGGAAAACGCCGGATCGGCCGGGGAAGGCCTAAAGGGATTGCATGAGCTCCGGGCCCTGCTGATCCGCTCCGTCAAGGCGGGCTCAGCAGGGCTCTCTCGTTTCAGGTCCCGACGCTGATCAGCTCCGTGCTGGTCGAGCCGTCGCTCTCCTTGCGATAACGGTACTTTACCGGACTGCCATCCTCCGCCTCCTGCACTCTCGGGTCGGGCGGCAGCTTGAACTCCATTTTCTCACCGCGCCGCACCCTGCAGGGC
>JAZBNW010000028.1:0-2009 GCA_036350855.1 Halieaceae bacterium
ATGGACTTGCCCTCCGCCCGACAGGCGGTAGCGACACTGGCCAGGGCCTGTATCACCGCCGGGTGCAGGGCGTGGTAAAGGTCCGCCACCCTGGCGTTGTTGCGATCCACCGCCAGCAGGTACTGGGTGAGGTCATTGCTGCCCACGGACATGAAATCCACCCGCCGGGCAAAGGCCCGCGCCTGGAACACGGCTGCCGGCACCTCGACCATTACCCCGATCGGGGGCAGCTCCCCAACCACGCCCTCCTGCAGTATCTCACGGTGACTTCGGCGGATCAGGTCCAGCGCTTCATCCAGTTCGGCGGTATTGCAGATCATGGGTAACATGATGCGCAGGTTTCCCAGCCCCTCGTTGGCCTTGAGCATGGCGCGAATCTGGGCCAGGAAGATCTCCGGATGGTCCAGCGTGACCCTGATTCCGCGCCAACCCAGGAAAGGGTTGTCTTCCTCTATGGGGAAATAGGGCAGGGACTTGTCGCCGCCGATATCCAGGGTACGCATGGTGACCGGCCTGGGGGCGAATGCCTCCAGCTGGTCGCGGTAAATCTGGCGCTGCTCTTCCTCGCTGGGGAAACGGTCCCGCAGCAGGAAGGGCACTTCGGTCCGATACAGCCCCACGCCCTCCGCGCCCTGCTCCAGCGAACGGGTGACATCCGCCATCAGGCCGGTGTTCACCCACAGCGGCATGCGGTGACCATCCAGGGTTTCACAGACCTCGTCCCGCAGGGACTCGAGATCCCGCGTCTGGGCCCTGTCCTGGTCCAGCGCCTCCTGGAAGCGCTGCTTTAATTCTTCCGGCGGGTTGAGATGCACCGTGCCGTTGTAGCCATCGATTATCACCTCGCGATCCTGCAGGCGCGAGTAGGGCAGGTCGACAGCGCCCATCACCGTGGGGACACCCATCGCCCGCGCCAGGATCGCGACATGTGAGTTGCCGGATCCGCGCACCGAGATGAGTCCGGCCAGCTTGTGGCGGGGCACCTCCCCCAGCGACGAGGCGGTCAGCTCCTCCGCCACCAGGATCGTATTCATCGGGTAGCTGCGGCTCTCTATCGCCGACTCCTGCAAGTAAGCAAGTACTCGCGTACCCAGATCCTTAACGTCTACAGCCCTTTCCTTGAGATAGCTGTGCTCCATGCGCTCGAAATGACGGATGTGCTGGATCATCACCTGGCTGAGTGCGCCCTGGGCCCACTCACCGTCCCTGATCAGGCTCGCCACCTCTGCGCCAATGGAGGAATCGGCCAGGATACCCAGGTAGACATCGAACAGGGCGTGGTCTTCCGGGTTCAACTCCGAGCCGAGGTTGTCCGCCACCGCCTGGATATCGGCCCGCACACTGTTCAGCGCCGCCTTGAACGCGCGCAATTCACTGCGGCGGTTTTCCGCGCGGCGCCTGGGCACCGCGTACAGGTCCGCCGAGGGCGACACCACCACCGCGGTACCGATGGCGATACCCGGGGCGCCGGGTACACCGTTGACCTTGGCCGGCGCTCCCTGGCCCGCCAGGACACCCACACCCACCGCCCCGGTAACCCTGGCATGGGCGATCACACCCGCGAGCTGGGCCGACATGGTGACCAGGAACGCCTCTTCGCTCTCATCGAAACGTCGCTGTTCCAGCTGCTGTACTACCAGCACACCCAGCACTTCACGCTGGTGGATAATCGGGACACCGAGGAAAGAATGGAATTGCTCCTCGCCCAGGTCGGGGAGGAACTGGAAACTGGGGTGGCTCTCGGCGTTGTCCAGGTTGACGGGTTCCTCACGCTCCGCCACCAGCCCGACCAGGCCCTCACCGGGGGCGAGCGTGGCGATCCCTACCTGTTGCGGATTGAGGCCCTCCGTGGCCTGGAATACGAGGTTGCCGGTGTCAGGGTCCCGCATGTACACGCTGCACACTTCGGTGCCCATGGCCTCGCGCACCCGCTTGACGATGATATCGAGGGCTTCAGGCAAGCCCTCGGCGGCATTGACCTGCTGGACGATATTGCGCAGGGTCTCGAG
>JAZBNW010000029.1:0-6755 GCA_036350855.1 Halieaceae bacterium
AAGATTCGCGGCGACAAGGACGACCTGAACCCACCACCGTTTGTGGTTCAGGGCGATATGTTGCGGCTGGGGGTCACCGCCCAGGGTGACCTGGTAGACGACATCAAGTTCAAACTGAGCGCGGCGAACATTACACAGATACTGCTGAAAGGCTCGGGCGATGTCTTCGTCAAGCCACTGTCGGTGGACGACCTGGTGGTCTCGGTGGACGGTTCCGGCCAGATTCGACTGTTTGACGTGAAGTCTGCTGATCTCGAGATGCAGGTCACCGGTTCCGGGGGGGTGCAGGCCGTACGTCTCGATGCGGATGCGGTTCGTTTGAACGTCCAGGGTAGCGGCGATATACAACTGGGCGGCGTCGAGGCCCAGAGCATCAAGGCACAGATCGCGGGGTCCGGGGAAATCCTCGTACAGGACGAGGGCAGGGCGGAGATCCTGGAAGTGGCAATGATGGGCAGTGGCGACGTTGATATGAAAGACGTGGCAACGAAAATTGCCAAGGTGACTATTCTTGGTTCAGGTGACGCCAGGGTGCGCGTGGCCGAGTCGCTCGAGGCGGAGATTCTCGGCAGTGGTGACCTGGAGTACTACGGCAAACCGGAAACGTCGACATCGGTGATGGGTTCCGGCGACATCACCCAGCGGGACGGCCGCTAGCCGTTCCGGGCGGGTCACCCTATGCACATGGAGTGGAACGACAAGCAGCCCATCTACCGGCAACTGCGGGACCTGGTGCTGGAGCGCATCATCGATGGCAGTTTTGCCGAAGGTGAGGCGGTCCCCTCGGTGCGCCAGATTGCCACGGACTATCAAATCAACCATTTGACCGTGGCGAAAGCCTACCAGGAGCTGGTGGACATCGGTCTGCTGGAAACACGGCGGGGATTGGGTATGTTCGTTATCCCGGGCGCCAGGAAATCGCTCACCGAGCAGGAGCAGCAGAAATTCCTGACGGATGAGTTGCCCGCTTTCGTGGACCGCGCGAAGAAGCTTGGCATGGATATGGACACGGTAGCGGAAAAATTGCGCGAAGCGGGGGAAAACAGCTGATGGCGACTATCATAAATGCGACCGGGGTAAAGAAATACTACGGTAAAGAAAGGGCCGTCGATTCGGTGGACCTGCGCCTCCAGGCCGGCACGATACTGGGTTTGATCGGCCCCAACGGCGCCGGCAAAACGACGCTTCTGCGCTCTTTGCTGGGTTTGTGTGATTGCGAGGGCGAGCTCGATGTGCTGGGCTTCGACCCGCGCTACCAGCGCGCCGAAATGCTCGACCAGGTCTGTTCCATCCCCGATACCGCTGTGTTGCCGGGCTGGATGACCGTGAGCCAGTTACTGGATTATGTCGAGGGTGTGCACCCGCGATTCAACCGCGCCCGGGCGCTGCGGTTCCTTGATGATACGGAGGTCGGCCTGCAGCGTCGCATCAGGCAGCTGTCCAAGGGCATGATGGTGCAACTGCACCTGGCCGTTGTCATGAGCGTGGATGCGCGCCTGCTGATCCTGGACGAACCGACCCTGGGCCTGGACATCATGTTTCGCAAACACTTTTTCGAGCAGCTCCTGAACGACTACTACGATGAGCAGCGGACGATCATTATTTCGACACACCAGGTGGACGAGGTGGAAAATATCCTGACCGACGTCATGTTCATGCGCGCCGGAAAAACACTGCTGAATGAGCGCATGGATGCCATTGCCGAGCGCTTTCTCGAGCTGCATGTGCTCGGGCCGGGTATCGAGCAGGCGCAGGCGCTGCACCCCATCAGCCAGAGATCCATTCTGGGGGGAAGGGCCTTTATATTTGAGAACACGCCAAGGGATGCCCTGTTGCAGTTGGGTGAGCCCAGGGTGCCGACAGTGTCAGACATATTTGTAGCCAAAATGGGCTCGGGGGTGGAGCAATGAGTCACCCGCGACGAAAGAAAGCGGCGGCGCTGCTGAGGCGCGAACTGCAGGAGAACAGGGGCCTGTTCGTGCTGGCGCCACTTATCAGGGCGGGTGTATTCGTCTTCTGCCTGCTGGCCAGCGTCATCCTGGCAAACAGTATTACCGTTACCGGCGACATGGTGATAGATATCCTCCACAACGATAACGCGGAATCGGGCATGAACATCTCGATCACCATCGACCAGGGACAGGTCAGTCACGATTACGTGATAAGCCAGGATTCCGGCGAGGAGGCTGTCGACCAGGAGGAGTGGAATTTCTCCAGTGAATGGAATTTCAGCCCGCAGCGAAGTGAAAAGGTCGACAAGGATCCCTTCGAGTTCAAGGGCTCACTGAACCCGGTCCTGAATGGCTTGCATTGGCTGTTCCTGCTGATGTTGCTGACGGTATCGGTAAACTAACTGCTCGGCACCCTGTATCAGGACCGGCGCGACCGAAGTGTGTTGTTCTGGAAGTCGCTGCCGGTGTCAGAAGGCCAGGAAGTGGCGGCGAAAATGGCGACGGTGTGCCTGCTTGCTCCGGCGATCTACCTGGTGGTTTCCATGCTGACCCAGCTTGCCTCGGTGGGCCTCGCCATGCTGATCACCTGGCGTATGGATATGAACCCGTTGGAGACCGTATGGGATAACGTCAACCTCGCCTCCCTGCTTGCGGGGCAACTGGGTGGGATGGCAATCTGGGTCGCCTGGACCCTGCCATTCTATACCTGGTTGCTGCTGTGTTCTGCGGTGGCCCGACGTTCGCCGCTGATGCTGGCGCTGGCCATCCCTGTCGGCCTGATAATCCTCGAGAGCCTGTTCCTCGACAGCAACCACCTGAGTAATGCGATCGCCAATCACATCCCGCACCCCGGGGTGGACGGCGCCCAGCCGCTGGGATTCTATTTCTATCAACCACAATGGTGGTCGCTGGACTACGCGGGGATGTTGCTGGGCCTGCTGGTGAGCGCCGGCTTTCTGTGGGCGACGCTATGGTTTCGCAAGCACCGCTTCGAGGTTTAGGCCGGGCCCGGTGTCAGCGTCCTGGCACGCCAGGCCAGGCCGCTGGCAAGCAGGGTGTAGGCGGCAGACCCAAGTGCCATCGCCTCCATGCTCACGCCCCGGTCTATGAGCCAGCCCATCAGGACTGGTGCGACGGCACTGGAGAATACCATCGCGGCAGTCGTGACGGACTTGATCGCGCCGAGGTGAAGGCTGCCGTACAGTTCCGCGAAGAAGGGCGATGAAAGTGTCGAATAGCTTCCCACGGAGACCGCCAGCAGCGTCATGAAGGCCGCGGCAACCAGCAGGCTGTTACCGCTGGCGAGAAACAGCATTCCCAGACCCAGAGGCAGGCAAACCAGGGGCGCCAGCCGCACAGCCCCGTAGCTGTCCACCAGTAGTCCTGTCCACAGCTTGAACACCGTGGAAACCAGGGCATACAGGACATAGAGGCTACCCCATACTGCCAGGGGCCAGCCCTTTACCTCTACCAGGTGCACCTGGTGAAACATGAAGCCGGTAAACAGCATGGGCTGGGCCAGCAGTGCGGGCAGGAACAGGTAGAAGAGCGGGTCCCGCAATACCTGGTCCCGGGTCCAGTTGCGCTGTTGCACAGCGGTGTTGTCCGCCTGGCCGGCGCTGACCCTTTCCAGGTAACGCGCGTGCCTTTGCTCCTGCCCGCGCAGCAGCGCACGTATAGCCAGCGGCGCTGCGATGCCCAGTAAGATGGCCCATGCAAGCCAGGACTGGCGCCAGCTCATGAGCGCGAGCTGCGCCACCACAATCGATGGCAGTATCGCTTCCGACAGGGAGTAGCCAATACCCCCCAGGGCATTGGCCTTGCCTTTGTGCTGGTCCAGGTAACGCACCAGGGTCGTGGGGCCGGCCATGCCCATCAGGCCCTGCCCGAGGTGGCGCAACACCAGCACGCTCAGGAACAGGCTGACCGCGCCGATGCTGCCGGCGATCATCAGGCAGCCGATGCAGAGCCCTGACACCACCAGGTAGGCGTAGTGCGGTAAGGTGAGTCGATCGATCAGGGAGCCGGTCCACAACAGTAGAATCGCACTGGCCAGGGTGGCAGCCGAGTAGATGGCGCCAAAGGCGCCGTGACTGAGTTGCAGGTCTTCGCGAATATCGCCGCCGAACAGGCCGATGAAATAGGTCTGGCCCAGGCTTGAACCAAAGGTCATGACGAAACCGAACAGCAGCAGCTGCCACTCGGCCCTGATCAGTGGTACGAAGGATTTCATGCGCGCAGTATGCCAGCCGGGCTCGCTCTGTCACAGCGTCCCCTATGCGGGCATCCAGCGGCTTTGCCGTTTACTTGATAAACAGCATTTCCTGGTATTTGGGCAGGGGCCACAATTCATCGGCGACCTCCGCTTCCAGCGCGTCGGCATGCAGGCGTACCTCATTCATCAGCGCGCGGACATCGCCGGCACAGAACTGCATATGCTCTTCAATGGAAGCGAAATCGTGCCGGCCCAGTGCGTCGCCGAGTTTTGTCACGGCGAGCATCATGGCGTTGGCGTGTGCTGCCACCGCTTTGGCGGGCGCGTTATCCAGTTCAACGCCCATCGCGGCCATGCCGCTGCTGGTGCCTGACAGGGTGGACAGGTAACTGATGGCTGCCGGGTAGATCAGGGTTTTTGCCATGTCGATTACCAGCTTGGCTTCCACCTCGATGGATAGCAGATACTGCTCGGCGTACACCTCGAAGCGGCTCTCGAGTTCCACGGGGCTGAGGACGCCGGTACTCTTGAACAGGGCTTTGACTGACTCCTCCCGCAGGGCGGGCAGTGCGTCCGCGGTGGTGGGTATATTTTTCAGGCCGCGCTCCTCGACGGCCATCCGGTGCCATTCGGCGGAGTAACCGTCACCGCCGAACACCACATTGCCGTGTAGCTGCATCAGTTCCTGCAGCACAGCGATCACCGCCTCGGGAGTGCTCTTGCCCGAGGCGAGGGCGCCCTCCAGTTTTGACCCTATCCAGGTGAGTGAGTCCGCCAGCATGGTATTCATGGCCACCAGCGGGCCGGACACGGACTGGGATGATCCCACTGCCCGGAACTCGAAGCGGTTGCCGGTAAAGGCGAAGGGCGAGGTGCGGTTGCGGTCGCCGGGATCGCGCTCAAACTTGAGGATCTGTGAGAGGCCCAGGTCCATGTCCCCGCCCCGGGCGGAACTCATCAGGTTACCGTCCCGGATATCCATGAAGACTTTTTCCAGCTGGTCTCCCAGGTAGACGGACAGGATTGCCGGCGGCGCCTCATTGGCGCCCAGGCGGTGGTCGTTCGACGCCGATGCGATGACGGCGCGCAACAGCGGGCCGTGCAGGTGTACCCCGCGAATGACCGCCCCGCAAAACAGCAGGAACAGCAGGTTGTCGTGGGGTGTGCTGCCGGGGTCCAGCAGGTTTCCCTGGGTTGAATTGCCCACCGACCAGTTCACGTGTTTGCCGGAACCGTTGACCCCT
Organism: Halieaceae bacterium; assembly: GCA_036350855.1. GTDB lineage: Bacteria > Pseudomonadota > Gammaproteobacteria > Pseudomonadales > Halieaceae > JARRPM01. Next base: position 5,412 of record JAZBNW010000029.1, read on the forward strand.
GCGAAGGGCTTCTCATGCAGCAGGCACATGAAGCCGTGTTTGGCTGCAGTGCTTTTCATCAGGGTCATCATCAACTGCTGGTGATCGGCGGCGATATTGGCCGACTCGAAGTAGGGCGCGATCTCGAACTGGCCCGGGGCCACCTCGTTGTGGTGGGTTTTCGCCGGGATGCCAAGCTTGTAGAGCTGGTCCTCGTAGTCCTGCATGAACACCTGTACCCGTGCGGGGATAGCGCCGAAGTAGTGGTCGTCAAACTGCTGGCCCTTTGCCGGGGAGGCGCCGAACAGGGTGCGGCCGGCCAGTAGCAGGTCGGGGCGCAGGCTGGCGAAGTTGGCGTCGACCAGGAAGTATTCCTGCTCGGCGCCGCAGCTGGAGTTCAGCGGGGCGATATCCGTTTCGCCCAGCAGGGAGATCACTTTCCTGGCGGCCTTGTCCATCGCGGCGTTCGAGCGCAGCAGCGGTATCTTCTTGTCCAGCGCTTCGCCGGTCCAGGACATGAACACGCTGGGGATCATCAGGGTGGCGCCATTGTCGGTCTGCATGATATAGGCGGGGCTGGTGGGGTCCCATGCGGTATAGCCGCGCGCCGCGCTGGTCATCCGCAGGCTGCCGTTGGGAAAGGACGATCCGTCCGGCTCCCCCTTGATCAGCAAACTGCCGGTAAACTCCGTGATGGCGGAGCCCTCCGGGCTGGTGATGATGAAGCCGTCGTGTTTTTCCGCGGTGATGTTGGTCATCGGGTAGAAAATATGCGAGAAAAACTTGACCCCCTTGGCTACCGCCCATTCCTTCATCGCCGCCGCCACGACATCCGCCGTGGCGGGGTCCAGCGGCGCGCCTGTCTGCACCGTGTTTTTCATCGCCTTGAAGGCCGATTTCGACAGCGCCCACTCCATGCGCGCCAGATTGAACACGTCCTCTGCCCAGATATTTCCCAGGTAGTCCGGCTTCCTGACCTCGACGGGTTTGCGGTTGGTAATACTCTGAATGGCCTGAAGGCGTGACGCATTGGCGCTCATTGAGGAATCCTTGATTGTTCAGCATCGGGGCTGCGGGTGGGTTGGCCGGGCGCTCGCCTGGCGGGCAGGAAAAGTGCCTGTACTTCCCGCAGCAAGATCCGGGCCAATCAAGTAAAACCAGGTTTATGCGGTGACATGAGGCAGCTGTCGGGCGAGCGGCGCACCAGAGTTGATCACAGACGGGGGAAGTACGGGCGCCCCTGCGTCTTTATGGTGCTCGAGACTTCGTGCACCACCTGCAGTGCGTGTAATGAATCCCCGGGATGATCTTGCAGCAGGCGATCTAACAATGCGTTCCGGGTCGCGCCTGCCAGGCCGACGCCGG
>JAZBNW010000030.1:0-2978 GCA_036350855.1 Halieaceae bacterium
GGCCGAGGGCATGAGCTGGGACTGGGAAACTTTCCCCGAGTACATGGACGCCCTGGAGCGCCTGCCCCGCACCGTCGACATCGGTACCCACGTGCCGCACGGCGCCGTGCGTGCCTACGTCATGGGCGAACGCGGTGCCAACAACGAGGAACCGACCGAGACCGATATCGCCCAGATGTCAAAAATTGTGGAAGAGGGCCTGCGCAGTGGCGCCCTGGGGTTCTCCACCTCACGCACCGTGCTCCACAAATCCATAGATGGCGTACTGGTCCCGGGTACCACCGCCACCGAGGCGGAATTGCTCGGTATCGGGCGGGCAATGGGCCGCGTCGGCCACGGCGTATTTGAAATGGCGAGCGACCTGAAGCCGGAATGGAATGAGTTCAGCTGGATGGGACAGCTGAGCCGCGAGACCGGCATGCCCGTTACCTTTGCCGCGCTTCAGTCGATCAGCCATGAAATGGCGCTCGATGACCAGATCAGCGCCATGCGCGCGGAGAACGCCAAAGGCGCCAATATCGTCGCGCAGATCGCCCTGCGCGGTAACGGTATCGTGATGGCCTGGCAGGGCACTGTTCACCCCTTCATGTTCAAGGCCGCGTGGTGGGAAATCGCAGGGCTGCCATGGGATGAGCAACTGAATTGCCTGAGGGACCCGGCTTTTCGCCAGCGGATGACAACAGAAGAGTCATTGTTCCCTGAAAACTCCGATGTGCTGGCGCTCTACCAGACCGTCGCGGGCGGTTGGCAGGCACAGTACGAAATGGCGCCCGATTTCAATTACGAGCCCGACCAGTCGCAAACCATTCTTGCTCGCGCGCAGGCGGCCGGTGTCAGTGCTGTCGAGTACGCCTATGACCTGCTGATGCAGGACGACGGCAAGGGCTTTATCTATTTCCCGGTTCTGAACTACGCCGATGGCAACCTGAACTTCCTAGAAGCCCTGCAAACATGCCAGGACACGGTGAACTCACTGTCCGACGGCGGCGCCCACTGCGGCACCATATGCGACGCGGCATCACCGACATTCATGCTCCAGCACTGGGTCCGTGACCGTGATGGCAAGCGGATCAGCCTGGAAAACGCGGTGAAGCGCCAGTGCCGCGATACGGCAATACTGTATGGCCTTGAGGATCGCGGCCTGCTGCAGCCCGGTTACCTGGCCGATGTCAACGTTATCGACCTGGAGGCGCTCAAGCTGGGCAAACCGTGGCTGGCATTTGACCTTCCGGCGGGCGGCAAGCGCCTGCTGCAGAAGGCCGAGGGTTACAGCTATACGATCAAATCGGGGCAGGTCACATTCCGCGATGGCCAATACCAGGGTGTTCACCCCGGTCGCGTGCTGCGCGGCCCGCAGCAGGTCGAACGGGCCCGGGCCGCCAACTAGCTGGCCCGCCTGCGAACATCCCACATGAAATACAGTGCTGCCACGATGCCTGTACTCATGACGAGCAACCACATCGACCCGTGTTCGGTAATGCCGCGCTCATAGGGCGTCAAGGGTGAGTGTGCCGCCTTGAGTTCCAACAGCTCTGCGACGTTAATCAGTGAACGCTGCATACCCCAGACTTCCGCGCCCGCGCCAAACAGGAACAGCGCTGACAGCAGCAGGACCTGGCCCCTGGTCAGCTTGTCACCCGCGACATAGGCGACGACCAGGTAAGCAGAAGTGACGGTCATAAAGATTGAAAATTGAACGCCCATCAGGTCGGCGCTGCTTGCAACCAGATCCAGTAATTCGTACTCGGTCATCTCTATCCTCGTTATATCGGGCTGGCTCGCCGGGTATCACACTGCAGCACAGCCAGTCGAATTCAGTTCGGGCAACCTGTCCGATAATACAGGCTAATGAACAAGGAGCTATAGCTCAGTGAAGTCGATTTGCTCGCTTGCCCGGCTTGCGCGCTTCCGGATATCAGCCATTCCGGATTTTTTCTGTCCTTTCACTCGGCAATAGCGGCGGGTATATTGGCCATGGATGAGTTTACACAAAACAAATACCAGCGCTTATGCGTCAGTGCATTCGTCACAATGTGATCATACATTGCGTGGCGTACTACCGCCCTCATGGCAGCTTGTTCAACTGCGAACTGAGAGCATTACCCGGGACTCACCGCTATGAAAATGGCGATGGTGATACTCGCCGGGTTGCTTGCTCTCCTGGTAGTCGCACTTGCGCTGCCGCTGCCGGAACCGCCACTGGTGGGCCTGAGGGGGAGCTTCGCACTGAAAGATGTAAACGTCGTTGACGTAACGAGTGGCGAGCTTATGAGCGACGTCACCATTCTTGTCGAGGGCGGCGTCATAGTTGCCCTGTTGCCGGCAGCGGAATATCGCCCTGGCCGGAAGGACATCACCGTGCCAGGAGAAGGCAGGTATGTCATCCCGTCATTCTGGGATATGCACACCCACTCCCTTAAAGTTTCACCACAGATTCACCACCCCCTTTTTATCAGCAACGGCGTGACCGCAGTGCGCGATCTCTCGGGCTGTCTCGATCGCGATGACAGCTTCTGGGCCTGCCCTGACGACCGGCGTCGGTGGAACGCAGAAGCCGCAGCCGGGACCAGGGTATCTCCGCGCTATGTCCTGCAGAGCAGTTTCCAGACCAATGGGGGCAATGAGGTTCCCGGGGATTTCCCGGATTTTTTCCGTCTGGACGATGCTGCCGCTGCCAGGGCACTTGTCGAATTCTACGCCGGGGAAAATTTGGATTTCATAAAACCCTATACAGAGCTGTCATTGCAGCAGTACGACTACCTGGTCCATTTCGCATCCCTGATGGATATGGACATCGCCGGGCACAAACCCCTCTCGGTTTCCCTGCACCACGCGCTGGCGTCGCGCCAGAGCAGCATCGAACACGGCCGCCTTTTCCTGTTTGAGTGCTATGCCGACATGGAGGATTTTCGGGCACTGGAAGACCCCATTGCCGGATACGATGCGAATCTTATGCGCAGGATGCTCGAGTATCGGGA
>JAZBNW010000031.1:0-18994 GCA_036350855.1 Halieaceae bacterium
CCACCGGTTCCACCGCCTATTCACTGTCCGGTGGCGGGCCGATCATGCACCCGACCCTCGATGCCATGGTGCTGTTGCCGATGTTTCCGCACGCCCTGAGCAGTCGCCCCATCGTGGTGGACGGTAACTCCCGGATTCGGGTCGACATACTCGCGCGCAACAGGATTCACCCGCCGGTCACCTGTGACGGCCAGGTCAACATGACCGCACGCCCCGGCGACTCGGTTCACATCACCAAGAAGACACACCGGCTTACCCTGTTGCATCCGCTGGGCCACAGCTTCTATGCCAGTTGCAGGGACAAGCTGCGCTGGGGTGACGCACTGGTAAATTGATGACGGAATTTTACCCCGCCCTCAGCGTCAGCGTTGAAGAAGACCTGTTGCCGCTCAGTGCCTTGCTGCAGCAGCGCGGGGTGGCGCATCGCATCTTCGAGGAGAACGGAAGGCAGGTACTGGCGGTGCAGCGGGCCGCCCAGGCCGACGAGGTGACCTCGCTGTATCGTGCCTGGCGCGCCGGCGAGCTGAGCATCGAGCTGACCCGGCAGAGCGGGCGGGCCCCACTGCTCACCACAAGCAGCTGGCGCTCGGTGCCGGTGACCGCTGTGCTGATCCTGCTCAGCATCGGCGGCTTCCTGCTGTTTTACCTGTCGGCGACGCGTTGGCTGGGCTACCTGACCTTTACCCCCTTCGAGATCGTTGGCGGCCAACCGGTATTTGACGGCATGCAGGGCCAGTACTGGCGCCTGGTCACCCCGGCCTTTCTCCATTTTGGCTGGCTGCATATCGTCTTCAACAGCCTGTGGCTGTGGGAGCTGGGCGGCAAGGTGGAACGCGTGATGGGACATATCAACATGTTCCTGTTGTTCCTGGTGATAGCCATAGTGTCCAATGGGAGCCAGTTTGCCTTTGGCGGCGCGGGACTGTTCGGTGGCATGTCGGGCGTGGTCTACGGCTTGCTCGGATTTTCCTGGGTGGCCCCGCTGTTTCAGCCCGCCTGGCGAATCCAGCCGTCACCTGCGCTCATGCTGTTCATGGTGGGCTGGCTGGTGGTGGGTATGGTGGGGCTGGTGGAAGTGCTTGGTTTCGGGGCCATTGCCAACGCGGCGCACCTGGGGGGATTGATCTGCGGCGCTGCTCTGGGTGCGCTGTTTGGAATGGTGTCCGGGAGACATGATTGATGACGATAGCGGGCAAGATCAACCTGCTCTTTATTAGCGTTGCGCTGTTCCTGGCAGTGGTGCTCACCGGCGTGACCGCCTGGCGGGAGTACCGGATTGCCTTCGACGGCGCGGTTGACACGCTGCTGACCCAGGTGCGCAACCGCCCGGACCTGCAGCTGGGAATCTACCGACGCCAGGACGAGGCGCTGCAGCCCCTGCTCGCGGATTTCATCGAGACGCCGACCGTGGCCAGGGCCATAGCGCGGGATGGACTCGGGGAACTGCTGGCCCGGCGCGAGGCAAGCCAGGGTGCGAGCACCCTGTCGCCTCCCTTCAAATTGCTGCGGCGCGACCTGGGGGAGGCCGATACAGGGCTGATCGCCCTCGGCTCGGACATGGAGCCGGCAGGCACCGGACTGATGGCAGCCTGGTTGGATAGCCATCTGCCCATTTACTTGACGGTACCGGTAATCACCGCGGTCAACCCGGCGCGGCGGGGCCTGACGCCCTACGATTTTTTCATCGCCGCTACCGAGGGCGATGACAACACGAGCCAGCGTGTCATCGGCTATATGCAGCTCGAAATTTCCAGGGCGCAGCTGCTCGACAAGATCTGGCCCACGGTGCGCAGGGTATTTTTTGTGAGCTTCGGGCTGGTGGCGCTGTGCGGCCTGGTGGTGGCGCTGGTGAGCCGCCGCATTACCCGTGACCTGTCGCGCCTGGCCCGGCTGGCGGACGATGTCACCTCGGGCAAGGTGCACAAGCCACTGGCGATCGAGGCCAGCGGTGAACTCAAGGATATCGCCACGGTTATCAACAGCGTGATTGGCGGTTTTGAGAAAGTGAAGCAGGCCTCGGATGTCGACCAGCGCCTGCTCAATATGAAGGTCGATGAGCGCACCAGCCAGTTGTCCGAGCGCGACGAGAAGTTGAACAGGGCCACCGAGGAAATCAATGAAACGAAATCCCGGATGCAGCACCTGGCCTACTACGACAGCCTGACGGCCCTGCCGAACCGTCGCCTGTTTACCGAGCAACTCGGCCTGTTGCTGGGCCTCAGTCAGCGCAATGGCCACACCCTGGCGCTGCTGTTCCTGAACCTCGATAACTTCAAGCGTATCAACGACTCCCTTGGTTACAGCGCCGGTGATACGGTGTTGCTGGAGGTGGGCAAGCGTCTCGCGGACGGTGTGCGTGGCAGTGATGCGGTTTCCCACTTTGTCGATGGCGAGCAGAAAGTCGACGTGGCCCGCCTTGGCGGAGATGAATTCACGGTGATCCTCAACCAGATCGACAATGAAAAATCCGCCGCAGTAGTGGCGCAGCGACTGCTGGAAGCGCTGTTGCAGCCTATCATGGTCGAGGGCCATGAACTGGTCGTCAGTCCGAGTATCGGGATAGCCATCGCCCCGCGCGATGGCACCACCACGGAGGCACTGCTGAAGGCGGCGGGCATCGCCATGCACCATGCCAAGGACTCGGTGAGAGACCGCTACCTGTTTTTCAGTGAGCACATGGACGCCACCGGTGTAGGGCGACTCAAGCTGGAGTCGGACCTGCGCAAGGCGGTGGAACGCAATCAGTTGTCGCTGCATTACCAGCCCCAGATCAATACCCTGACCGGCGCGGTGGTCGGCGCCGAGGCGCTGCTGCGCTGGGAGCACCCCGAGCACGGCACGGTGCCGCCATTCCAGTTCATCCCGCTCGCGGAGGAGATCGGGGTCATCGACGAGCTGGGCGACTGGGTACTGGCCGAGTCCTGCCGCCAGATGAAGGAGTTCGATGCGCAGGGCCTGGACTTGCCCAAGGTTGCCATCAACGTATCGGCTTTCCAGTTCACCGTCACCTTTGTCGACAGAATCAGGGAGGTACTCGAGCAATACGGGCTGCCGGCCTCCAGGCTGGAACTGGGCCTGAGCGAAGGTATCCTGATGGACGAGGACAGGAGCACCTCCCAGAGCCTGCGGGATCTCAAGGCGCTCGGTGTCTACCTCTCCATCGATGACTTCGGGACAGGGCTGGCGACACTGGGCTACCTGAGCCGTTATTCACTGGACGAGCTCAAGGTGGACAGGAGTTTCGTACTCGAGTGCGACCGGAACGAAAGCAGGGGAAAACTGGTGGTCGCCATTATCGCCATGGCGCGGAGTCTGGGGCTCGGTATCGTGGCAGAGGGCGTGGAGACCGAGGAGCAGTATCGTTTCCTCATCGATAACGGCGCAGAGGTCGTACAGGGTTACCTGTTCAGCAGGCCTGTGCCGGCCCAGGAGCTGAAGAGAATGCTCGCGCCCTGGCATTTTGTCGAGCAGGTGCAGAGAATCCAGGGTTGATATGAGCGTGATGGACTACAGGAAGCTGATCGATACCATGACCCCGGAAATCTATCGCAGCCTGCGGCGGGCGGTGGAGATCGGCAAGTGGCCGGACGGCAAACCGCTGTCCTCACAGCAGCGCAGCGAGTCATTGCAGGCGCTGATCGCCTGGGGACAGTTGCACCTGCCGGAGCATGAGCGAATCGGGTATATCGACAGGGGTCACAAGGCCGGCCAGGTGTGCGATGACCCGGCTGAGTCCCCCCTCAAGTGGCAAGGAGAGTCCCTTGACTGAAGTGCTGGGCAGCGGGCCCGTGCGCAAGATGAAGACCGAGCTGGCGGACCCGGTGCAGTACACCATGCTGCTGGGCGACTCGGAAATACCGCTCAATCAGTACCTGGGACAATCCCTGCAGCTGCAGTACAGCGGCGTGATCAATTGCATACACTGTGGTCGCAAGACTGCCAAGAGCTTCAACCAGGGTTACTGCTACCCCTGCTTCCGGCGCCTTGCCCAGTGTGACAGCTGCATCATGAGTCCGGAGAAGTGCCACTATGCCGCCGGCACCTGCCGGGAACCGCAGTGGGGTGAAACCCACTGTATGGTCGACCACATCGTCTACCTGGCCAACACCTCGGGCCTGAAGGTCGGTATAACCCGGGCAAGCCAGGTGCCCACCCGCTGGATGGACCAGGGAGCCACCCAGGCCCAGCCGATTTTCCGGGTGGATACACGCCTGCATTCAGGGCTGGTGGAGACCGTGTTCAAAAACCATATCGCTGACAAGACCAACTGGCAGGCCATGCTCAGGGGCGACGCGCAGCCCCGGGACCTGGAGCAGGCCAGAACCCGACTGCTGGCGGAATGCGCCGGGGAAATAGACGAACTGCAGCGACAGTTCGGGCTGCAGGCCATCACCGTGCTCGCGGAGCATACCGAAACCACGATCAGCTACCCGGTACTGGAGTACCCCACCCGGGTGAGTTCCTTCAACCTGGACAAGGTCCCCGAGGTCGGCGGCACCCTGCTGGGCATCAAGGGGCAATACCTCATATTTGATAGCGGCGTGATCAATATGCGTAAATATGGCGGTTATCAACTTTCACTCACCACGCACTGAATTGACCCGCTCGCCCCGGGGAGTGCGGCAGCCAACCATCGAGACAGACCATGCGAGACGCCCAGCCGGCAGCCATTTACCTCAAGGATTACCAGCCACCGGACTACCTGGTGGAGCGGACGGAGTTACACTTCGACCTGCGGGAGGAGTACCCCCTCGTGCGCTCCCGCCTGCAGCTGAAACGCAATCAGCTCGCTGCAGCAACGACACCGCTGCGCCTGCACGGCGAGGACCTCGAACTGCTGTCTATCAGGCTGGACGGCGAAGCCCTGGCGCCGCAGCGCTTCAGCCTGACGGAGGAAGGCCTGGAAGTGCCCGGGGTCCCTGGCAGCTTTGTTATCGAGTGCGAGACCCGACTCCGGCCGCAGGACAACACGGCGCTGGAGGGTCTGTACCGCTCCCGGTCCATGTACTGCACGCAGTGTGAGGCGCACGGTTTCCGTCGCATCACCTACTACCCGGACCGGCCCGATGTGATGTCGGTGTTCACGGTGGAGATCGAAGCCGACAAGTCGAGCTTTCCCGTGTTGCTCAGCAATGGCAACCTGATCTCGTCCCGGGAGCTGCCCGACGGCAGGCACCTGGCAAGCTGGCACGACCCCTTTCCCAAGCCGGCCTATCTCTTCGCCATGGTGGCGGGCAATCTGCATTGCGTGCAGGACAGCTTTCGCACCGCCAGCGGGCGGGACGTTTGCCTGCGTATCCACGTCGAGGAAAAAGACCTGGGCAAGTGCGATCACGCGATGCGTTCGCTCAAACGTGCCATGCGCTGGGACGAAGAGGTGTACGGTCTCGAATACGACCTGGACATATTCAATATCGTGGCGGTGGACGATTTCAATATGGGGGCGATGGAGAACAAGAGCCTGAATATATTCAACAGCTCCTGTGTCCTGTGCAGCCCGGAGACGACCACGGACCGGGGTTTCCAGACGGTGGAATCGATCGTCGCCCACGAGTATTTCCACAACTGGAGCGGCAACCGGGTGACCTGCCGCGACTGGTTTCAGCTCAGCCTGAAGGAAGGTTTCACCGTGTTTCGCGACGCCAGCTTCTCGGCTGATATGGGCTCTGCCAGCGTAAAGCGGGTGGAGGACGTGATGGTGTTGCGCACCGCCCAGTTCGCCGAGGACGCGGGGCCCATGGCCCATCCGGTGCGCCCGGAGTCGGTCATCGAAATCAACAATTTCTATACGCTTACCGTCTACGAAAAGGGCGCCGAAGTCGTCCGGATGATTCACACCCTGCTGGGCCCCGCGGCATTTCGCCGGGGTTCCGACCTGTATTTCCAGCGGCACGACGGCCAGGCGGTGACCTGTGAGGACTTTATCCGGGCGATGGAGGATGCCAGCGGCGTGGACCTGGCCCAGTTTCGCCTCTGGTATTCCCAGGCGGGAACCCCGCAGCTCTCGGTGCGCGACGAGTACGATGAAGAAAATGCACGCTACACCCTGCATGTGAGCCAGTCCTGCCCGGCCACCCCGGGCCAGGCGGTGAAGCAACCCTTCGTGATACCCCTGGCGATGGGGCTGCTGGGGGAGGCCGGCAATCTGCCCCTGCGGCTGGCGTCGGGAGAGCCCGGCCCCGAGAGTGCCGACAATACCCATGTCGTACTGATGGTGGACAAACCCCGACAGAGTTTCGTTTTCCAGCAGGTGACGGAGCGCCCGGTGCCCTCCCTGTTGCGGGGTTTCTCGGCGCCGGTACGGCTCGACTATCGCTATAGCAAGGCCGATCTGCGCGCGCTGATGAGCCGGGACGACGATGGTTTTGTGCGCTGGGACAGTGCCCAGGCGCTGGCCACCAGGGTGATTCAGGAAGTCCAGGAGCAGATCGGCCGCAGTGTGCCCGTGCTTGTCGACCCGCTGCTGGTCGAGGCCTGTCGCAGCCTGCTGGGTGACACGTCACTGGACCCGGCGATGGTGGCGGCAATGCTCGTCCTGCCGACGGAGGACTCCCTGGCCGAGCTGGCGAGTCAAGCCGGCGGCGCGGATGTCGACACCATCCACAACGCGCGCTGGGCAGTGCAGGCGGAGCTCGCGCGGGCGTGCACGGCGGAGTTCCACGACCGCTACCAGCGCCTGGCCACTGCCGATGACTACGCTGCCACCGCCTCCCAGGTCGCGGCCCGCAGCCTTCGCAACACCTGCCTGGAGTTCCTGGCCAGCGCCCGCGGACTGCACCCGGAGCTGGCCCGGCGCCAGTTCAGCCAGGCGCACAATATGACGGACCGGCTGGCTGCCCTGCAGGCCATCGTCTTCTATGGGGATGAGGCGGACCGGGAGGAGGCACTGGAGCGTTTCCACCGGGACTGGCGGCACGACACCCTGGTAATGAACCAGTGGTTCGCGCTGCAGGCCGCCATGCCGCTGGGGGATACCCTTGCCCGGGTGCGCAGCCTGTTGGCGCATCCGGACTTCGACAGTCGCAATCCCAACAAGGTGAGAGCCCTGGTGGGCGGGTTCACGGCGCGCAACCCGGTGCAGTTTCACCGTATCGACGGGGAGGGTTACCGCTTTCTGGCGGACATGGTGCTGCAGCTCGATCGGGCGAATCCCCAGTTGGCCTCGCGCCTGCTCACCCCCCTCACCAAATGGCGTAACTACCGGGGTCGCGCGCAGTTGATGTACGCGCAACTGCAGCGCCTGGAGACACACGCCGACCTGTCTCCGGATGTGTTCGAACTGGTGAGCAAATCCCTGCAGGGCGGCGCCCCCGCCTGAGCCCGGGGCCGGGTTTCACTCCTTCGCTTCGGTCAGGTACAGCGCAGTGGTCGGGTGAAACGCGACCCAAGCGAACCAGTAGCCGGCAGTGGCAGGGTGCTCCTTGCCGTCGGCATCGAACACCCGGGCGGATTGTGCGGTTTTGTCCCAGTGCACATCCAGTGACTGCCCACCGACCGAGACGCGCAGGGCAGTGTCCAGCATATCCAGTTCTGCAAAGGGCAGGGCCAGTGCCTCGTCTCCCGCATTGATGCCCACCACCCAGGTTTTCGCCGGCAGGCGCCAGTCGCTGTGCAGGGTGGCGTACAGCACCATGGGCAGGCGCTTGTAATCGGCGTAGAGGTCCTGGTCGTAGTCGCGTTCGTGGCCGGTATCGCGCGACAGCAGCAGCGATTCCGGATGCTGTTCGCTCCAGCTTGCCCAGGTCGTGTACTGCGCCGGTACCTGTGTCAGGCGGGTGCCCTTGAGTGGACCGGTAACGGCTTTCTTCATGATCTGTGACCACAGCGAGTGCGTGTTGCGGTCGTACAGCAGAAGATCGCTGTTATAGATCAGGCCGGACACACCGAAGTTCAGCACCTGATCCCCGAACGCCGCGAGAAACACCATTCCGGTGCCGCACAGCGGGCAGAAAGTGACAGTCAACGGGGTGTCGCCGAAGCTGTCGTTGACGATCTCGTGGTGTTCCAGCACCGCAACGGGATAGGCCTTGGCCACACCGTTGAAGCTTACCCCCATCACCCGGTCGCCGGGCCTGATCTGGCCGTCGCGCTCGGAACCGTGCAGGAAGCGCGGTTGATCGAGCGCCGGAATTCCATCCCGGCCGGGGCCGCCGTGGTCGATTTCATTGGGCGCTATCAGGCCCCCTTCGACGTCGAATCCATTGTAGAAAGACGGTGGCTCCTGGCTCACTGCGCCGGCGCACAGGCCGAGCAGGGACAGGAGCAGCAGGGTGCGGGGCAGGGAATCTCTCACGTGTGTTCTCCTTTTTTATGGGTTCGACCGGGCGGGCAGCCGGAGGTTTCGCAGCCCGCCCGCGCCAGTGGTCCTCAGGTGGCCTGGGGGTAGAGTTGCAGGGGTGGCTCCTCGCGCCGCACCTTACTGCGGTGCCTCGCGCGCAGCCCGCGTGCCGCCTCCGCGAGAGACCCGCCGTCCCAGGCGCCCGTCCGACTGCCATAGAGCGCGGCATTCAGTGATTCCAGCGCGGCGCTCATGGCGGGGTCATGGTGGGCTGCGGCGGCCTGTGCGAGTGAGGTCAGGCCCGCCCGGGCATGCACGGCCGCGCTCCAGCGCAACACCGCCTCGCGGGCACGGCGCGGGTCATTGCTGCCGCAGGCGGCGAGCAACGCGTTGAAGGCCTCCCGTTCTCCGGGCTTGCTCTCATCCTGTGACGGGGCTGCGACCCGCCTGCGCCGCGACCAGACCAGGTAGACGAGAGTCAGCAGCCAGCCCGTCGCCGTCACGGCGCTGAGGATTCGCCAGCGGCTGTCGTCACGGGCGACGATCGGGATGGTCGCCCCGGTACCGGGATCGAGGGCCTGGGTCGGTGCGGACGCAGCTGCGGTCACCGGCGCCGCGTTGGCAGCTGCGAATTCGGCCCCGGCGACCTCTATTTCCCGTCCCGGCAGCACGGCATAGCGCAGTTCATTGCTGTGGATATCCCACCAGGGAATGCGCAACTCCGGTATCTGCCAGCGACCGGCGCGGGTCGGCACCACGGCGGCGCTGTCCACCCGCGTACCTACCAGGCCAGCGGCGGATTCGCTGTCAGTGATCACCGGCTGGTCCGGGTAGTATTTCAGGCCCTCGGTTGCCGGGAACAGCACCGGCGGCAGCTGGGCGCCCTGCAATCCCTCGCCGCGAATGGTGATGGTGCGGGTGGCTGACTCCCCCACCCGTAACTGCTCCGGTGGCGTCGACCAGGACTCCTCCAGCGTCAGCTCGCCCGCGGGCAGCCATTCACTGCCCGGAAAGCTGGCGGGGCGCGGCAGTACCTCGATGGACAGCGGCTCGGTGCTGCGGCGTACCTGGCGCCCGCCACCGCCCAGGTCAAACAGGCTGCGCCGCGGTGAACTCTCCCTCGCGCTGAATCTCTGGGCGGGAATTTCCAGAGTGCCGCTGTGCTCCGGGAAAATGGCGTAGCGAATCTCGTGTACCAGCCAGGGCCGCCCGTCGATGGTGCGTTGAAACGAGTTCTGTTCCAGTGGCCTGACAAAGGCGTTTTCGAGTTCCAGCTGGTTGATGTTCCGGTCTTCCAGGTTGATTGCCTGCTGCAGCCGCAGGGTCAGGATGACCTGCCCCTGTACATACACCGAACTGCGATCCAGCTCCGCTTCAAATACCAGGTCCTGGTCTGCGGCGGTGCCTGTGGGCGGTGGCCCTACGGTCAGCTGCAGGCCGTTGGTCGATTCCGCTCCAACCCGCAGTGGCGGTATTTCAAGGACGCCTTGCCGGCGCGGGGTCATATCCAGCAGCAGTTCCGTGGTGCTGGAGAATTTGCCATTGATATAGCTGGTCTTGCTGCTGTTGGATCGTCGCAGGATCTCGAAATCCGCGCCCAGGGGCTGCAGGTCGATATCGCCCAACTCCTCGTCTTCTGTCGCGGTGATGGTAAGCCTGAGGGTGTCGCCCAGCGCCAGGCGGTCGCGGTCGACGCTCGCGCTGACCGCGCCCCAACTGCTGGCGGCGGCCAGTACCAGAACAAACAGGCACAACGTGCCTGCCAGTCTACCAATAGGTCTCATTGTCTCTATCTGCTCCCTGTCGTTGGCGCTGTTGGCTCTCGTAGCGGAACTTTTCCCGCAGCAGGCCGGAGGGGTCATCGGGCACCCTGCGCAGCCACTGCTCCATGGCCTGCTCTCGCTCCCGGGATTCGGGGTCGTCCTCAGTGTCAGCCTGCTGCTGCCCCCGCGCCGCCTCTGTCTGTTCCGGCTGTTGTTCCGGGTCCTGCTGCTCTTCCTCGCGCTGCGGCGCTTCCTGGCTCTGCTGCTGTTCCTGACCTTGCTGCTGGTCCTGGTCCGGGTTCTGCTGCTGATCCTGGTTCTGCTGCTGGTCCTGGTTCTGCTGCTGGTCCTGGTTCTGCTGCTGATCCTGGTTCTGCTGCTGATCCTGGTTCTGTTGGTCCTGGTTTTCCTGCTGCTGCTTCAATTGTTCCAGCAGGGCCAGGTTTTCCAGGGCGTCTTCCCGCCCGGGCGCGCGCGCGAGGGATTCCTCGTAGGCTGCAATCGCCTCGTCCAGTTCGCCGGCACGGGCCAGCGCATTGCCGCGGTTGTACCAGCTGTCGGCGTCATCGCCCCGGGCAAAATAGTCATTCGCGGCGTCGTAGTCCTCCCCCTGGTAGGCCGCCGTCCCGGCCCAGGCCGGGTTCTCGAACAATTCGGCCGCGGCTTCCTGGTCACCGCGCTGCAGGGCCCGCTGCCCCTGCTGGTCCGGGGTCAACCACAGGTCATCCCAGACACCGGCCCGGGCCGACTGGGGTTGGGCGACCAGCAGCAGCGGCAGCAGGCAGACGATCCAGCCGCGCCGGAACAACGCCAGTGCCAGTGGCAACAGCAGTAACACCAGCAGATAGCCCTGGTCCTCCCAGGTGTCTGCGGTGCGATCCAGCGCCAGGGTGGCTTGCTCACTGGCCAGGGGGGACTCCGCCAACAGGGCGGTGAGGTCCGAGCCATCGATTTGCATGGGCATGTAAACACCGCCGCCGGCGGATGCCAGCGCACGCAGTGGCGCCTCCTCCAGCGTGGGCATCACGATCGTTCCTTCCCGGTCCTTGAGGAAGCCGCCCCTGGGGAGCGGTATCGGCGCCCCGGTTGCCGTGCCCACACCCATGATCGCCAGGCTGGCACCGCTGTCGGCCATTAGCTGCTCGATTTCCCGGCTGTCCCTGGCGCTGATGCCATCGGTAATCAGCAGCACTTTGCCGTCGCGGATACCCGCCGAGTGCAGCAGTTCCACCGCCGCCTGCACTGCCGCCGAGGCATCACTGCCCGGCACCGGCATCATGTCGGGGTTCAGGGCGGGCAGGAGATTGGCGATCGTGGGAGTGTCGTCGGTCAGGGGAGTGACGATATGGGCATCACCCGCATAGGCGATCAGGCCGGTCTGGCCCTCCTTGCGCAGAGCCAGCAGGTCCAACAGTTTTTGCCTGGCGCGATCCAGGCGTGAGGGCGCCAGATCCCCCGACTTCATGGAGTAGCTCAGGTCCAGCACCAGCACCAGCGCGTCCTGCTTCTGATGTACCGGCTGCGGAATTTTCTGCCAGCTGGGGCCGCTGGCGGCCAGGCCGGCAAGCAGCCAGGCCGCCAGTATGAACGGCATCAGGTTGGGCCCGCGGGCCTGCCCCTGGTGGCTCACCAGGAAGGGCAGCAGCTCGGCCGAGATCACCTGGTTCCAGCTGCCGAGCCGGTCCCGCTGGCGCCACAGCAGTGCTGCCAGCAGCAGCGCGGGTACCAGGACCCATAGCCACTGGGGCCGCATCAGGTGCAGTTCCATCACCGTGCCAGCCCCCCGTCAGCAGAGTCGTCCCAGCGGGTTGTGCGCAGCAGCTGCCACAGGGCCAGGCCAAAACTCACCAGCAGGGCCAACAGCAGGGGAATGTAAGCCAGTGCCTGGCGTGGCCGGTAGGACACCAGCGCCTGCTCCACCGGTTCCAGTTGGTCCAGTAACTGGTAGATAGTGGCCAGCTCCTGGGGATCCCGGGCGCGGAAATACTGTCCGCCCGTAAGGTTTGCAATTTCTTGCAAACCTGCTTCGTCCAGCTCAGCGGAGGGGTTGACCTGGCGACTGCCAAAGCTGGAGCCGAACAATCCGGGCAGCGTCATCCGGTCCGCCCCGATGCCGATGGTGTAGATGCGAATACCGAGTTCCCTGGCCAGTTGTGCCGCATCCCGGGGGCTGACCGAGCTGGCGGTATCCTGGCCGTCGGTCAGCAGAATGAGTACGCGGCTCTGGGCCGGGCGTTCCCTGAGCCGTTTTACCGCCAGGCCGATGGCGTCACCGATGGCGGTGTCCTGGCCGGCGAAGCCGATCTGCGCCTCGAGCAGGAAGCGTTCGACCGTGCTGGTATCAAAGCTCAGGGGCGACTGGACATAGGCATTGCTGCCAAACAGGATCAGCCCGAGCCGGTCTCCGGCGCGGCGGGCGATGAAGTCCGCAGCCACTTTTTTTACTGCCCTGATCCGGGGCACCAGGGTCTGGCCCTGCTGCATGTCCTCGATTTGCATCGAGCCTGAAATGTCGACGGCGAGCATCAGGTCGCGGCCGCTGTTGGGCAACTCGATCGCCTCACCGATCCAGGTGGGCCGGGCGGCCGCCAGCAGCAACAGGAGCCAGATCAGCCACAGGGCTGCAGTCGGCAGCCTGCGACGGCCGCCGCTGCCGCGGTTTTCCGCATCGCCGCTGAGCTGCTGCCACTCCTCGAAGAAGGGCGCACGCAGTGCGGGTTCCTGGCTGTTCGCCGGCGGCACCAGGCGCTGCACCAGCCAGGGCAGGGGCGCCAGTACCAGCATCCAGGGCCAGATCCATTCAATCATCGGGCGGCCTCATGGCGCCTGATCCAGCTCGCTGCGGCGCGCAGTATCTGGTCCGTGTCGATATCCGGACAGTGCCTGTGATACGCCCCCGAGACAAACGCCTCGGGAAACTGCTCCTCCTGCCCGAGACTGCGGTTGAGAAACGCCAGCCATTGGGCGCCGCTGCTGGCGGCCACTTCCCGCCGCGGGTAGGCCACCAGGGCGGTACTTTTGAGCAGTGCGTTGGTATCGGCGAGGAACCGCGCCGGGTCAGCCTGCTGCCGCTGCCGGGCGGCCAGTTCATCGAGCCGGGTCAGCGCCCGCCGGCGATAGGCGTTGGCACGGCGGCGCCTCAGGGCGAACCAGGCCAGCACCAGCAGTGCGCCGAGAACCAGCCCCGCCAGCAGCCACCAGCCCGGTGCCGGTGGCCACCAGCCTACCGGGATGGGCTCCCGCAGCGGGTGGAGGCCGGCCAGTGGGTCCTGCGGGTTCACCGGCGCGGGTCCCCGTAGAATTGTTGCAGCACGCTGAAGGGCGCCTGGTCCGTCTGCGCCCTCACCAGGGGGATGCCAAGGCGCAGCAGGTCCCGCGACAACAGTTCACTGCGCTGTCGGGCGCGTTCGCGGTAACTGCTGCGCAGCCGCCGGTCGGCCGTATCGAGTTCGCTGCGCGCCCTGCCATCGGTGACGGCATAGCGCCCGGCTTTCGGCAGGTCGGCCTCCAGCGGATCGCCACAGGCGATGGCAGTGATCTCGATATGCTGGGCCATCTGGAACAGCTGTTCACGGGCGCTCTCCTCCTGGGCCCCTCGGAAGTCGCTGACAATGAACAGACTGCTGCCGGGGCGAACGATCCGCCTGAGGTTCGCCAGAATGTCGGCAAAGCCGGTGTCGGCGGGCATCGCCAGGGGCAGTGCGCGGTTGTATTGCGCCACCTGCGACAACAGGGCCAGCACGGTTTTACGGCTGCGCCGCGGACGGATTTCCTGGTGACTGGCGCCGTTGAAGACCAGCCCGCCCACCCGGTCGCCGGCATCCAGTGCGCTCCAGGCCAGCAAGCTGGTCAGTTGCGCGGCAAGTACCGATTTGAAGCAGTGACTCGAGCCGAAGAACATGCTGCTGCGCTGGTCGACAGCCACCAGCACCGGGCGCTCGCGCTCCTCTCGAAACAGTTTGGTATGGGCGGTTCCGGTGCGGGCTGTCACCCGCCAGTCGATGCTGCGGATATCGTCGCCGGCCTGGTAATTGCGGACTTCCTCGAAATCGATACCGCGGCCGCGAAAGTTGGACTTGTTGGGGCCGGCCAGGACGCTGAGTGCCCGGTTGCGACGGCCCAGGCGCAATTGCCGCGCGGGGAAGCGCAGGGCGATCAGGTCCTCCAGCGTCACGTAGGCGCCATGGGCCGGGGCGGTCACATCGGCGAGGCGCATACTCAGCCTACGGGGACAAGCGCCAGCAATTCGTTGATGACCTGGTCCGGGGTCACGCCATTCGCCTCTGCCTCAAAACTGAGCAACAGGCGATGGCGCAGCACGTCGCCGGCGACAGCCTGGACATCGTCGGGGCTGACATAGTCCTGGCCTCGCAGCCAGGCGTGGGCGCGGGCACAGCGATCGAGCGCGATGGTGGCGCGTGGGCTCCCGCCATATTCTATCCAGCCCGCGAGCTCCCGGGAGTACGCCTCCGGTTTGCGGCTGGCGATCACCAGTTGCACGATGTACTGCTCAACCGGGCTGGCCATATGCATCGCCAGCACCTCCTGGCGCGCGGCGAACACGGTTTGCTGGGGCAGGGGCCGGGGTTTGGCGGTGGAGCTTGCGCTGGCCTCGGCGCGGGTCAGGCGCAGGATCTCCATCTCCGCGCTGGCATCCGGGTAGTCGACATTGACATGCATCAGGAAACGGTCGAGCTGGGCCTCGGGCAGCGGGTAGGTTCCCTCCTGCTCGATCGGGTTCTGGGTGGCCATCACCAGAAACAGTTCCGGCAGCTGGTAGGTCTGGCTGCCTACGCTGACCTGGCGCTCGGCCATAGCCTCCAGCAGCGCGGACTGCACCTTTGCGGGCGCCCGGTTCACCTCGTCGGCCAGCACCATATTGTGGAAAATAGGCCCTTTCTGGAAGTGGAAGTTGGCCTCCTGTGGTCGGTAGATATCCGTTCCGGTGACATCCCCGGGGAGCAGGTCAGGCGTGAACTGGATGCGGTGGAACGAGCCCTCGACGCCGTCTGCCAGGGTCTTTATGGCCCGTGTCTTGGCCAGCCCCGGGGCGCCTTCCACCAGCAGGTGGCCATTGGCCAGCAGGGCGATGATCAGTCGTTGTACGAGGTGGGATTGGCCGATAATCTGGCTGCTCAGCCAGTCTTCCAGTGCTCTTACGTCTGCGCTTGCCACATTTACTCCCGGGTTTATTCACGATTATGCCGCGGCGCCGCCAGGCGTGGTCGACGGGGCGCGGAGGGTCCGTATAGTAGCCCAGCCTTGCGCTCAATGCAGTGCGTTTGAGCCCCTGCGGTGCCGGGCGCTTGGTCTGACTGGCGCAGGCGGTAAAAGTTCCGGTCAGTGGGTAACAACGCGGGTCGATTGGGCTAGACTAGGGGCAACTGAATAAAAGGACCCGGTGCACCGTTTTCAAACCCCTGTGCTGACAGGCTGCCGGAGTCGGCGGGCTGACGTGCAGGCCTGCGGGTGCGCAAGGGGCCGACGGAGCGATAACTGGAATTATGATCTGGGATACCCTGAAGAAAAGTCTGCTGACGGAGCTCGCTCAGCGCATCGACAGCAAGGCAGACCAAGCCGACCGGGCTTCACTGCACAATCTGGCGCTGGCTTTCTACGGCCGTTTTCCCGCGGAGGACATGCGTGATCGCTCGGTGGAAAACCTCTACGGTTGCCTGTACGACTTGCTGCGCTTCATGCACTCCTGGCCCGATACCACGCCGAAGATCCGCATCTTCAATCCCGAAATACAGAGCCACGGCTGGGAAAGCAAATACACGGTGGTGGCCATTCTGTGTCGCGGCATACCTTTTTGCACGGCCTCGGTGAGGGGGGAGCTGAACCGGCGCAACCTGACCATTCACAGCATCGCCAGTTCGAACCTCGCGATCAGGCGCAACGATCAGCGGGAACTGGTGTCCCTGCTGTCGGACGAGGAGAGTGCCGGTAGCGGTGTTCCGGAAGAGGCGGTGCTGTACTTCGAGATCGGGCGCCATTCCAATCCTGCCGAACTGGAGGAGCTGCGCCACACCCTCGTGGAAATACTGCAGGAAGTCGGGCTGGTGGTGGATGACTTTCCCGCCATGGGCGAGCGTCTGCAGGAAGTGGTGAGCCAGATACGCGCCAGCGACTGTGTCGATCTCGAGCTGCGCGAGGAGGCCGCGGCTTTCATCGAGTGGCTGCGCGATGCGCATATGACGATGCTCGGATATGAATATCTCGGAGTACAGGGCGCCGGCACCCCGAGCCAGCGGGTTTTCGTGGTCGAGGAAGTGAGCCTGGGTACACTGCGCCATCGCAACACCCGTGGCGCGGAAGACCTGCTGGCGGATCTCGAGCATATCTCCGCCGATGACCTGCGCCGGCGGCAACTGAGTTTTTCGAAGTCGCGCCATCGCTCCCGGGTACACCGCCTGACCTACCCGGACTATATCGAGGTCAAGGTATTTGACGACGCGGGCACCCTGGTCGGCCAGCATCGTTTTATCGGCCTTTACACGTCCTCCGTCTACACCATGAGCCCCAAGCTGATCCCCATACTGCGGCGCAAGGTAGAGACGGTGATGGCGATGTCCAGCCTCGACTCCTCCGATCACGAGAGCCGGGAACTGGTTCGGGTGCTGGAACTGTTCCCGCGGGACGAGCTGTTCCAGTCCAGCATCCAGGAGCTCTATGACACGGTGACGTCGGTGAACCGTATTCAGGAGCGCCGCCTGACCCGGCTGTTCGTACGCAGGGACCCGCACAACAAGTTCGTCAACTGCATGGTCTATATCCCCCGCGACCGCTACACCACCGAGCAGCGGGAGAAAATCGAGCGCATTCTGGGCGACGCCTTCAATGCTGAGGAAGCGGAGTTTACCACTCACTTTTCCGAATCCATCCTGGTGCGCTGCCATTTTGTCCTGCGGGTCGATCCCAACAGGGCGCTGGATTACGACGCCAGCGAAATCGAGGACCAGATTATCCAGGCCACCCTGGCCTGGGAGGATCGCCTGCGCATCCGCCTGATCGAGGAATTCGGCGAGGAGAACGGCGAGGTCTATGTCCGCGAGCTGGCAGCGGGCTTCCCCCCGGGTTATCGCGACGACTTCGATCCCAGGGTGGGCGTGCTCGATATCAAGCAGCTCCTGCGCCTGCGCAATGGCGAGGAGCTGACCATGAGCCTCTATCGCCTGGTGGAAGAGGGCGGCGAAATGTTGCGCCTGCGCCTCTATCGTTGCGGCCAGAGCCTGCCCCTGTCGGATGTATTGCCCATTCTGGAGAACCTCGGCCTGCGGGTCATGACGGAGCGCCCCTATGGCATTCGCGCCAGCGACGGAAGGGTTTACTGGGTTCAGGAATTTACCCTGATCTACGCCTTGTCCCACGACATCGTGCTGGACGAGGTGAAGGCCGAGTTTGAAGAAGCCTTCTCCCTGATCTGGTTCGGCAAGGCGGAGAATGATTCTTTCAATCGCCTGTTGATAGGTACGCGATTGAACTGGCGGGAGATTGCGCTGCTGCGCGCCTATGCGCGTTATCTGCGCCAGGTGAGATTTCCTTTCAGCGTTGAATATATCGCGGAGACACTGTCCCAACACCTGCAGATCACGGGTGCCATAGTCGAGTTGTTTCTCACCCGCTTCTCGCCGGTCTTCGAAGGCGATGACGACTGGCGGGCACAGCGCGAGGAGGCGGTGGAACAGCGCATCCTGGGTTCGCTGGAACAGGTGGAGAACCTCGGTGAGGACCGCATTATTCGCCAGTTCGTGCTGTTGATCAAAGCGACCCTGCGCACCAACTTTTTCCAGCAGGCGCCGGACGGCTCGCTCAAGGCCTATATCTCCCTGAAACTCCGGCCGGCGGATATCCCGGGCATCCCCCAGCCCGTCCCGCTGTACGAGATTTACGTGTACTCCCCGCGTGTCGAGGGCGTGCACCTGCGTGGCGGCAAGGTGGCCCGGGGCGGGCTGCGCTGGTCTGACCGGTTTGAGGATTACCGCACCGAGGTGCTCGGACTGGTCAAGGCACAGCAGGTCAAGAACGCGGTGATCGTCCCGGTCGGGGCCAAGGGCGGCTTTGTCGCGCGGCAGCTCCGGCCCGACATGACGCGGGATGAAATCCAGCAGGAGGGCATCGCCTGCTACCAGATGTACGTGCGGGCGCTGCTGGATATTACCGACAATCGCACCGAGCACGGTGTCGAGAGGCCGCCGCATGTCGTGGCCAAGGATGACGAGGACCCCTATCTCGTCGTTGCCGCGGACAAGGGTACGGCGAGCTTTTCGGACATCGCCAACGCCATATCCGCGGAATACGATTTCTGGCTGGGAGACGCTTTTGCCTCCGGCGGCAGCGCCGGTTACGACCACAAGAAAATGGGTATTACCGCGCGCGGCGCCTGGGTGTCGGTGCAGCGCCACTTCCGGGAAATGGATGTGGATGTGCAGAGCACCGACTTTACCGTGGTCGGCATCGGCGACATGGCGGGCGATGTATTCGGCAATGGTATGTTGCTCTCCGAACATATCCGGTTGGTCGCCGCGTTCAATCACATGCATATCTTTATCGACCCCGAACCGGACGCGGCCAGCAGTTTCGTCGAGCGTCAGCGGCTGTTCAAACTGCCGGGCTCCGGTTGGGCGGATTACAACCGGGAGCTGATTTCCGCTGGTGGCGGTGTCTTTGCCAGGGCAGCCAAATCAATCGCGATATCGCCCGAGATGAAGTCGCACTTCCATATCGCCGTGGACCACCTGCCGCCCAACGAACTGATTTCCCACCTGTTGCGAGCGCCGGTGGACCTGTTGTGGAACGGGGGTATAGGCACCTATGTAAAAGCCAGCAGCGAATCCCATATGGACGTGGGCGACAAATCCAACGACGGGCTGCGGGTGGACGCCAGCGAGTTGCGCTGTCGTGTCGTGGGGGAGGGCGGCAATCTCGGCATGACCCAGTTGGCGAGAGTGGA
>JAZBNW010000032.1:0-3134 GCA_036350855.1 Halieaceae bacterium
CTGGCGTTGAACAGGCCAGCGTCGTAGTAGGTGCGATCGCATACGCCGTTGCGCCAGTAAATATAGTCGTTGGCCTCTATCCACTGGCTGGCCGGCCGGACCAGCGGATACGCCTTGTCCAGGGGAACGCTCGACTCGAAAAGGCTGCCTTCCCCGGCGGCCACCGTTGAAACCAGGCAACCCGCGGTCACCCGGTGTTCTACCCGGTCAGGTCTGGTAAAAATGTTGACAGGGTCCATCGAGCCAGCGGCGGCCCGGGCTTCCACGACCATGTAGCGGGGCTTGCCATCGTTGTCGGCAACATAGGTGGACCACTCCGCCCGCGGGCCGCGCACGAGCCCGCTCACCTCGTAGATGTTCAGCGTCAGCATCAGGGTCGGCTCGTCATCCGCCAGGCACTGGATAGGCGCCAGCGAGAAGCCCTCCGCAAGATTTACGTAGTCCGAGAATTCCTGTGCCATCTCCTTTTTTATCGGGAAATTGAAGTACACCGAGGGCGGGTCCGCCAATACCGTGAAGCGCAGGTTGGGGCGTTCCCGGCCGATCAGGATCATGAACGCATCGCGCATGGCGAGTTGCGAGTACATCACGCGCTTCAGCAGGCGCCTTCCCCTGCGGGACGGACTGGTATCAGGCAATTTGGCCGTGGGACCGGACATCAGCCAACCTGCCGGACAAAGCGGGCTGCGCGATTCCCGATGGAGCCGCCCCCGACGCGATAATGCTTTACTGTATGATCCATTGGGCCCCACTCCCGGTTCCCGGCCCCGGCCGGCGTTGCATTGCTTTGGCGAGCCGCCTGCGGGGTCGTCGCTGCTGCCGGACTATTGTATACAATATTGTTTTCTTGTATACAATAACCGGTCAAGCGCAAAGACGAGGCGTTCGCAAACGTAAATCGATGAGCACAGTGATACCAGACGGCGAGACCCCGGAACAGGGCAATCTGACCCAGGCCGAGCTCGTGCGCATCGGTCTGGAGACCGACATTCTGTCCGGCCGGCTGTCTCCCGGCAATGTTATCGATGAAACCGAGACCTCGAAACAGTTTGGCGTATCCCGAACACCGGTTCGCGAGGCGATTTTCCTGCTGGTGCAGGCAGGCCTGTTGAAAAAAGAGCCCCGCAAAAGAGCGATCGTCGCGGAGATCGATATCGATGACTTTTTCGGCTTGTTTGAAACCCTGGCTGAACTGGAAGGCCTGTCGGCAAGATTCGCGACCGAGCGAATGAACCGGGCGGAATGCTTTGAGTTGGTCAATCTCCACACCGCCGCGGCGGATAAACTGCTGCTGGGTGAGATCGACGAGTACTCCGCCCTGGGTCGGGCGTTTCATGCCCGCATTCTGGAGGGAAGCAAGAACAGTACACTGATCAAGATCACCTCGGAACTCGCGGCGAGACTGATTCCGTACCGGCGCTTCCAGGTGGCGCTGGCAGGTGGCTTACAGCGCAACCAGGATGACCACGACGCAATACTCGCGGCGATCAAATCAAAGGACGCGGAAGCCGCCTATCAGCTGATGCGCCGGCACACTCTGGAACAGGGTGATGCGGTCATCGCGAACATCCCGACATTTTCTTTGCTGCAGCGCAGCCATGAAGGCAAGGGCAAGCCGCCCCAATCCAGCGCGGGAAGTGAACTGTTATGATGCCGGCAGGGCAAAACGAAGGCACCGCGGGATCAGGGCCGGGCGATGAAATGCGCGGTCTGGCGCAACGGGCATACCGTCACTTCAAAAACCACACCACCGACCAGGCGCCATCAACCCTGCAACTCCCCGTCGATGCCTATCTGGACGAGGCGCGCTTCAGGCGGGAATTCGACAGGATCTTCACCCGGCTGCCCCAGGGTATCGCACTGTCCATAGAGTTGCCCGGGCCCGGCAGCTACCTGGCCAGGGAGGTGTGCAGGATACCGGTGCTGTTGACTCGCGACGAGCAGGGCATGGCAAGGGCGTTCCTCAATGTCTGTCGGCACCGGGGCGCCATCATATGTCCCGAAGGTGCGGGCAAAAAGTCCCGTTTCGTATGCCCTTACCACGCGTGGGTCTACGCCGCAGACGGTGAATTGACCAGGGTCAATGCGGCGGACAGCTTCGGCGACGTGGATCGGATGGCGCTGGGGCTGACGGAACTGGGCTGTGCCGAAAAGTCCGGTGTGATCTGGGTGACCTTGAAGCCGGGCGTCACGTTTGATATCGACGACTGGCTGGGGGATTTTTCCGGGAAACTGGATTCACTGGACCTTGCAAACTGGTATCTATACGAGCAGCGCACCCTGGTCAGTCCGGGATGGAAAGCGACTTTCGATGGTTACCTGGAGGTCTATCATCACGATACCGTGCACGGTAAAACCGTTGGCCAGCATACGATCGGCAATCTACTGGTGCACGACACCTACGGGCCTCACCAGCGCCTGACATTCGGACGAAAAAACCTCGAGGCCCTGGACCGTGAGCAAGGTGATGACTGGGATGGCAGCCAGTATATCCGCATTATTCATTCGGTGTTTCCCAACCTGTCCATCTCCGGAATCATTGGAGGTCACTGCCTGGTGAGCCAGGTATTGCCCGGCGATTCCGCCCGCTCGACAGTGACGAGGCAAACCTTACTGTGCGCCACCAGGCCAGAGACTGAAACCGAGAAGTCCGCCGCACAGCAGTTCAGCGCCATGACGTTGCAGGCGGTACGTGACGAGGATTACGCCATCGCCGGCAGCATCCAGCAGGCCCTGGGTGCAGGCGCGAACACCCATTTCGTGATTGGCAGAAACGAGCCAGGCGTGCAGCACTTCCATCGGTCGATTGCGCGTTTCATGCAAGACACCTCAATTGAGGCGAGGGACTAACTGATGACGTCAATAGAGGAATTGGAAGCCCGGATAGACCGGCTCGAATCGAGAGCCGCTATTCGGGAACTGGTGACAAACTACGCCGTTGCCTGCGACGAGCACGATATACCCCGCTTGCAAAAACTGTTTACCCTTGACGCTGTCTTCAAGTCGCCCAGCAGCTTCATGCAGTCTACCGGCAGGGACGCGATCGCCTCCATGTTTATCGAGGTACTCAAGACCCGCGGCCCCGGGTATCACTGGACGCACGATTTGATCGTAAACTTCGGCGACGATGCGAA
>JAZBNW010000033.1:0-9549 GCA_036350855.1 Halieaceae bacterium
AGGATGCAGACCACTCGTTCATGTCCATGGCGGGCCTGGACGAGGACGAGGACACCTTCGCCTCGGTCTCGCGCACGGCGCCCCGCCGGGCGGTCTGGCTGGGCATCAACCTGATTACCGCATTCATTGCCTCGGGTGTCATCAACCTGTTCCAGGATACCATCGAGAAGGTGGTGGCGCTGGCGGTACTGATGCCGATCGTGGCGTCGATGGGCGGCATCGCCGGCGCCCAGACACTCACGGTGCTGGTGCGCGGCATCGCATTGGGCCAGGTGAGCCGCAACAACCAGAATTGGCTGATCAGCCGGGAGGTCATGGTTGGCGTCCTCAACGGCGCTCTGTGGGCGGCGGTCGTGGCGGTGGCGGCCTCGCTCTGGTTCAACGACTGGAATATCGGCCTGATCATCGCCGCGGCCATGGTCATCAACCTGATAACCGCCGGATTTATCGGCGCGGTTCTCCCCCTGCTGATGACCCGCCTGGACATAGACCCGGCCCTGGCCGGCAGCGTGGTGCTCACCACGGTTACCGATGTGGTGGGCTTCGTATCATTTCTCGGACTGGCGACCCTCTTTTATGCCTGACTCAAACGACGACCAGTCAGTCGAGCCGCAATGGGACGGCCCCAGCAAGAGCGCTATGAAGCGCCAGATGCTCGCCCTGCAGCAACTTGGCGAGGCCCTGACAGGACTGAGCGAAAAACAGCTCGGTAAGATACCCATCGCGGATGAGCGGCTGCTGGCAGTCATTCGCGAGGCGCGCGCCATGCGCAGCCACGGAGCCCGCCGGCGGCACCTGCAACTGATCGGCAAGCTGATGCGCTCGACTGACGTCGAGCCCATCGAGAGCGCGCTCCAGGCCATGGACCGGCAACAACGGGGTGAGGCGGATGCGTTTCACCGACTGGAGCAAATGCGGGACGAGCTACTGGCCAATGGCCTGGAAGGGGTCGAACAGGTCGCCCAACGCTGGCCCCAGGCAGATCGCCAGCAACTGCGCCAGCTGCTGTTGCAGCACCAGCGCGACTGCGCGCGAAACAAGCCGCCGACCGCCAGCCGGAAACTGTTCCGCTATCTCAGGGAATTGCAGGAGCTCTACGGCGATTCCGACTGAAGCGGAACCGCCCCATCAGGCACCGCCTTCCCCGGTCCGGGCCCAGCCCCGGCTGCCCCCGGAATGACAGCATCGGTGTCATCGAATACCCGGTCGAACTCGACCTCCGGGTCGTCCCAGCTGCCGCTCACCGTATAGACGGCGCTGGTCAGGCGATTGAACTGGCTTTCGAATACCTTGCTGATCAGGAACACGCCCGCCGCCACCGGCAATCCGCCGGCCAGCGCCGCCACCCAGGGCAGGTTGCTCGCCACCGGCAGGGTGACCACGAGCTCCCCGTCGAGCGCCCGCGACTGAACCCCGGAGTTGCCGCTGAACTGAAAACTGCTGGCAGTGCCCTGCACATTCATCTGCGGTACCTCGATGGTGCCCGCCTGGAACAGTACCTCGCCAGTCACCTCGTTAAAGGGAATCCCGGACTCGAACATCTGGGTGAGGCTCAGCCGCTGCACGATCTCCGCCAGGTTGAGAATACTGACAACCCGCAGCGCACCGGACGCGCCTCCGGGTGCCTGGGGAAAATGCCCCCGCCCGATATCGACCTCCAGCTGGCCCCGGCTCCGCTCCAGGGCAAAATCCTGCGGCGCCCCGGGCCACTCCAGCGACAGGTCCAGTGAACCCTCGTCCGTGACGATGGCCTCCTGATAACCCAGCCGCTCCAGGGTCTGGCCGAGGTCACTGAAATGGAGGCGGCCCCTGAGGGCGGTGTGACTGTCGGGCCCCTGCAGCCAGCTCAGCTCTCCCGGCTCCTCGCTGCGCAGTTGCAGTGCGGCGATCTCACCGCTGATATTTTCCGCCCGCAGTTCAGCGCCCTCCGAGCGCAGGTCAAAGGAGAGCCGACCCAGCGGGGTGTCGCCCCGGCGCAATTCGTTCACCGTCACCGCCAGGGCCGGCACTTCGATGATCCGGCTGCCGTTCCCCGCCGACAGCTCCAGTGCCTCGAGTCCCGCCAGGTCAAGGTAGTCGATGGCCAGCGAGGAACTATCGCCCTCGCTGTAAAGCAGCTCCCCGCGCAACCAGTCTGTCGCGGCGGTAACCCGCCTGCCGTCCGTTTCCTCCGCGACGCTCAGCAGGACATCCG
The DNA here is from genome assembly GCA_036350855.1 of Halieaceae bacterium. Taxonomy (GTDB): domain Bacteria; phylum Pseudomonadota; class Gammaproteobacteria; order Pseudomonadales; family Halieaceae; genus JARRPM01. The sequence continues at coordinate 2,195 of JAZBNW010000033.1, forward strand.
CTATCGCCTGCCCAGCGACCACCAGGCGGTCCACCCGTAGTTGATCGATGGACAGCGCCAGCGCCGTGCCCTCTCTCTCCGCACCTGCCTCTCCACCTGCCTCGCCGCCCGCTGACTGGTCCGCGGCAGCGAAAAAATAATCAGCCAGGAAGCGCTGCCACTGCGCCGCGTCGACCAAGGCGGTACGCCCGTTGACCTGCAGCAGCCCCGGGCGCAAGCCGGAGGGGGCGACATCAAATGCCAGTGCAGCTGCCTGCAATTTGCCGTCCTGCAAGCCCAGGTCCAGTGCGAGCCCGCCCTCCAGCGCCAGACCCAGCTGCAACTGATCCGAACCCAGCGCCAGTTCCAGCCGAAGTGGCCGGGCAGTCGCCGCGGCTTTGCCCCACGGCTCGAGCAGGTCGAGACTGACGCCCTGCAGCGTGCTGTCCAGGCTCATGACCGGGGCGATGCCTGCCCCCGCGAGCAGCTCCAGCGCCACGGCGGCCCTGCCGTCGGCAAATGCCAGCAGGTCGAGGTCCAGCCATTTGCGGATACTGCTCATCTCGACCGTGCCGGCCAGGGACACCGCGACCACCCGCTGCTCGCCCTCCCCGGCAGCAGGAGTGCGCTGCGCAACCCCGGCCTGGAATGATCGTCCCCACAGCTCCCCCTGCAGGTCGCTGGAGCTGAATCCCGCCTCGCTGTCGTAATCCAGCACACCGCTGATTCCCCGCAGCGGCAGCTGTCCCGGCTGGATATCGAGGTCTGTCCCCAAAAAGCGGGTGGTGACCGACACCCGGGGCGCCACCGCGTTGTCGGTCAGGCTCAGCAGCAGCCGGATCCCGGTTGCCAGTTCCCCCGTCAGCTGCCAGTCGCTGAATGTGCCTGCGGTGAGGCCGCCCAGCGGCGAGTTATTGATGACTGCCAGACCATCGGCAGCAGGGCCCGCGAGACTGCCATCCACCGCCAGCCACAGTGCGTCGTTTGCGTCCGGCCAGACCTCCACAGACAGCTTGCTCACCCGGGAATCGAGCAGACTTGCGCTGTCCGCCCAGACACTGGCGGCCGCATCGTCGATCAGCACGGTACCCGCGATATCGGCCAGCGGGGGCCAGTCGGGATGGTAGTCGAGGGCGGTATCACGGACGTTGAAAAACAACTGCACCGTGTGGTGCTGCGGGGCATCCGGCTCGAGGCTGCCGCGCCAGAGGAAGCCACCCTGTTCGATCATGCCATCGCCAATACTCCCGGCCAGCCAGGGGCGCAGCTCCTCACTCAGGATATAAGGTATGTACTTGCCGCGGTGCGCGGCCTGTATCCCCTCGAGACCTACCAGCAGGTCCATTTCCAGCCCCGTGACGCTGGGAACCAGGGGAATGGACAGGCCGAACAGTACCCTTACGGGCCCCTCCGCACCGAGCACTTCCACCAGGCCACTGGACAGTTCCACGCTGCGGGCGTCCCAGTAGAGGTGGATCGTACCCTGGAAATCCTCGTAATCCAGGGTTTGCTCATACACCGTCGGAAATGCCATGCTGAACTGTTGGCTGTCGAGCACGACATGTCCGGTCCCGGGACCCAGCTCGGTATAGCCGCGCGCGCCCGACACCCCCGGTGCCCCGTGCCAGGAATCCACCACGAGTTGCTCAAAGTTGGCCCGCAGTTGCCAGCCCGCGGCCGGCGCCGTGATGTCGGCCACTTCGAGCTGCACGGCGCTCAGTACACCCCGGGGTTTCAGGGTATTCAGCAGGTCGATCGCCGCCGCCGGCAGCGCATCGCGGCTGCCGGCCAGAAGCTCACTGAACGGCCCGAGCGCGAGCGCCTGCGCCCGCAGGTCCAGGGTTTCGCCGCGCAGGTCGAGTTGCAGGCGCGGAATCCGGACCAGGGTCCCGTTGCGGGCCATCTCGAGATCCGCCACGGCGATGGCCCAGGCGTCCTCCCGCCTCTCGAGCCGCGCATCCAGTGCGAGTCGCTCAAGCGGCAACTGCCAGGGGGCGTCCGCCCGGGACAGCAGAAGGTCGTTCATCTCCAGGCGCAGCAGGGCCTCCTGCTCACCCCTGTCCCAGTTGGACCACAGCTGCAAGCTGACGGTGCCGTCCAGCAGCAAACCGCCTGAGCGCTCCCCCAGAAGATCGGCTATGGCACCTGCATCCACCGCGCCGACATCGAGGTATAACTGGCCCGCGAATGTGCCTGGATCAAAGGGATTGCCAACGCCCTCGGCCAGGGCCGTGACCAGCAGGCCCCGCGACGATGAAAGGCTGCCCTCAAGCAGGCGGCGGCTGCCCTCCCGGGACAGCACGAGGTCGAGATCGAAACCGCGTTGTTCACCGCCCGGCAGCTGCAGCTCCAGGTGGATGTCATCCAGCGCCACCCGCTCAACGTTCCCGAGGAAGTCCTCCAGCCACTCCCCCAGCCGCGTATCGCCCCCATCGAAACCCCGTATTCGCAGGCTGCCGTCCACGCCCAGTTCGCCCGCCAGGTCCAGGCCTTTCAGTTGCAAGCGCGTCATTTGCGGCGAGCGGGTGAAAACACTGCTGGCGACATCCAGCGTTATTCGTCCCTCGGACAATTCGACCGAGCGCTCAGCCTCGCCCGGCAGGGTCAGCCGCAGACCGTCCAGCACCAGCACGGGGCTGAATGAGTGCCACTCGGCGGTCACCCGATCCGCATCCATAATGAAGGGCACCCGGCGGTTCATTTCCTGCAGGATTTCGTTCTGGTAGGCACCGCTGAGGGAGCTGAGCAGTCTCCCCACGCTGACATAGATAGCCAGCAGCACTATCGAAATAACAATAGCTCCCCAGAGAATGCTGCTAAGCCTGTGAAAAATGGATGGCTTCAACGGGTGTAGGACTCTTCATTCGCGCCTTGGTGACCGGCGCCCATTATGAAATCTAAAGCATCGCTATGTCGAAATGTTCCTGCCCGTAACGGGGTTCGGGGCGCAGGCGGACGGTTTTGCCGGTCGCCGCTTCCAGCTCCGCCAGCGCGATCGCCTCATCGCTCTGCAGCAGGCTGATCACCGGCTGGGACGCCACCACGAGAAGCTCCTCGCCGCCGGGCGCGTTTGCCGCGCGGGTGATCTCCCGGAATATTTCGTAGCAGACCGTTCGTGTCGACTTGAGCACTCCCTGCCCGTGGCAAACGGCACAATCCTCGCACAGGATATGCTGCAGACTCTCCCCACTGCGCTTGCGGGTTATCGCCACCAGGCACAACTCCGACATGTCGCCGCAGGTGGTTCGCACGGGGTCCAGTTGCAGCGCCTGTTGCAGGGCCTGCTGTACCTGGCGGCGGTGTTCCTGGTCAGCCATATCGATAAAGTCGACGACGATGATCCCGCCCAGGTTGCGCAAGCGCAGCTGCCGCGCCAGTGCGGCGGCTGCCTCGAGGTTGGTCCTGAAAACGGTTTCGTCCGCGTTGCGCCGGCCAAGGAAAGAGCCGGTGTTCACATCGATAACGGTCATTGCTTCAGTCTGGTCGATTACCAGATTGCCGCCACAGTCGAGTTCCACCCGATGGCTGAGTGCGCGCTGCAGTTCTTCCTCGGCGCCGAACCGGTCAAAGAGTGACTCTGCGCCGCTGCAGCATTCCAGGCGGTCGCGAATTTCCGGCACATAATCCTCGCAGAAACTGCACAGTGACAGATAGGCTGACGGCTGGTCCACCAGCACCTGCGCCAGCCGGGGCGTGGCCAGGTCCCGCGCCACGCGCAGATGCAGCGGCAGCTCCTCGTAGAGCAACTGCGGTCCGACAGCTCCCTCACGGCGCCGGCATATCGCCCCCCACAGCCGGTTGAGAAAGCGCAGATCCGAACGCAGCCCGTCCAGGTCGATCCCCTCGGCGGCGGTGCGCAAAATATAGCCACCCTCCCCTGCCAGGCCCTCTGCCGCCAGGCCCTCCTGTAACAACAGCAACAGGCGCGCCCGCTCGCCGGACCCCTCCACCTGCTGGGAAACCGCGAGCCTGTCCGAGTGCGGCAGAAACACCAGGTAACGAGAGGACAGGGACAGCTGCGCACTCAGGCGGGCGCCCTTGCTGCCGAGCGGATCGCGGGTCACCTGCACTGCCAGCTTCTGCCCGTCGTGCAGCTGATACTCGATAGCCTGTTCACGACGGGCGCCGCGCCGCGCCCTGTTTTCTGACAGGTCGGCGATATGCAGCAGGCCGGTCCGCTCGGCGCCAAAGTCGACGAATGCGGCCTGCATACCGGGCATGACACGCACCACCTTGCCCAGGTAGATATTGCCGACAATGCCGCGACTGGCAGCGCGCTCGATATAAATATCCCGCACCACACCGTCTTCCAGCGTCGCCACCCGCGTTTCCCGCAGGCCCATATTGACCAGGATCGTCTCATTCATGGCGAGGCTCCAGGCCGGTGCGAATACCGTTGGCCTGCAGCAGCTGCCAGGTCTCACACAGGGGTAGTCCCACCACGTTGCTGTAGCTGCCGTGAATACTGCGAACGAAAGCGCCCGCCATGCCCTGGATCGCATAGGCGCCCGCCTTGTCCCAGGGTTCATCCGTCGCGAGGTAGGCCTCGCACAACTCCCGTGTCAGGCGGGTAAATTCCACCCGGGTTTCCACCACCTCACACACTGCACTGCCATGCAGATCCAGGCAGACGGCGGTGAGCACGCAATGGCTGCGCCCACTGAGTTTCGCCAGCATGGCAAGTCCGTCGAAGTGGTCGCAGGGCTTGCCGAGCACATCCTCGTCCACCAGCACGATGGTATCGGCGGCCAGGACACCGAGCCCCCTGTCCCGATAGCGCGATGCGACCACGCGCGCTTTTTCCCTGGCCAGCCGTTCCACATACGCTGCCGGCGCCTCGCCCGGCTGGCGGCTCTCGTCAATATCCGCCGGGTCGCACAGGTAGCGGACCCCGAGCTGATCGAGCAACTCCCGCCTGCGCGGTGAGGCGGAGGCCAATACCAGGTCAGGACCGGTCATCTCAGGTCACCATAAAGTACCTGCGCACGCTGCGCAGGGTATGCAGGACAAATGGCCACAGCAGTGCACTGGAGACGGCCGGCAGCAGGAACAGCAGATCGGGATTGCCTACCCCCTCCAGATTCTGCACCCACTGGCACACCAGCTGGTTGATGCCGACCAGCACGAAGACAGTACCGGCCTGTTGCAACACACTGAACACCCGCAGACGCTGGTACAGGGTCAGGCTGAGCAGCGCCACCACCACCAGCGCGAAGGCGTTCTGGCCCAGCGCCGCGCCCTCCAGGGCATCCAGCAGAATACCCAGGGCGAGGCCGGTGAGAATACCCACCCGGTGCGGCAGCGCTATGGTCCAGTAAATCAGTACGAGGGCGACCCACTCGGGGCGCACCCATAACAGCCACTGGGGCATGGGCAACACGGCCAGCACATAGGCCGCCAGGAAAGAGGCGATGATCACCCAGTAGGCGTGCGCTCCCTGCTGTATCACCTGTCAGGGATCCTGCTTGCCGTGGGCGGAAAACACCAGCAGGACGTGGCGACTGCGGTCCAGCGCCGCACTGGGCCGGGCCACCACATGGGCAAACATTTTGCCCGGGTCCCGCTCGATCTGGGTGACGACGGCGACCGGGTAGCCCCCCGGGAAACGCCCGCCGAGGCCGGAGGTCTCCAGCAGGTCGCCCACCTCGATGTCGGTGGTAGCCGAGACATGGCGGATCTCCAGGGCGCCCAGGGAGCCGGTGCCCTCGGCAATGGCCCGGACCCCGTTGCGATTGACCTGGACCGGGATGGAGTGGGTGGCGTCGGTAATGAGCAGGGCGCGGGAGGTAGCGGCACTGACTTCGACTATCTGGCCCATCAGGCCGCCGGCGTCGATCAGCGGCTGGCCCACGCTCACCCCATCCGCCTCGCCTTTGTTCAGCACGAGCTGGTGCCTGACCGGGTCCGGCGACACACCCAGGATCTCCGCCACCAACACGTCGTCGCGCAGCATCGCGGTGGAGTTCAGCAGGGCCCGCAGGCGCACGTTCTCCGCCTGCAGGGCAGCCATCTGCTGGGAGCGGCCCTGCAACACCAGGTTCTCACGCAGCAGTCGCTCATTTTCCTCGAGGGCCTCGGCCCTGGACTGGATATTGGTCTGGCCCCAGTCGCGCAGGCGCAGGGGCAGGTCGGCCACCCAGTAGATGGGCGCGCCGAGGGTATCCAGCAGCGAACGGGTAGCTTCCAGGCTGTTATAGCGCAAATCGGCTGTGATCAGGCCCAGGACCACGAGCACCGCCAGCAACAGGCGCAGCCCCAGGGAGGACTGTTTGACGAATAGCGGCTTGATCTTGGCGTCCTCGTTAGCCCGCCGTGGCGGCGGGCTTCTTCATGCAAACCGTCACTCGGTAGACAGCAGGTCCATCGTGTGGCGATCCATACGCTCCATCGCCATACCGCCGCCGCGGGCGACACAGGTCAGGGGGTCCTCCGCGACGATCACCGGCAAGCCCGTTTCCTCGGAAATCAGCCGGTCCAGGTCGCGCAACAGGGCGCCGCCACCGGTCAGTACAATACCGCTTTCCGCAATATCGGCCGCAAGCTCCGGCGGGGACTGCTCCAGCGCCGACTTTACCGCCTGCACAATCGACGACAGGGGGTCCTGCAGCGACTCCAGGATCTCGTCGCTGTTGAGGGTGAAACTGCGCGGCACCCCTTCGGCCAGGTTGCGTCCGCGCACGTCGATCTCCCGCAGCTCGCTTCCGGCAAACGCGCAGCCTATTTCATGCTTGATACGCTCCGCGGTCGCGTCGCCAATCAGGCTGCCGTAGCGGCGGCGCACGTGCGCGACGATTGCCTCATCAAAGCGGTCGCCGCCGATACGCAGGGAATCGCGGTAAACCACCCCGTTCAGCGAGATAATGGCGATCTCAGTGGTACCGCCGCCCACGTCCACCACCATGCAGCCGGTGGCTTCCTCCACACTCAGCCCCGCGCCGATCGCGGCCGCCATGGGCTCCTCGATCAGTCGCACTTCCCTGGCACCGGCGCTGAGGGCCGATTCGCGGATGGCCCGGCGCTCCACCTGGGTGGACATGCAGGGCACACAAACCAGCACCCGGGGGCTCGGCCGGATAAACTTGCTCTCGTGCACTTTTGCAATAAAGTGCTGCAGCATTTTTTCCGTCACCTGGAAATCCGCGATAACCCCGTCCTTGAGCGGGCGGATTGCCGTGATATTGCCCGGCGTACGGCCCAGCATGCGCTTCGCCTCGGTGCCTACAGCCTCTATGGTCTTCTGGCCATTGTGGATTCGAATGGCCACGACCGAGGGCTCATTCAACACTATTCCTTTATCGCGCACGTAGATCAGGGTATTGGCCGTACCCAAGTCTATGGAGAGGTCGTTAGAGAACACTCCGCGCAGCTTCTTCAAC
>JAZBNW010000034.1:0-2542 GCA_036350855.1 Halieaceae bacterium
AGCTACCAGGCTGCTCCACCCCGCATCAAAACTTCCTCGCCGTGAAGGCCCCTTGGCGCTTCACAATGTGCCGATCTCGTCGTCCCGGCCCAAATTCGAGGCTGTGCATTATAGGTATCGCCCCCGGCCGGGTCAACCGTCCCGGGACGTAATTTCTACTATATTTTCCGGCGGTTTTGGCCCCGTGTTCGAGGTCGCTGCCAGGCCCGGCCGGCCCGTCTTTTTCAGACCGGCTCAGGCGTTGACATCGACCACGACGCGGCCGCGTACGCTGCCTGCAATGATGTCGCGCGCCAGCCCCGGCACTGCGGACAGCGGCACCACTTCATAGATCGATTTGAGCTGCGCAAGATCCAGTTGTTGCGCCAGCGCATCCCAGGCCCGCTGCCGACGCGGCAGCGAGGCCATTACCGAATCGACCCCGCGCAGGGTCACCCCGCGCAGGATGAAAGGCATGACCGTCGTGGGCAGGGCCACGCCACCCGCCAGGCCGCAGGCAGCGACAACGCCCTCGTAACGGGTCTGGGCAATGGCCGTTGCGAGGGTCTTGTCGCCCACGGTGTCGATGACGCCAGCCCAGGTTTCCTTTTCCAGGGGTTTGCAATCCCGGGCCAACTGGTCACGCGGGACCAGCTCGGATGCACCCAGGTCGCGCAGGAACGGACCGGCCTCCTCGACCCGACCGGTACTGGCATGCACCTCGTAACCCAGACCCGCCAGCAGGGACACGGCGATAGAACCAACCCCACCGGCGGCGCCGGTAACCAGGATGGGGCCGCTTTCAGGGGTGATTCCCCCATCCTGCAGCGCCTGGACACACAACATCGAGGTGTATCCCGCGGTACCGATCGCCATGGTCTGCTCCAGGCTCATATTGTCAGGCACCCGCACCAGCCACTCCCCTTTCAGGCGCTGTTTCTGGCTGTAGCCACCGTGATGGCGCTCCGACAGGCCATAGCCGTTGACCAGCACCCGATCCCCCGGGCTGAAAGCCGGGTCGCGCGATTCCACCACGGTGCCGGCCAGGTCGATACCGCAGACCAGCGGCAACACCTGGCAGATCGGCATGGCGCCGGAAACCGCAAGACCGTCCTTGTAGTTGACGGTGGAGTACGCCACATCGACCAGCACATCCTCATCCGCGAGATCGGACAGGCCGATCTGCTTGAGTGCTGCGACGATCTTGCCGTCCTGCTTTTCTGCCACGATTGCATTGAAAGTATCGGCCATGACGTCTCTGTCTCCCGTATTATGAATGGTTGTGATAAAAAGCGAGGCAGCAGTATAGCCCAATAGCCGCCAGGCGAAACCCGCGCGCAGGGCCGGAACCGATAATCATGCCGGCGGCCGGCTCAGGCCGGTGACCATTGGGGGCAAGGGAACAGATTGAGCTTCATGCGCTCTCTCCCGGCCCGGTGGGCGGAACCTGGCCGATCACACCACGCGCCTTCTGGTCCCGCTCGATGCTTTCGAACAGGGCCTTGAAATTGCCCTCACCAAAACCCTCGTCCTGCTTGCGCTGGATAAACTCAAAGAACATGGGACCCAGGGTGGTCTCGGAAAATATCTGCAACAGCAGCCTGGGTTCGCCGCCCTCTGTGCTGCCGTCCAGCAGGATACCGCGGCGCTGCAGCTCCTCCACGGGCTCGCCGTGGCCGGGCAGGCGCTCGGCCAGCATGTCGTAGTAGGTGGCCGGCGGCGGCGTCATAAACCTCTGCCCGCGCGCTTTCAGCCGGTCCCAGCAGCCGAGGATATCGTCGCAGGCAAAGGCGATATGCTGGATGCCCTCGCCATTGTAGGCCATCAGGAATTCCTCGATCTGGCCGCCACCGGTACTCTCCTCGTTGAGGGGGATACGGATCTTGCCGTCGGGGGCGGTCATCGCCTTCGACAGCAGGCCGGTGTATTCCCCCTTGATATCGAAATAGCGAATCTCCCGGAAATTGAACAGTTTTTCATAGTAGTTGGCCCAGTACTGCATCCGGCCCCGGTAGACGTTATGGGTGAGGTGATCCAGGGTATGGAAACCGCAGCCCACCGGCCTGCGCTCGACACCGTCGAGCCAGGTGAAGTCGATATCGTAGATACTCACCCCCTCGGCATAGCGGTCGATCAGGTAGACCGTCGCCCCGCCGATGCCCTTGATGGCGGGCAGGCGCAGCTCCATGGGACCCGTCTCGACCAGCACGGGTTCCGCCCCGCAGGCCAGGGCGCGGTCATAGGCAGCCCGGGAATCCCGCACGCGAAAGGCCATGCCACATGCGGACGGCCCGTGCTCGCGCGCATAGTAATAGGCGTGACTGCCCGGCTCGTAATTGGTGATGAAATTGATATCGCCCTGGCGCCACAGGGCCACCTGCTTGGAGCGATGCACCGCCACCCTGGTGAAGCCCATGACCTCGAATACCGGCTCGAGCACCCCCTCCTGCTGTGCGGTAAATTCCACGAACTCAAACCCGTCGAGCCCCATGGGGTTTTCAAACAAATCAACTATTTCCAGCGCTCCGGCGAAATTATGCCTCTTGCGGCAACAGGGATTGAG
>JAZBNW010000035.1:0-10161 GCA_036350855.1 Halieaceae bacterium
GCATTGCATCTGCCACCACACACCTCAACGGCGAGTATGTCCTGACCCTCGACGGCGGTGCGAAGCTGAAGGTCAGCCGCAGCTACCGCGACCGGATAAAATCGCTGTTGGGCACTTAGCCCCGTCGACCCAACCCACGCCCCCTCGGTTCATCGACAGATTTACACGACTCATCGACGATCGACCACTGCCGGTCGCAACGCCATTTCAACCCTCCCGCTCAAGGCCTAATTTAGGTTCCAGGGCCAGTCGCTGAAGCGAATAACTGGCCGCTAACCGGCACCCGTGCCAGCACAGAGAAAGTAGGGAGTAGTCATCATGAAAACATTCGCAACACGCACTTTGAGCATCGCAGCGTTCGGCATCGCCGTTTCACTGGCTTTACCAGGCGCTGCAGAAGAAGCCCCCGAGGCGGCGATACCCGCAGCGGGCACAGGGATTCAAACCATCAGCATCCAGTACGCTCCGGCCCAGCTGAACTCCGATGAGGGCCGCGCTGAGCTGTATGGCAAAATCAGGCACGCGGCAAGGGAAGTGTGTGGCCCGACCGGATTGCTCGAAGCCGGCGGCCTGAGAATCGCATCGCGCAATCGCAAGTGTATAGAGCAGGCTATGTCCGCTGCCATGGGCCAGGTGGAGTCGAACCAGCTGGCGGCCATGGGTTACTGAGACCGGTGCCATGGACCGGCCCGGGAGGACTCAGCTGGCGGCGCGATCGCAGTTCATCGATGTCACTCACGGGGCGGTCGCGTGCTCAGATCTTTTCGAACAGCAACACGAAGCGGTCGGTCTTTCCCCGCACCTGCGGGTCGAACACCATGATGCTGTAGTCGTCATCCGGGTTGCGCAGTACATCGGACTGGGTAACCAGCTTGAAGCCGTGGGCAGCGATGTCTTTTTTGGCAAAGTTCACGTCGATACGATGCAACTCCTGTGCGGAGGACTTGCCTGTACCCGGCGCGGCGTAATGATCGACCACCAGGAAGCGTCCACCGGGTTTCAGCGCTGTGTGGATCTGCCCGAGAAAGTGATCCGCGTCGATCGCTCGCCAACCGTTTGGCTCGTCCACGTGGTACAGATCATGGTAGGACATGATGATCAACGCCGCGTCGAGCGCATTCTCGCCCAGCTCCAGATTCTCCGCCTCCCGGGTGTGCACAGTAACACTGCCCATGTCCCGACCGTCCTGGCGCTGCGCCAGCGCCTTGCCGGCGAACTGTTCGTAGGCGCGGTTGTTGACCAGCAAAACCTCGCCCTCTTTACCCACGATGCTGGCGATAAGCTCACTGTAATAGCCACCACCCGCCCAGATGTCCGCGACCCGATCCCCGGGCTGCAAGCGCAGCAGCGGCAGTATGACCTCCGGGTGGCTTCGCTGGTCCCGCTCCAGGTCCGAGGACAGGCGACCGGGCTTGCCGATGGCATCAGTCACCGCGTCGGCGGCAAGCCCGGGGGCGAGGAAAAAACCCGCGATAAGCGACAGCAACTGAAGATGCCCTTTCATGATCGATCCTCCCGAATGTGATCCTGTGATTGTGGCTCTGCCACGGCAATAAGGCGAGTTTTCATATCGATTCGCAGAGGATTCTCACAACCCCGACCAGTCCCACCCGCTCTCCGCGGCGACTGGAACAGGACAGCACCTCGTTAGTTTGCCGGAACAGCAGACGGTTTGTACTCAAGACCCTCAATGGCAACAACCGGCAAGGTGTCCGCCGTATCAAATCCCAGCACCTGTGAATAGAAGTAGAGCTCCGCTTCCAGTGCGCGGATCTGGTTCCCGGCCTTGCGAAAACCGTGTCCTTCACCCTCGAAGGCCAGGTAGGCGGTGGGGATGCCGCGGGACTTGAGGGCCTCGAAAATCATCTCCGACTGGTTGGGTGGCACTACATGGTCATCCAGGCCCTGCAGCAGCAGCAAAGGGGCACTGAAACCGTCGAGGTGATGGATGGGAGAACGTTCCCGGTAGAGGTCCCGGCGCTCGGGGTAGGGGCCGATCAGCTGGTCGAGGTAGCGGGACTCGAACTTGTGGGTGTCCCGGGCGAGGGCCTCCACATCGCTGACGCCGAAATAACTGGCGCCCGCGGCGAAAGTGTCGTGGAAGGCATGGGCCGCGAGGGTGGTGTAACCACCGGCGCTGCCTCCGCGGATAATCAGCCGGTCCGGATCCGCCAGGCCCTGGGACGCCAGCCAGTTGGCGCCGGCCACCGCATCCTCCACATCGAAGATCCCCCATTGTCCGTAGAGAGAGCGGCGATAGTCACGGCCGAAGCCGGTGCTGCCGCGATAGTTGAGATCGAGTATGGCGAAGCCGCGACTCGTCCAGTAGAGCTGGCTGAGCTGGAAGGTCGGGTTGCTGGCCGCGGTGGGCCCCCCGTGCACGCTGACGATCAGTGGCGGGGCCGTGCCGGCGGGGCCCCGCACCTCCGGATTCGTCGGGGGCAGGTAGATACCGTGGGCTTCGCCGCCCTCACCGGAGGGAAAGCTGACCAGGCGATAAGCCGGTATCCACTCCTTGCCGATACCGGCATCCCTGGACGTGCGGATCACGCTGTGGCTTGCAGCTGTCAGATCGGTTTCCAGCAGTACAGACGGCGCCTCCGCAGTTGCGTTGATGACGAACAGACGCGCTCCCGCTGGCAGGAAGTCGTAAATGGCGGCGCTGTCCAGGGGCAGTGTGCTTGCGCTGGATTTCGCCGGGTCGATCACCACCAGGGACTCGACGCCACCCCGGCTGAGCTTCGCCAGGATTTTTCCGCCCTCGAGCAGGTAGTAATAGTTGTCGCCGACCGACCAGTCCGGGCCACCTGTTTCCGCCTGTGGAATACCGGTTTCAATGGCGCTGAAACGGTCCGCCTCCACCCGATAGATTTTCCACCAGTTGTCCCGATCGGAAATCACATAGAGCTGGTTGTCCTCACTCCACCGGGGATTGATGAGCGACTCCCCCTCGCCCCTGTTGTGCCGGGTCAATCCCACCAACGCCCCCTGCTCACCGAATTCCGCCGACCACAGGCTGGTGTCGTCCCAGGGCATATTGGGGTGGCGCCAGCTGGTAAAGGCAAGCCGGCTGCCGTCCGGTGACAGGCTGGGAGCAGATACAAAATCACCGTCAGCAAACAGGACCTCGCCCTCGGAAACACCCTCCAGGGGCAAGGCAACCAGCGTGTTGCGCGGTTCACCCTCGCCCCGGTGGTCCTCGCGCACACACAGCAGCCGGGCGCGGGCCCGGTCGAGGATACAGCCGGCGTAGCGCAGCGGCTCCGCCGGGGTTACAGGCCGGGGTTTGCCGCCGGGGACCATACGGTACAGGCGCTGGTCCTCGAAGTTGGAGAACCAGACGACGCCATCCGCCACCAGGACATTGCGTCCACCGTACTCCTGCACCCGGGTCCTGGCATTCCAGGGCGGCGGCAGGATTTCCTCCGGCTTGCCACCGGCGGCCCTGCGCATGATGGTATTGCGGCCACCTTCCTCGGGGCGCGATTCGACCCAGTACAGATAGTCGCCGTCAACGCTGAGAGCGCCGAGGCCGCGGCTGCCCTCCACCACCGAGGCGGCCGAAATCGGCGAGGGCCACGAGCCGTAGGCCAGGGTCTGCTGCATGTCTTTTTCCTCCGTCGCGGAGCCGGCAGCTGCAAGGCCAGGTCCCATGGCAAGTATTGCAAAAATGACACAGGCAAATCGATTCACCGGATTCTCCCGCTTTTCCCGCCACCGGAATGTGCCGGCATTTGCACTACGGCCCGGCTTACTGTCGTCGGCTCGCGATATACGCCATGAAATCAGTCGTATTGTCGCGCTGATCGGCATCGATCTTGCGCGCTATATCGGAGTCGGCCATCATGGCGTCCCAGGCGGCCAGCCCGTCCACGTCCGACACGATGTCCCACTCCAACTGGCCCGGTGCCACCATCTTCGGGATCGCCAGCGCGTAGCGCAGGTATATATCGGCCAGCGACATCTCACTACCGGCCACGTAAGGGCTGAAGCTCGCCAGCGCATTCAATGATCGCACACCGCGCTCGAGGGTCATGCGCACCTCGTCTTTTGTCGCCTGGTCTATCGCCACATTGCCCAGCACCGCGGGCAGCAGGCGACGGGACGGCAGATCCAGATACAGCTCCGACACCTTCATCAGCTGCCTGACCCTGGCGCGCGAAATAGCATCCGCCGGGTAGAGAGGCGTGGCGGGATAGGCATCTTCCAGATAGTCCACCATCACACTGCTTTCCGCGAGGGATGCGCCCTCATCCGTGGTCATGGCGGGCACCTTGCCTGCCGGGTTCACCGCCAGCAACTCAGGTGTACCCGGGTAAACGATATGCTCCTCGAAGGGAATGCCCTTGTGCATCAGGGCGTGTTTGACGATATTGTGGTAGTTCGAGAAGGCGAAACCGTGCAGGGTCAGCATTGTGTGGTCCTTTTCCGGGCGGGGGCCCGTATCGAGAAATTGAGTTCTGAAGATAGACCGTTGAGCCGGGAAATCAACAGCGGATGATACTGCCGGGAACCCGGGAAACGGCTACAATGTCAACTGACCCGCTGCCTTGCTTAATGTTTCCGGTGACCGGCAATGACATCAAAACACAACTACCGCAAGACCTTGCTCATGCTGTTACTGATTGCCATGCCGCTGCTGGTGGGAAGCCAGTGCGCGGTATTTTTCAGCTCCGGCAGCGGCTCCAATGACGATGACGACGACAAGGACGAAGAGCTCATCGTGGTGGCGACAGGCCGGCTGGGCACGGCCCCGGTGAGCGGCGCGAGCTATATTTCCGGGTCGGTCAGCGGGGTTACCGGCAGTAACGGCGAGTTCGAGTATGAAGTCGGCAAGCCCGTCCGGTTCTCCATTGGCGATATACCACTGGGTCGGGCGGTCAGCGGCAAATCGATCATCACCGTGCAGGACCTGGCGGCGGGAAGCGAGACAGCCGCTACCGTGGCCATCAACATTGAGCGACTGATGCAATCGCTCGATGCCGAGCAGGGGGACGATGCCATCACTATCCCTGCGCGGGTGCTCAGCAAAGCCGTCAGATCCAACGAGACAGTCACCGCGGCCATCACCTACCTGGACTTTGCCGATGACACCGCCTTCGCCAATGCCGCCAGCCAGCTGGTCAGTGTGTTGACCCATGACTACCCCTTCACGGGGTCCCTGGTGGATGCCGAAACCGCGCGCAGGTCGCTGGCACGGCCCATGTAGGCAGTTGACTATCCGGGCCGTTAGCGCCAGAGTTGCCCGCATCAGGGCGCCAGCCCACCTGCCGGGAATCAACCACCAATCACCATGAGCGAAACACCACTCTACGACGCCTATCGCCGGTTTCTCGCCAATGCCGGCACGCCCTTCACCGTGCCCGGCCACAAGCGCAACCCGGCACTGACTGACCCCCTGCTGGCACTGGACGTGCCCCAGTACGGTGGCGTCGAGAATCGCCGCGTCTCCACCAGGCAACTGGCCGGCGCCGAGCGTCTTGCCGGTGAACTCTGGGGCGCAAAGTGGTGCGGCTTCTCGGTCCAGGGCTCCTCCCACGGCAATGAGGCCATAGCACTGAGCGTGGGCAAGCCGGGCGACAAGGTCATCGTCGCCAGGACCCTGCACAAGTCGCTGTTCTTCGGGCTGGTTCTCGCGGGCCTGGTCCCGGTATGGGTGAGGCCCGATATCGACGCCCAAACCGGTCTCGCCGCGGGCATGCCGGCAGAGCGGATCAGGCAGGCACTGCGAGAACACCCCGACGCAAGGGCGGTCATGCTGGTTGAGCCGAGCTATGTCGGCGGTGTATCAGACGTGGCCGCCATCGCAGCGGTGGCGCATGAGCACGGCATCCCGCTGACAGTCGATGCCGCCTGGGGGGCACACCTGGGTTTCCACCCGGATCTGCCGCCCCATGCCATCCAGGCGGGAGCCGATATCCTGGTGACCAGCGTGCACAAACATATTACCGGCTTCACCCAGTCCTCGATGGTGCTGGTGCAGGGGGACCTGATCAATCTGGAGCGACTGGAAGCGGCGTTCGAAGGCCTGCACACGACCAGTCCCTCCGGCGCCATCTTCGCCTCCATCGACCGGGCCAGGGGGCTGTTGCAGGACCGCGGTGAGGAACTCCTGGGCAATGCGATCCGTATTGCCGGCGAGGCGCGAACACGGTTGCGCCGCATCCCGGGCCTGGAGGTGCTGGGCAGCGAGTTCGCCCGCCGCTCTCCCGGCCTGCTCATGCAGGACCCCACCAAGGTGGTGCTCACCCTGGCGGGCACCGGCGCGGATGGCCAGGTGGTGGCCGATGTGCTCGAGCAGCGCGGTATACACCTCGAGTTGTCCGACAGGGATACGTTCTGCCCGGTGATCACGCTGGCGGACACCGACGAGACGGTCGATCGCATGGTCACCGAAGTGACCCGCGCGATCGAGGAGCATCGCGGCGAGCCGCGACCACTGGTGCCGACCACGGCCTGGACCGTGGTGCCCCAGACAGTCATGTCACCGCGGGATGCGTTTTTCTCGGATCACGAGCGGGTCCCCGCCGCGCAGGCAATTGGTCGTATCGCGGCGGAAACCGCCGTGCCCTACCCCCCCGGTATACCGGCACTGGCGCCGGGTGAACGTATCCAGGCAGAGGTGCTCAGCGCATTGCAGGCCGAAGTGGCAGGCGGCACCCGGGTCGCCTACTGCGGTGACCCCTCACTGGCAACCGTGCTCGTGGTCAGGGAATAAGCGCCACACTGGCCGCCGGGTTCATCAGGCGGATCGTACGCGTCTTTAACACTTTCTCATCGCTGCCGTCGATGATGAGACGACGCAACTGGTCGGTGTTCAGTGAGGGGTCCAGGGCGAGCAGCTTCGCCGCCAGGTTCAGCACCTGGGGCGAGGCCATGGAGGTGCCGTTGAATTTGATGCGGTCGCCCCCCGGTACATAGCTCTCGACCTCGAAGCCATTGGCATGGATATCCACCTTGCCCAGGCTGGTAAAGCTGGTCTCCTCTCCGGCCAGATCCACCGCGCCGACGCTCAGGATATTCGGGTAGTCGTAACTGCTGGGATAGAACTCGTCAAAAGCGACATTATTGTCCGAGTTGCCGGCAGAGGTGATAAAAAGGATCTCCCGGGCATCGCGGATCGCTTCCCGCAGGGCGGTGTCGCCGATGGTGTAGAGTTCCCGGGCCAGCTTCTTACGCTCCTCGGGGGACCCGCCCGCATTGTGCGCCTCCAGTGCCTCCTCGATACTGCGCAGGGAACCACCCCAGCTCATGTTTACCGCCCGCACCCCGTTGGCCCTGAAATAGTCGACAGTCTCACGGATCATTTTTGCATCGGCCTTTGCCCGGGCGAGGGTCGGCTCCTCGGGAATCATCGTATGGCCGTAGGTCATACGCGCCGAGAGGACGCGGATGAACGGGTTGCCCTCGATCGCGATACCGGTAACGTGAGTGCCGTGGGAGTAGTTGGCGTAGATCCTCAGGGACTCCAGGAACGCCTGCACCTCGGCCTGTTCCAGCGCCGCCAGGCGTTTGCGCAGTGCGCTGGCTTCCGCGCTGTCGACACCCGACTGAATATCCCCCAACCCTTTCACCTGGGCCTGCATGAGCTTCGCGTCCTCGTCGAAGTCGCCGATGGGATACAGCAGTGAACGCTGCTTGTTCGCCTCGAGGTCATAGGCAATACCGTGGACATCGTCCACGAAGCCATTGCCGTCGTCGTCTATCCCGTTAGCCGGGATCTCCCGGCTGTTGCGCCACAACAGCGGGGCAAGCGCTTCGATAGAGGTATCAAGGCCACTGTCCCAGACAGCCACCACCACAGGGGAGGCTTTCGCGTCGGGGGACAGGGCGTATTTGCGCTCCTCCCAGATGTCTTTCTTGCTGACATCATTCGCCGCGATATAGGCCGAGTACACCTCGTTGATGGCCGGGGCGTCCCGCAGGTACTGGTCGAGGGTGAAACTCACGGACACCAGCGTCGAGGCGATATCGTAACTGATCTCACCCGACGTTCTGTCGATGACAGGCTGGTAGGATGAATCGAGATTACCAAGCACCAGCGCCTCACTGAGGATCTCGGTTTGCCCCCTCGCGCTCTTGATATTGTCCTGCACCAGGGCGTAGTCCAGCCCCTGCAGGGCCTGCTCCATGTTCTGTTTCAGTGCCTTGTCCGGGTCCCCACCGGAAAGCCTGGCCCTGGCGAGCGCCTCGGCGTAGAGCCCCATGGTCAGGCGGTTGGCTTCCTTGGTTTCCAGGGCGCGCTGCCTGTCCAGCAGCGCCAGGTAATCCTGCCAGCGGTTTTCCAGCAGCGCCACGCTGCCCAGCACCCCGTAATACTCCTGCACGGTCTTGTCGTCCCTGATATCGAGACTCGCCAGATCCGCGAGAATATCCGCCTCCACCGCCTTTGCGAGATCCAGCAGCGCGGCGCGGTTTTCCGGCAGGTACAGGTCAGTCACCTTGAGGGCCAGATGGTAGCTGTGCCTGGGAAGGTCGTCCTTGCGGGTGATCACCGGCTTGCCGCCAGCGGCTTGCGCGACCGGGTCAGCGACGGCAATACTGCCGGCGGGTACCAGCGCCAGGAGCGCGGTAAGCGCAGAAGCCAGAAACGTGGCCAGACATTTGGAAAGGTGTTCGGGTCGCACTGGGTATCTCCTGTGAGCGTCGACGGCTGCGCCGCTCATCACATGCTGAAAGCCTGGTAACGGGGGTTGCGACCTGACAGCAGGTCTTCACAGCGTGCCGCGTAAGCCGGCTTGAATTCCTCGTGGGTAAAGATCCAGAATGACTCGTCGCGGATGCCCTGGAACACTTTCACCGCGCAGTCGACCGGGGACATTCCCGCGGCGATACCGGCACGCAGGAACCCCACCAGCTGTTCATTGGCATCGGCGGTTGCGCCGGCGGCAAGCTCGCGCTCGCTGCCGGAGTCAGCAATCGCCGTCGCCACAGCCCCGGGGCACAGTACCGACACCCCGAGCCGGGCCCCGAGCGTCTCGAATTCATAGTGCAGGGTTTCACTCAGCGCCACCACCGCCTGCTTGCTCACGGTGTAGGGACCCATCAGGGGTGATGCCAGCAGCCCCGCCAGGGAGGAGGTATTGACGATATGGCCTGGCGTCTTCTGCGCGAGCATGCGAGGCACGAAACTGTGCAGGCCGTGGATCACGCCCATGAGGTTGATATTGAGAATCCACTGCCAGTCGGCAATGGAGCGCTCCCAGCTGTAACCGCTGATCAGTACCCCTGCGTTATTGAACAGCAGGTCCACCTGGCCAAACCGGTCGAAGGCCGAATCGGCCAGCGCTGCCACGTCCTCAGCCCTGGCGACGTCAGTGACAACGGCTATCGTGCTGGCACCTGCCTTGACCAGCTCCTGCTCCAGGCTTTGCAGCGGGCCCGCCCCGATGTCGGCCAGCACCAACCGCATGCCTTCGCTCGCACAGTGTCGCGCCAGTGCCGAGCCGATACCGCTGGCGGCGCCAGTGATCACCGCGACCCTGTTGTTGAATTCCTGCATGTCGACCCCGTGTACAGCGATAAAAAAGCCGCACGCAGCATACCTTACTCGCCACCGGCTTGCAGGCGTTATGCCCGATGGCGGTTTCCCGCCGGCCCGGACTGTCGCCGGGACCGGTGGGAACGGTTATTTCAGCAGGGCGTTTTATCGCCCTGGTTCTGGTTCTGCTTCTCCTGCCAAACGCCCAGCGCCAGGATCGAGGAATAGATAAATAAGATAATTGCCATGGTGTTCACCTGTCTCAGTTGTTGGCGAATACCCAACCCTCGTCAGCGGGGTTGGTTGACAGAGTGTACGCTGGTTATTTTTGATGGGATCTGCCCGGCAATGCCCTCGCCTGTTGCATTTTTGGGCAGGTGGCGGGAAAACCTTCCTGCCCCACGGTGTCGCCATCGTCGTAACTGTTGAGTGTCGGGAACGCTGTGTCATCCGGCGCCCCGTACCAGGCGGGGATAGTAGGCCGCCAGGGCGAGCGCGCGAGCGCAAACATAGACGACAAACGCGCACCACAGGCCGTGATTGCCGAACAGCGGGGTCAGCCACCACCAGGCCAGCATGAAAGCAAGCACCGAAACGAAAGAGGCATTGCGCATCTCCCGGGTGCGGGTGGCACCGATAAAAATACCGTCCAGCTGAAAGGCCGCAAAGGACAGGAGCAC
>JAZBNW010000036.1:0-3014 GCA_036350855.1 Halieaceae bacterium
AGCCATCTTTGACTCCTTTGGTTCACGGTTGTTGAATTCGAACCAGGGGCGATTCCCACCGCGTTTCCTGGTCCTGCTTGCTCTTTAACTGGAGCCATCATAGGGAAATTTCTACAATATATAAAATAGTATTTATATATTGTATTATCCTGTTTTATCTATCATAAAAGAGATGATCACAGCCGTGCAAAAACTCCCCAGCGTGCGCCAACTGCAGTATTTCGTCACCCTTGACGAGATGGGCCATTTCGGTCGGGC
Organism: Halieaceae bacterium; assembly: GCA_036350855.1. Lineage (GTDB taxonomy): Bacteria > Pseudomonadota > Gammaproteobacteria > Pseudomonadales > Halieaceae > JARRPM01. The sequence goes on from JAZBNW010000036.1 coordinate 259, forward strand.
CGCAGACGCCTGTTTCGTGTCCCAGTCGGCCTTCAGCACCGCGATACAGGAACTGGAGACCACGCTGGGCGCGCAGCTGGTGGATCGCACCAACCGGCGTGTCACCATCAACAGCGTCGGCAGGGAGGTGGCGGTACAGGCCAGGATCTGCCTCCAGGAACTGCAGGATATCGCCCGGCTGGCCCGGGAGCGCGAAGGCCCCCTGTCAGGCAAACTCGTGCTCGGTGTCATTCCAACCATAGGACCGTTCCTGCTGCCGACGCTGCTGAAAAAACTGCGTCGCAGCTTCCCGAAACTGCAGCTGTACCTGCGTGAGCAGCGCAGCGACGAGTTATATGCGGGACTGCAGGAAGGCAATATAGATGTGCTGCTGATGGCGCTGCCCTTCCCAATGAAGAATGTGGAGACCGAGGTACTTTTCCGCGACGGTTTTCTGCTGGCCTGCCGCAAGGACACGGAGCTGGTGGACCCGGCCAGGTTCCGTGTCGACCAGCTCAACCCCGAGAGCGTGCTGCTGCTGGAAGACGGCCACTGCCTGCGCGAGCACGCCGTCTCCGCCTGTCACATCAGCGAACTGGACAAGGTCAACCGTTTCGCCGCCTCAAGCCTGCACACCCTGCTGGAGATGGTGGAAAGCAACCTGGGGATCACGTTTATACCGGAGATGGCCCGGGGTTCCGCCCTCCTGCGCGGAACCCGCATCGCCACCCACCCCGTGAAGAGCGCCGGACACAGGGATATCGCCCTGATCTGGCGCAAGGGCAGTAATCACGGGGAAGACTTTCGCACCCTGGGGGACTTCATCCGCAAGAATCGCTGAGACCCCGGGCGGGTTTCAGGGCAATTCCAGCCCCAAGGTTATATCAACAGGGATCTTCAGAACCAAACAGTAGTGGCCAAGCCCGTCGACCTTTGCTTTCATTGGAGCGTACCCGAGGGTACCCTTCGTTGTATTGCTTCGCTGTTCCAAGCCTATAACGTCACATCTAAAACAACACCAGCGGCCCCCATGCAGCGACTGATGGGGGGCTGCCCGGTTCGCCGGGCCCGCGGCGTCTGAGACGGAGAAAGACTCTATGAGAAGACAGAAGCGCGACATGAATTCCCGGGCATACGATCGGGGCTACCAGGCCGGCGTCAGCGGCCGCAGCCAGGATGCATGCCCACATACCGAAGAAGAACACCGCCAGAACTGGTTGACCGGTTGGCGTGAAGGCCGCTGCGACCAGTGGGATGGTTTGACAGGAGTTTCCGGCGTTCACAAACTCCGGGCGGTCTGAAGCCAGTCCCGCAGCTGTAACACCACTCGCATTTTAACCGCACCGCTCACCGGGCCGATTGCCCGGTGAGCGAGACACTACTTTGCCACCATACTGCTCTGGGCCAGGTCCAGCAGCTCCCGATTGGCCACGGCAAACATGGCGAAGTCCGGCGCCACATTGGCGTGCAGCTCGGCCAACATCTGGCGCCAGCGTTCCACCAGGAGCGTCTCCTTCTTTTCCCACTGGTTGATACAGCGCAGCAGGTTGAGGTCATCACCCATGTGCTGCAGCGCTCCGATAGCCAGGGTTCTCTGCTGCCACTCGAGATCCTCGAGATAGGTATCCCTGGCCAGGGCCTGCCACTCATTCTCGATTTTACTGGACAGGATCAGGTGACCAAACCAGTCCAGCTCGAGCCGCTCACCGATATAGAAGTACAGCCGGGCCACGTCCAGCAGCGGCGCGTCCGTGTCCCCGGCCGCCTGGATGATACCCAGGGCCGTGTACGCGTGGTCGGCAGAGGCGACGGATTGCGCCAGCTCCGCGTCGACGCCCGCCTCTACGAATTGGTCATACAGGGTCTGGAACTGATCGGCAGCCCGGCCCCGCAACATGGTGGGGTAGGCCTCCGCCAGCTGTTCCAGCCCCCCGGCGAAACCGGCGATGCAGTCGGTGGGCGCCAGCTCGTGACGCCGGTTGCGCAGCAGCCAGCGGGTGGCCCGCTTCACCAGGCGGATCAGGCTCAACATCATTTCCATCTGGACACCCGAGGCGATCTGGTGGTCCAGCGCCTCGATTTGCTGCCAGATGTCCCGGATACCGTATATCTCCATGACCGAGATATAGGCTCTCGCCACATCGGCCACCACCGCGCCGGTCGCGCTCTGCTGGCGCTGGATGTAACTCATCCCCATGCGATTGACGATGTCATTGGCCAGCTGGGTCGCCATGATTTCCCGGTGCAGGCGGTGGGCGCGGACCTCTTCGCCGTAGTTCTGCACCAGTTGCCGGGGAAAGGCCGACTCGACCGCCACGGCCAGGTAGGGGTCCGTGCCCAGGTCTGATTCTATCAACTGCTCCTTCAACACCGCCTTGCTGTAGGAGACCAGGACCGCGAGTTCGGGGCGGGTGAGGGCCTGGCCGCGCACCCGCCGTTCCAGCAACTCCTCGTCAGAGGGAAGGAACTCCAGCGCGCGGTTGATACGCCCCGCCTCCTCGAAAGCCCGGATGAAGCGCTGGTACTCCCCGCCGCGCTGTATCGCCTGGAACTCCGCCATGCTGATGGCCTGCACCTGGTGGTAGTTGTTGCGCAGAACCAGCTCCGCCACGCTCTCCGTCATTTCAACCAGTAGCGCGTTGCGGTGTTTTTCGGTGAGATCGCCCCGGGCGACGACCGCATTGAGCAGTATCTTGATATTCACCTCGTGGTCAGAGCAGTCGACCCCACCGGCGTTATCCACGAAATCCGTATTGGAACGGCCACCCGCCAGGCCG
>JAZBNW010000037.1:0-4901 GCA_036350855.1 Halieaceae bacterium
CCTGTACTTACGGGGCACTGCCAAAGTGCTGCGCCCTGGCGGCTTCCGTCGCCTCGATAGTCGACTCGCAAGGACTCGAGTTGCCCGAACCGAGTTGACTGAATGCCAACACCAGGTATGCAGGATTCAACAGACCCGCCAGTACGCCGCCACCCAGCACTGCCAGCCGCCTGCGCGGCAGCACTGAGGACTGGACTACAGGCGCGGATAAGGTGCCGGTGAGTCGGGCCGGGTTCGAGAGGCTAACCAGGTTGCTGCGCTTGGGCCGCGGCGCAAAGTCCACCGTCAGTTGCTCGGTCCCGAAGTCCAGGGTGCCGCTCGCACCTATCGTAACCCGACTGGTATCCACCAGCATGGTGTCACTGGTCGCCACGCCATTGTCAATCCTGACACGGGCAACGACACAGTTGAGTTCGGTAACGTCCTGCCGGTGCCAGCTGGGAGATAACATGGTGGTAATCAGGTTAGAGCCCCACAGGCCGAGCCGACGGCTGCCAAAGCGTCCCCGCCCGCCGACCAGGATAAGCTCGCCATTGGCGCTGCCGAGAATTTCCCGGCTGTTGTTGCCTTCTGCGCTCAGGGCTGCGGAAATATCGAGGGTTCCCTCGACGATGTGGGTCAGATCAGTCCGACTCAGCAACGCACCGTAATTGAAATCGCGCGTTGACATTTTAAAGTCGATAACCGGTCGCTCGCGGGTGACATCGATGCTTCCGCTGGCCTGCACACGGGAGCCGGCCCAGCCTTTGACCAGGAACTCCTCAAGGCTCAGCCTGTGATTTTCGAGGGCCAGGGCAAAACTGATGCCCCCGATGCTTCCCCCAGCTGTGCTCAGCTGCTCACCGCTAAAGCGCAGCCGCGCGTCGATCTGGCGCAGGTATTCAAACGGAAAATCGATATCCGGAATCACCCGCCCAGGCTCTGCGGCCGCCGGGGCTCCCAGGCTTCCCGGGAGAATCTCCGCCAGATACAACTGCTCGGATCGCAGATCCAACAGCAGGCGTGGGCGCTCACCCGCCGGGAAAAACTGCAGGCGCCCGGCGATATCGTTGCGCCCCAGGTTCATCGTGAAATCATCGAGTACCACGCTGTCGCCAGTGTCCGTTAATCGTCCACTCAGGGAATAAAGTCCCTGCACGGGCAGTCCCAGGTCAAACCTCGACAGCAATCGACTGGCGTCCACCCCGCCGAGCTCCAGGGCGGCATCCACTCCCCGCAGCTCCAGGGGTTGCCGGATATCGCCCTCCATGGAAAAGCCGATGCCCTCGCCCCTTCCCTGCAGCTTCAGGTTGCGCCATGGGCCAGCGGGATTCCGGGCCAGTTGTTCCAGCGGCTCGCCTCGCAGGCCAAGCCTGATTGCCGTGCCATTGACGCTCGCGTCAGCCGTGAGCTGCAGCGGCTGTCCGGGTAGCGCGCTGGCGTGCACAGTGGACAGATTCAACTCCAGGCTGCGACCCGCCAGCGCCAACGGTTCGTCGACGAGGCCCCGGGAGACGTTCGCCGCCAGGTCCAGCTCGACTTGCCGGAGCAGGCCGGGCAGGTTCTGTTCACTGGTGAATTCCAGCAGTGGTGGCAGTTGGTTTCCGGGGGGATAAAGCGCCGCGCGCCCTCTGAAATCAGCCCCGGAAAGCGTCAGGGAAAAATCCTCCAGCTCGTAGCGGTCGGGTTGTTCCCGGTAGTGCCCCACCAGCTCGAAATCGCCGGACAGACCCAGCAGGTCAGCGAACTTCCGGCCTTTCATAACGACAGCCAGATCAAACCCGGTGACCTCCCGGGGGTAGGCCACACTGCCTGCCAGAGACAGCTGCATTCCATCGCCCGCTGCAGTTAGGATCAGTTCCTGCCAGGGTCCTTGCGGTTGCTGCAACAGCTGCGCCAGCGGCTGCGCCTGCAAATTCACGGCTAACGCAGCATTATCGAAAGACGCCTGCGCAGTGATGGCAAGAGGCCGGCCCGGGCCTGCCTTGACCTGGACCTGTCGCAGGGACAGCCGGGGCTGCCGGCCATTTATTTCAAACGTCCTCTTCCATATGGCCTCCTCTGCGCGCAGGGAGACGTCAAATTCCCCTGCTTCAAGTGCAGACCGCCAACTTGCAGGACGCGCTTCCAGTTTACCGAGCTCCCAGCGCGCGGACCCGGCGAGCGCAGTCTCTGCGATCTCACCACTCAGGTTGCTTATCACCAGATAATCATTGAGACTGAATCGAATGTCGCCGCCGAGCCCGTAGGCACCCAGCGCTGGCAAATTGACACCCAAAAGCGAATTCAGTCGCTGCAGGGCGGTGCCCTGAAGCTCAAACCGGTAGCTACCCTCATACCACCGGGTGGGCAGTGGAACAGTGCCAAGCAGCTCGAGGGACAGATCGCCCATCGCGACCTGGACTGTCGTTTCCCAGGGGCCGAAGTGCCAGCTGTCGCCCCGGGGCTCCGCCAGCAGTGCGAGTTCCAGGGGCTCGCCATTGACCTCGGCAGCCAGCTCCAGTGCCACGGGTTGGGACGGCACATTGTGCACCGTCACGCGCTGCAGTTGCACCGATCTGGCCACCCCTTCATAGGGCAACCACGAAAGCGTGGTGTCGTACAGTGACATTTGCTCGATCGCGGGAAGAACGTTGTTATGCCCCGAGCTGGCAAAGGTAAAGTTGTTCAGTTCCCCAGGGCCCTGTTCGAGCTGCAGGTCGACGCCGTGGAACTCCAGGGCCAGGATTTCCAGCTCGCCCTGCAACAGGGCCAGCAGACTGGCCCTGACCTTGAAGCGCTCCACCAGTGCCAATGCAGGTCGACTGGCCCAGTCGGGATTGGCAATCGAAAGTCCATCGATCACCAGACGGGGTGTGAGCGAGGGTTCCAGGCTGATCGGGCCATCAAACTCGACTGTCCGCCCCAGTGCCGTGGACAGATTGCGGGATATCTCTGCGCGAAAGTCATCAACGTCGACGAAATACAGCAGCCCGAACAGCACCAGGGGTAGGGTCAGGGCCGCTGAAAACAACCAGGCCAGGGTTCCTGTCGCAGCTCTGCCTATCCTGCGCACTGCCCGCACCCGACGCATCTTACGAAAACTGGATACATACTTATGACACTAGATCCCCTGCCGGTGCACCACTTCAGTGGCGGCCTGACATCGGGCGCATTCCACGGCCGTGAGCTCGAGTCTTTTCGCGTTATCTGCAGGTATGCTCATAACGCCTTGATATTGATAGAAATTACGCCTGGCACCCGGGAAACCCTGAGCGAGTCTATCGCGTTCAAGGGAAAAAGCCCATATTATCGTGGGGTAATCCCACTAACAGCGCCCGGATAGAGAACCAGTTTGCCCAGATACACTCTCCTCCTCCTTGCCCTGGCACTTCTGCTGCCGGCCAGCAACCCTGCGACAGCCCGACCCTATCCCGGCATGAGCGGACTGGCGGCATCCGCCGACAGTGCGGCAACTGCGGCCTCCAACCCCGCCGGAATGATGAGGTTCGAGCAGCCCGCAGCGGAAGTCGAACTCATATCGTTCAGCAGCGAGTCGAACTGGGAGAGCAAGTTCACCAACCGTGACGTGGAGTTCAACTCCAAAGACTCCAACCAGATTTTCGTACCGCGGATTTTCTACCTGCAGCCCATCAGCGAAAGCTTCAGTGCCTCGTTTACAATTCTCGGGACAGGGTTTTCCGATGACCTGGGGGACTGGCCCGGCCGCTACTTCATCAGGAGTTATGACTCCGTCCAGGTCAGCGCCTTTCCCAGCCTGGGGTATCGCATCAACGGACAGTGGTCCGTGGCCGGCAGCCTGGCCCTGAGCTATTCCAGCTATGAACAGGAGCGGGCGGTGCGAAATATCTTCGACCCCGGATTTGGTGATGGCAAGTCGGAACTGAAGACCGATGGCGTCGAAGCCGGTTTTGGCCTGTCAGCGCTCTACCAGAGCTCGAGCCGGACGCGCTGGGGGCTCACTTACCAGTCGGAAATAGAACACGGCCAGGATGCCGACAGCAGTTTTTCCGGCCTGGGGCCGAACACCGAAGCGGTCGTGAGGCGCCTGGGAATAATCGACGTCGACATCAAGATGGAACGCACGTCGCCGGAGTCGGTGCTGGCGGGACTCTACCATGAATACGCCAACGGCCATGCGATTACGATCGACCTGTCCTGGAATAATTTCAGTCGGTTTCGACTCTCCGAGCGCTACTTCAACGGCCAATCCTTTGCCCTCAATAGCGGCAACTACAATGATATTTATGCCATCTCCACCAGCTATACCTGGCCGGTCTCGGGACGCTGGATGCTGGGACTATCCGCCCTGGCAACCAACAAAATGATAGATGACGACGAGCGCACCATGACGTTTCGCCTCGATTCCGTCTGGTCGGTCGCCGCCGCCGCCGAATGGCAGTGGACCGATGCAAGCACAGTGAAAATGTCGCTGAGCTATGTGGGGGTTGGTGACGCCCCGGTCACTACCCCGGAAATTCCGCTTTTTGGCGCACTGGAAGGCAGGTTCAAGAGCCGGGATGCCTTTGTATTGCAAATAGGAATGACCTGGGGTTCACTGTAACGCCCGTGACCAGTCATCCGGGCACGGCCAGCGGAAAGAATCAGTGTCGAATACCAAAGGGATACACAGCAGCCTGATCCTTCACGGGAAAATCCTGCTGCTCCTGGCCATGTTGGTGCCAGGCCTGTCGGGCTGCAGTAGCCGCGATCTGCCACTCTCGCACACGGTGGCGCTGACGGAGGAGTTTTCCGCAGAGCGCGCGGCCGATATCGACAGTTTCGAGGCCTACCTGCAACTGGAAGACAGATTGTTCGCGCAACTGGATGAGCTGGTTTACAGCAAGGGCGAAACCGGTCCGGAGCATTCACTGGTTCGCTACAGCAAAGGCAGCCTGGCCGATCCCTCCCGGCGCCAGCCA
>JAZBNW010000038.1:0-9900 GCA_036350855.1 Halieaceae bacterium
CGGATTTTGATATCCCTGCGAGGTAGTGGCACATGTACGTTACCGCAGAACACCTGAGAGACAATGTCATCAGGCCCACCCTGAAGTATCTGGGGAAGTGGACGCCCGCCAGCGAAAGCTTTCTCCTCAACGCCGCCATCGACGGCCCCGACCTGGGAATTTTTTCCCCGAGAAATGAAGGACTTGGACTGTTCCACATCACCGCGGCCCAACACCGCGACCTGTGGGACCGCTACCTGGCCTTCAACCCGGAGATGGCCAGCCGGGTGCGTGGACTGGCCAGCCAGCGGGCGTTCCTGAGCGATCCCGACAGCGAGCTGCAGACCAACCTGAGCTACTGCACGGCCATCGCCTGGCTGATGTACCAGCGCTCGGGACTGGCGGTCGAGGAGCAAACGCACCAGGGACAACTGGCCGCCGGCTGAGCCGGAGGCCTCAGCCACCGCGCATCGCCTCCCAGAGAGCCAGGTCTTCCGGCCTGTCGATGTCCGCCAGCGGCGGCAGGGTCTGCCAGGACCAGTTCATCCGCCGCAGGCGTTGCAGTGTTTCAGCCAGCACCGTGGCACTTCCCCAGGAAATACCCTCGAACAACGCCGGGCTGACCCGTTTCGCCCCGATCAATACATAGCCCCCATCCACCGCGGGGCCCAGCACGAGGTCCGCCCGATCCAGCCCACCCAGGGCCTGTTCCAGGTAGTCGCAGTCAATACCGGGACAGTCACTGCCCACCAGCACCACGCGCTCAAAGCGCTCGAGGCCGGCCACCATGGCGTTGTACATCCGCTCACCCAGGTCTCCTCCCCGCTGGCTGTCCAGGCGGCGCACGCCCAGCGCCAGGCAGTCCTCGAACAGCGCATGGGTGCCACTGCCGGCTATCGCCAGTTCTACCGGCCCCAGGCCCGCCCCGACGAGCGTTCCCGAGGTCCACAACACCAGCTGGCAATGCAGGTCCAGGGCTTGCTGCGGCGTCAGGCCGGGGCTCATCCGGGTTTTCACCGCGCCCGCGACAGGCTCCCGGGCAAACTGGATAAACAGGCTGGGGGCGCGCTCAGCGACCATAGTAGTAGTGCCACAATCGCGCCGGCGGAACCCCGACAAGATAGGCAAGGCGCAGGGCCCACATCGACAGCACCGTGCGCAGGACACCCCGCTGCTCCCAGCGGCGACTGGAGCTCAGTACCGGCTCGCGGATCACCAGCGGCCGGGCCAGCCGACGCAAGCGCTTGCAGTAGGCGACATCCTCCATCAGGGGAATAGAGTCGAACCCGCCGCTGCGCTCGAACTCGCTGCGGTGCAGGAACAGCATCTGGTCCCCTGTGGCGACACCGGTGAGACGCGAGCGCAGGTTCATAAACCACTCGATCACACGAAACACCGGGCGGCGGCCGCTCAGGCGCACCCGGCAGAAACCCCACCGGGGGGCGCGGTCGAGGTAGGTTTGCAGCCGGGCGGCGGACACCCCGGGCAGCGAGTCGGCATGCAGGAAACACAGGTAGTCGGCGCTGCAGGCCCTGCCACCCAGGTTCATCTGGGCAGCGCGACCCGGCTCCCCGATCAGCAGGCGCGTACACAGGGGACGTGCGGTGGCCACCGTGCGGTCCTTGCTGCCCCCATCCACCACTACCAGCTCGGCTGCGGGGTAACGCTCCGACAGCTGCTGCAGCAGGCCACCGATGCGGTCCTGCTCATTCAGCACGGGGATGACAAAACCCAGCGAAGCGGGCATCACGCCTCCAGCGCGCCACCACAGCTGCTGCCCTGCCCCGCGGCGCAGCCGTAACAGTGTTCGCCGGTGCGGACAGGAGCGCCGACCAGCTGCGCCCCCGGAGGCAGGTCGGTGATATGGTAGCGCCTGTCACTGGCCAGCAGCGGCAGGTCCAGCATCTGGTTGAAATCGCAGTCATAGACGTAGCCCTGCCAGTCGATGCTGAGCAGGTCGCGGCACATCAGCGTGCCCAGGTTGGCGGCACTGAAACTATCCCGCAGCAGCTGCATGTACTCCAGGTACTTGCCCTGGGCCAGCAGCACGGCGCCGAAGCGACTGATGGGCATATTGGTGATGGTGAACAACTGGTCGAACTGGATGTCGAAGCGCGCGCCCAGTTCCCGCCGGTAATCCGCCTGCAGGCTGGCCTGGGGCGGCGGCAGCACGGGGCCTACCGGGTTGTAGACCAGGTTCAGGACCAGACCCGGCTGGCGGGCATAGCCCAGTTCGTTGAGGCGGCGGATCGCCCTGATGCTGTCGGCGTAGACCCCCTTGCCGCGCTGCTCCTGGACATTGTCCTCGAGGTAGCAGGGCAGCGATGCGGTGATTTCCACCGAGTGGTCCGCCAGGAATGCCGCCAGATCCTCCTGTCCCGGCTCGAACAGGACGGTCAGGTTGCAGCGGTCGATAACACGCACACCCAGTGCCCGGGCAGCGGTTACCAGGTAGCGAAAATGCGGGTTGAGCTCAGGCGCACCGCCGGTGAGGTCCAGCACCCCGATATTCTCCCTCGCCACCAGGGACAGGACCTGGTCGACGGTTTCCCGCGCCATCGACTCGGTGCGGGTGGGGCCTGCGTTGACGTGGCAATGGTCACAACTGAGGTTACAGACATATCCCAGGTTGACCTGCAGCGTGCCGAGTTCGCCGCGCCGGACCGGCGGAAAATCAGTTTCCAGCAGTAGCGGCCGGGTATCCTGCATAACTTTGAAGCCATCCTGTCAGGTAATAAACCGGGGGGCGCCGTCCACCGTTTCACCGGGGAAGTCAGTATGTCGCCTGGAGTTCCGCCGGGGTGAGCAGGCTGCGAGTATCGCCCATCAGGTACTGGAATACCACGTTGTAGAACAACACGGCCTGGACGTATTCGCGGGTCTCCTTGTAGGGAATGGTGTCTATCCAGACATCCACCGGCACCCCCTCCCCCGGTTTGTGGCGCCAGCGGTCAACCCGGTGCGGGCCCGCATTGTAGGCCGTGAGGGCGAAGACCCGGTTGCCGCCAAAGCGATCGAGCAGCTGGCGATAGTAGGCGCTGCCAAGCAACACATTGTGCTCGACGTCAAACAGGTCGGAACTCGACTGGCGCTTGCCCAGGGACGAGGCGACCTCCTTGCCGGTTGCCGGCATCAGCTGCATCAGGCCCCGGGCGCCCACCGGCGACTGGGCCCAGGGGTAAAAAGCACTCTCCCTGCGGGCGATGGCCATCAGCTCGGTGCTGGGCACTTTCTGGAGGGAGGCATTGCGCCGGAAAGCCTCCTGGTAGGGCGTCGGGAAACGCAGGTCCAGGGCGTCCCAGGACTCGGCCCGGGAGGCGGCATCGATGGCCATACGATACCAGCCCTGCTGCGACGCCAGTTGCGCCAGCTGCTCGTTGCGCTGCCTGTCCTGCGCCTGCAGCAGGTAATACCACTCGGAGTGCGCCAGGCTGTATGACTCGTGGAAATTAAGTTCGCCAACCCGCCTGACCACCGGCAACCGGCGCAGGTCACCGGCAGTACCGGGGTCCAGCTCCGGGGTCTGGTGGTTGAAGGAATAGGCATTGCCCAGCTTGTCCGAGGCGAGGAAACCGTGGAAGCTCCGCTCCCGGGAAACCTCCTCGAAAATCGCGTTGGCCGCTGCGGTATCGCCCTGTTTTTCCAGCACGACGCCCTGCCAGTAGCGCCAGCTCTCGTGCCCGCGCCGCTCCTGTGAGAGCAGGGGCAGGGTCTGCGCCAGCGCCGCCCAGTCCTGCTCCGCCAGCAGCCAGCGCAGGCGCAACTCCACGAGTTTGTCATCCTGCAGGCGCTCGAGCGCCCCCTGCAGCCAGGGCGCAAGGGCCTCCTCCTCGGCGAACAGGCCGTGCAGCGCTATCGCGTATTCCACCTGGCGGGTCTGCTGCGCGGTGAATTCCAGCTCCTGCTGGTACTCGGTCCAGTATTCCAGCGCCGTCCCGGGACTGTAGCGCGCCAGCAGGGCCAGGCCGTGGCTCGCAATGTCCGCAGAATAGGGACTGTCGGGGGGAAGCGATTGCCGGCGCATCTTGTCCGGTTGTTGATATACCGCCAGCAGCTTGTCCGCCCAGGGCGCCAACGCCGGACTGGCTCTTTTGGCAACGTAGGTCATGAGCGAGCGCTGACGGGCGTCAAAGGCCTTCAGCTGGCGGGCCCAGACGATGTCATCGGTCAACTGGCCCGCGGCGATCCAGGCGCTGAACAGGGGATCGCAGGCGTCGGGGCGCGATTCGCCGGCATCCCACAGGCGCGCGGCGCCCTCCCAGGCTACATCGGTATCGCCCGCCGCCAGCCGAGCGCGAAAGTAATAGCACTTCAATTCAATTCCTGCGGGCTCATCCGCTTTGACCGCCAGGAAATCCCGCCAGCGACCGTCCTGCCCTGCCTCCCTGAGATAGGCGTTGGTATAGCGATTGGGCAAAGGCGAACCGGCGGAGCGGTCGATAAAGCGCAGGGCATCCGCCGGGCGAACCGCGCCGGACTGCCGCGTCAACTGGTAGTAATCGAGGTACATGGCCAGGGGATAGTCTTCCAGCCCCGGGCGCAATTGTTCGTATTCGGTCCAACGCCCCTTGTTCACGGCCCGCAATGCCGCGTCATACTGCCTGCGCTCACTGGCCAGGACATCATCGGCAGTATCCGCAGCGGCAGGGACCGCAGGCAGGGCAGTTGGGAGCAGGCAAAACAGCAGGAAAATTCGGACCCGAAACCTCACGGGAGACAACCTCTTATCACAGAAAACACGTCATTCTCGCGACCACTGCGGGGCGCGGCTCAAGCGGGTAGATTGATCTGTGAGCGTGAGGAAAGCAAGTGGGAGGACGGGATATTGTGTGGCGGGATACGCGGCGCTTGCGGTAGACCAGCCCGCTGCACAGGCAAGGGCCCTGACCTGCGCCCCGCCTGCCACGGGTTCATTCGCCGCAGCGGACTACCCGGGGCGGGAAATGCCCACCCCGGGTTGGAAGACCGGCTCAATCGACGCTGATGCGTCGGCGCTCAGGCTCTTTCGGCTGCGCTTTCGGCGCCTCCAGTGTCAGCACACCGTCCTTGAAAGATGCCTTGATATCCGCTTCCTGGACATCCGTACCCAGGTTGAAGCTGCGCATGTACTTGCCGTAGCGTCGCTCCTGGCGGATTATCTTGCCGTCCTTCTCCTCCTTGTCTTCCTTGCTGGTTTCAGCCTCGAGGGTGAGAACGCCGTCCTTGACGTGGACATGGATGTCCTCCTTCGCCACACCGGGCAGTTCAGCGGTTATCTCGTAGTGGTTGTTGGCTTCCCTTATATCCACCCTCGGTGCAAAAAACGACGCGGCGCGTGATTCGTACTGCTGGGGCCAGGAATCGCCAAAAAAACGATCGATGTCAAACAGGTTGCTACGTGGTATCAAAGACATGCGGCACCTCCTTTTTTAATGCGGTCTGTCTTAACCTGGACTTGTAAATAGGGTTGGACACAGCAATTTTCAAGAGACGGTGACCGCAAAAAAACCCGGAATTGATCCAGGTCAAACACCCCCAAGGGTTGCGTAAACGCGACGTGGCACCGATAATTCGCAGCGTCGACAAGCCGGCTGGCCCAGCGCCGGACCGTGCTGCACTGACACCCTCTTTATTTACCCGCCTGTAGCTCAGTGGATAGAGCAACCGCCTCCTAAGCGGTAGGTCGCAGGTTCAACTCCTGCCAGGCGGACCATTTTTCGAGGGTGCATTCCGGTCACACGGGTAACAGTTTATTCCAGAGACCATGACTGTCACTGCTGCGGCAGGGACCGGTAAAACCGGCCCAGCACGTCGAAGGCGAGCTTTCGATTACCCCGCTCATCCACCAGGCCCTTGCGATTATAGAACTCCTGGATACCGTTGAGTGGCCGCAGCGCCGCCCGGAAGTCCTTCAGCACCCACGGCGACATACCCTGGACCAGGGGGCTGTGCTGCAACATATCCAGCTGCGCCTCGTAGACCCTCGCCTGATACTCTTCCGACCACAGCAGCGCTTCCGGTGAGCGAAAGCCCGCCTTGGCACCGGCGCCGAATTCCGATATCACCATGGGTTTGCCATAACTGTTGCTGAAACGCAGGCGCGGCATGATGTCGTTCAGTACAACCCGCCGGATATCCGCTTCGCTGGCGGGCAAATTGGCCGCGAAGGCGGCGGAGTAGTACCAGCCGAAGTACTCGTTGTAGCCGACCACATCGACAATGTCACCCAGGGGGTCATCCAGTTCGATCAGGATTTGATCGGCGTCGGCTGCCGCTGGATTGGCTTCCCCGGTCGTCGCCCCGGTATCCGCACCGGGCTTCTCGTCAGCCAGCATGCTGTCGACCAGTTCCCTGCCGATAAAGACCACCAGCTTCGCCTTGTCTTGCAGGCTGACATCGGCATCCTTGAGCAGCGCGACCATCACATCCCCTGCCACTTCGCGCAATTCACTTTCGGGGTTGCCAATAAGTGCGGCTGCCAGCAACCTGCCACTGTGGTCCAGCGCCCTGACCGTCGCGGCCTCGCTCGCCATGAAGGCCGTGCGCGCCTCACTGACCGGGGTTTCGTTGCCCAGTGACCAGATGACGACAGCGGCGCGGTTGAGGTCGCGCTGTACCATCCCGGACATCATGTTGTTGGCCAGTTGCTGCGTTTCCTCGTTGCGCCAGTCGATGGCCCAGTACACCGGAATCTCCGACCACAGCATCAGGCCCAATTCATCCGCCAGGCGGACGGTGTGCTCGTTATGGGGATAGTGGGCAAGTCGCACGAAATTGGCGCCCAGTTGTCTGGCCAGTGCGAAGGAGGCTTCCGCATCGGCTCTTGCCGTCGCGACGCCCTCTCCCAGCACGGTTTCCTCGTGCATGCTGATACCACGCAGGAATATCGGCTTGCCATTGAGGAGGATCTGTCCGCCTTCACGGCGCACGGTGCGAAAGCCCACGCGGTCGGTACTGGTGTCATCCTCGACCGAGACGCTGACGTCGTACAGGAAAGGATCGTCGGGGGACCACAGCCGGGGATTGGCGCTCACCCGGAACTCCGCTCGCCCGCTGGCATCGGTGCTGGCCGTGGCAGACACATTGAGTTCGTCGATGGTCAGCGTGACCCCGGTACCCGCAGCGGCACCCTCTACCAGCGCCCAGCCGCGAATATCACTGCTGCCCGGCTCCGCCAGCCATACATGGAATTGACGGACAAAGGTATCCGGTACCGTCACCAGGTTCGCATCCCGGGTGATACCGCCGTACTGCCACCAGTCGGTGCGCATGGTGGGAACGCTGGACTGGTCCAGGGTATTGTCCACTCTCACCACCAGGTCGTTGTCGCCGTCTTTCAGTCGTTCTGTCACCTCAAAATCGAAGGGCGTATAACCGCCCTTGTGCTGCCCCAGCGCCGAGCCGTTGAGGTAGACGGTGGTGGTGAAGTTGGCGCCGCCGAAATGCAGGAAGTAACGTTCACCGCGCCTGCTCTGGGCTGTGAAAGTCCGCTGGTACCAGACTGAGCCGTCGTAGAAAAACAGGCGCTCCTGCTGCGAGTTCCAGTCCCCAGGCACCTTGAGTTGCAGGCGCTCGTCAAAACTGTATTCGATCAGCTCCATCCCCGATTGCTGCCTGGCATTATGGTAGTAGCCGGACCCGAAAATACCCCGCTCCCCCAGTCCCAGCTTGTCGATGACCACATTCCAATTGCCGTTCAGCGAGCGGATATTGCGGTTGGGAATATTGGTGAGCAGCGGCGAGGGGGCATCGTAGATAATCGGGGCCGGTGAAAAGATACTGGTTTCTTCAGGCTCTTCATCACCCTCGTTGGCTGTCACTGGCATGGCCAGCAAAAATAGCGCGATAGCAGCCAGCAAACCTGCGAGTGTTGGCATGTTCGGAAACGAGGCGTACAGGCCAGTCGGCTGCTTCATGGTATGTCCTTGGTAATTACATTATTTTATTGGTGTTCCAGATAGCCAGGCCAGTATAGCGTGATATCGGATAGCAATCGAAGCCGCCACTCCAAATTCTGGTGCGCCAGGGAATGCTCGTCATCCGATAAGCAGGTCGGGCCAGGCATCAGGTGATGCGGGGAGACCCTGCACGCTCAGCCCGGGCATTCGCAAAAAAAAATCTGCTACACTTTTCCCTGGCGCGGATGGACGTCAGCACCGGCTCCCGACCGACCCCAGGCGCCAGGTCAAGGACCCAGGGGCTTGCCGCAAATACCACTGGACGGTTTTTCCATGAGCACGATTCCCAGCCACGAACAGCCCACCACCAAAAAGGAATGCGTCGACACCTGGCGCGACCGGCGGCGGATTCCGACGCCGAGTCCCGGCGGGGGTATCCTGGATATGATGATCATTCACCTGATCGAGGCGACGGCGATCGACGGCATGCCGATCGACCTGATCGTCGAGGCCCGCGCAAGCAAGCGCGCCCCGTACAAGCGGTTCGCGGTGGTATTCAGCCAGGAGAGACCCGCGCATGTATACCCTGTTCCGACGCTGTGGGTCAGGAACGGGCAAAGCGCCTGGTTGTAGTGCTTGTCCCCTCCCCCGGCGAGCTCGTCCTGTACCAGCGACTTTAGCGGCGCGAGAGGGCCGGGTGTGGCGATTCAGGCCGCGGCCACCGCGTGCCGCAGCAGCTGGCCGTAGCCGCGAAACACCGGGACACCGTCCAGCGCCCTGCGCTGCTTCAGGTGAGCGTGCAGGGCCGCCAGGCGGTAGCAGGGAACACTCGCCATGAAGTGATGCTCGAGGTGGTAGTTGACGCCATTGGGCGCAAATACCAAGCGCTGCCACCAGGGCGCCTCCACGGTGCGTGTGTTCTTCCTGGGATCCGGGTCGTAGGGGCCCGGCACCGCCGCATGCTCTGCCACCTGGCGCACACGAATAACCAGCATGAATACGGTCAGGAAGCTGCCGAGCCAGATCACATAGGCCCAGCCGATACCCGCGGCGTAAAGCGCCAGGAACAGCAGGAACTGCACAAACAACTGGCGCAGTAGCGGCAGGGAGCCCTGGCGTGTTTCCCTGCTGATAACACCCGAGGCCCCGCGAAAGACAGACGCCAGCAACTTGATTCCGGTCTGGCCGCTGAGGTCGCGAATGACCTTGCGCCGAAAGCTCTCCCGGGATACCGGGTAGGCGGCATAGTTCGAAAGGTCGGGATCCTCGGGGGTGCCCGCCTTGCGATGGTGCTCCAGGTGACCCCTGGCATAAGCCGTCAGGTCATTGAAAACCGGGGCGGCGCACAGCCATTGCCCCACCACCTTGTTCAACCAGGGAGTTGCAAACAGGGTATTGTGCCCCGCGTCGTGCATCAGCACCGACAGCCCCAGCTGCCTGCCGGCCAACAGAGGCATCGCGAACAGGATAGTCAGTGGGTTGGGAAACATCGCCAACAGGGCAAAAATGGCCGCGATCATCAGCCAGTTGCCCAGCACCAGTCGCCAGGCATGCAGGTCGCTTTTCGCGGTAAAGCGCGCGACCTCCTCTTTGCTCAGGTAGTCACTTATTTTCATTGTGGTCTGGCTCCATGACAAAGGGTGAGCGGGCTCCCACGTAGGATTGCACTGCGGCGTCCATTCGCTGGAGGGTGCGGGTGACGGAGGTCGCTGCGGCGAAATTGGCGAGCCAGACGGGGATCAGGCCGCTCGGGTCCCCGTGCACCTGGTAGGTCACCTCCACCCAGCCATCGGCTTCGGGTCGCAGCGCCCAGAAGCCACCAAAATCCGGCACCCGTACATAGTTCTTCTCGGGTGGTATGAAATCCGGAAAGTTCCTGATTGTAATGATTATCTCACCGGTCCCTGCATCCTGCCGGTAATCAAAACGCACTACGGTGTCCCGGTCCTGCATGGGCCACGGCGCATCCACTATCCCGTAGACATACGCCTGCTCGTAGCCCTGCTCCGCGAGTATCCGCGCGCCACCGCTGCGGTAAACCCAG
>JAZBNW010000039.1:0-2039 GCA_036350855.1 Halieaceae bacterium
CATCACCCGCGCGAAGTGCGAACGCCTCCTCCTGTTCATCCGCTTCACGAAGCGCCTTGTTCTCTTCTCGCTTGAAACGACCTTTTGAAACTGCGCTTAGTTTTAAGACACCGAGTTCGTTTGGGCTCGCTGGAGTGTTGGCAGCGATCGGCGACCTGCCTTGATCTAGCGCGGTAGCAACGAACTTGATGCGGCAAAGCTCCCAATGCGCCGGGATATCGCCTAGCCATTCCTGGCCGGAGGGTTTGAGTGATGCGTCGGGGTCGAGGCCGCGGGCGACGACGCGGCTGATGAGGGCGGCGCGCTTTTCTTCCAGCAGCGCCAGCATGCGTTCCTTCTCGGCAATCAGCCCGTCGATGCGGGCGGTTTCGCGGTCGAGGTAGTTGGCGATTACTTCCTGTTCCGGCTTAGGGGGAACAGGGACGGGGAGGTTTTCGATGACCTCCACGCTGATCCCGGTTGTGCGGCAGACTGTGAGTACTGGTTCAGATTCATCGACCGCAAGACTTCACCAAGCCAGCGGACTACATGGCCGTCGTGCACATTCACAACAACAGCGTGCTCAGACGCCCAAAACCTTCCAGTCGCATAGTTGACGTTCCCGCAGAGCGCGCCTTGGCGGCCGATGACTGGATACGTTCCTTCGTGGGTGTAGCTCGACGTGTAACCTCGAACCCCGTTTCCGCCATAAACCGGGTACTCCCCGGCAGCGGAAATGTCGTCGGAAGTGATGCTTTCTCCGCTTCTCAGCGAGGCCACAAACTTTAATTTCTGGTGGGTCCAATGAGCGGGATAGCGGATACAAATCATTCCCCCGCCTCCCGCAACTGCTCATCGATAAACCGCTGCATCTCTTCCTTCTGCGGCAGTTCGAGTAGGTATTTCGACACGAACAGGTGATTGTCCATCCCGGCCAGGGCGTATTCGGCGAGGGCATGATTTTTGTCGGTGCACAGCAGGATGCCGACTGGCGGGTTATCGCCCTCCGTCATCATGTGCCGGCGATACCAGTTGACATAGGTATTGAGCTGACCGAGGTTCTCGTGGCGGAAGTTTTCCAGCTTCAGTTCCACCAGCACATGACATTTCAAGATGCGGTGGTAGAACACCAGATCGACGAAGAAGAGCTCGTCTCCGATGAGGATGCGTTTCTGCCGAGCCTCGAAGCAAAAGCCGTGACCGAGCTCGAGCAGGAAGGCCTGCAATTTTTCCGTGAGTTGCGCTTCCAGGTCGGATTCACTCATGACCTCGGCGGGTTTCAAGCCAAGAAACTCGAAGACGTAGGGATCACGAATGGGCAGTATGGTTTGTATCTCAGCGCCCTGCTGCGCCATCGCGGCGAGTTTCTTCTTGTCCAGCGACAGGCCGGAACGTTCGAAGTAAAGGCTGCCGATCTGGCGTTTCAGCTCGCGCACCGACCAGTTGCCGCGGATGCACTCGACCTCGTAGAAGCTGCGTTTTGTGGCGTCTGTGATATCCACCAGTTCATCAAAGTGGCTGTAACTGAGCCTGGTGACCAGGTCCAGCGTCATGGCCGGCGATGGTGGGGACGCCGTCACCACCATCTGCGCACCGGTTAACATGGGCAGGTCGCGTAATTGTGGGGGCAGCGACCCCACAATCTGCGGGTAGAGGCTGTAAAAGCGCCGATAGCGGTAGAGCTGGCGCCGGTTGCAGTTGCTCAATGCCTTGAGTGCGCCGGCCAGGTCACTGAACAGCCGGTCACCATACTGCGCCCGATCCTGGCCGTTCAGCTCATATTCGGCGATGTAACAGCCGATCAGCCAGTTACGCAGGGTTAGACTGATGTTGATCGCCCGGCCCGCCTGGGCCGCCAACTCGCGGTGGGCCGCCTGAATGCGCTCAACCAGCTGGCCAAAGGTGGACTCTGGCGTCATTCGGTGACCTCCCGCAACAACTCCAGAATCCGCTGCTCCACACCGGCTAGTTCGGCATCGATCTCGTGCAGCGGGCGCGGCGGCTGATACTTGAAGAAGACGCGGTTGAGGTTGATCTCGTAGCCGATCTTACCGATACCG